>NZ_MAKD01000085.1:0-120358 GCF_001691235.1 Vibrio sp. ZF57 | reverse complement strand
CTGATCAGATCGTAGGTTCTTGATTTAGTTCCATTGAATTACGCAACAAAGCCTCGTGCCTTTTCTAAAGCTCTTAATGCGATCTGCTCATCATATTTAAAACAAAAATAGAAAATTAATCATTTTATAGCCAGAGATAATATTCACTAAAGACGAATCATTCATACCAAAAAAGCCTCCACCGCTAGATTGTATCCAAGCTTATGGATATTTAATCGAATTGCAATAACTCCTATTTCCACAGCTCCATTTCTAGTGAAATAATAATTTGATAACTATCACATTTAGGACGATTATTTTCCCATACTATCTCGGTATGTTAATTACTTAAGAGTGATTAAAAACTTAGTCACTGTTATTAATAAGCTTGAATTTAATTAGAAACAAGCGGTTAATCCCTACGTAAAATAAAATCATTATTAAATGATCGGAGACATTATCATGCGCATAGTATTAGCTTTAGGCGGTAACGCTCTTTTAGCAAGAGGCCAAGCATTAACGGCTGAAAACCAACGTGAAAATATAATCAAATCAGCGGCGAGTATTGCCGCGATCGCACGCGAGCATGAGATTGTTATCGTTCATGGTAATGGCCCACAAGTAGGTTTGTTGATGGAACAAAACGCGGCTTATAACGAATATTCGCCTGAGACGACCCCGTATCCAATGGATGTACTCGGCTCTCAAACCTGTGGCATGGTGGGCTATATGTTACAGCAAGAACTAAGAAACATTGACCCTGAATTAGACGTAGCGACGCTAGTCACGCAAACTGAAGTATGCAAAAAAGACCCTGCGTTTGCTAACCCAACTAAATTTGTTGGCCCTGTATATACAGAGCAACGAGCTAAAGAGTTAATGGCTCAAAGCACAATGCAGTTTAAAGCTGATGGCGAGTATTACCGTCGCGTTGTGCCTTCTCCTATGCCAAAAAGCATTGTTGAAATTCAGCAAATTGAAACTCTTCTAGATACAGAAAACCTTGTTATCGCTTGTGGCGGCGGTGGTGTTCCCGTGAGTATTGAGCATGGTAAGAGTACTGGCGTAGAGTGCGTAATTGACAAAGACCTTACGGCTGAATTACTGGCTGAAAAAATCCATGCCGACTTATTTATTATCTTAACCGATGGTTCGATTTTCCGTAACTATGGTAAAGAAGACCAAGCAGAAATGAAGCAAGCAACGGCTGCTGGTTTAGCAGAATTTTCATTCCCTGCTGGTTCTATGGGGCCAAAAATTGATGCCGTTTGTAAGTTCGTTGAAGCTGGATTGGGTAATGCGGCGATTGGTTCATTATTTGATTTAGATAAAATAATTACCAATGAAGCTGGTACTCTGATTACTAAAGGTGAAGGTATTTTTTATTATTAATATTATCGAATGATAATCACCACTAATATAAAACCTTGGGGTAAAGCCTTTTAATTAATAACAAGGCTTTTTATTAAATCCATATTAGTTCTAAACGAGATAAATATTCACACACTAACTGTATTTAATATATTTAATGTTGGAAACCGCTTCTTTCAAGAAGCGGTTTTGGCAGCGTAAGGGAAAAGTATTTGCGTTTACATCAGTGAATCTACATGGAATCATTCGCATCCGCCTGATTCTCTGGCATCGCATCAATAAAAGCGGGCAACTGATTACACGCTTCGACAATTGAGTTAATCAGCGGATAAGGCGACATATCAACGCCAAAGCGCAGCGCATTATACACCTGTGGCACCAAGCAAATATCGACAATGCATGGTGAATCGGTGAGGCTATAAACTGAATCAGCGTATGTTTGACGATGCTTAGAAAGCTTCTCTTCTAATGCCGAAAAACCTTGGCTCATCCAATAGTGAAGCCAGTCTATTTTCGCCTCTTGCTCACACGACAACTCTCGCTCCAAATACTGCAACACACGCAGGTTATTCAGAGGGTGAATTTCTATCGCAATATCCTGCGCCATTGCCAACGCTTGATAGCGCAATGGTGTTTGCTCGGGAATCAACAAGGCGTCTGGGCTGCTCTCACACAAATAGTTTTCGTCCAAGTATTGCAAGATCGTCAGCGACTGATTGAGTTGAACTTCACCATCCACCAGCACCGGCACTAATTCACTGGCATTGAGTTCGCGATATTGTGGATCATGCTGCTCGCCGCCATTACGCACCAAATGCACCGATTTAGACTCATAGTTGAGTTGCTTTAGGTTTAATCCAATACGCACCCGATAGGCAGCCGAAGAGCGCCAGTAACCGTAAAGTATAATGTTCTTGTTCACGATGCTCTCGCTCATACTGAAACCCTATTACGTGGATTATAGCGCTCGATACTGGCTCACTTTTTGGTCTATCGCGCCAAAAATGGAATCACCCGCCGCATCAAGCATCTCAAGCTTGATCGAGTCACCAAACGACATGAATTGAGTCGAAGGTTTGCCATCGCGAATCGTCTCAATCATGCGCACCTCGGCAATGCATGAATAGCCCACGCCGCCCTCGGCAATTGAGGTGCCGTGGTCAGTGCCTTGCTTATTCGATACCGTGCCTGAACCTATGATCGCGCCTGCCGATAATGGTCGAGTTTTAGCTGCATGCACAACCAACTCTGCAAAATTGAAGGTCATATCTACACCGGCATTCGGACAACCAAAAGGCTGGTCATTGTAGGTTGAAGTCAGTGGCAGGTGTACCTTACTGCCTTTCCACTGTTCACCTAGCTCATCAGGCGTAACGGCAACCGGGGAAAACGCTGAAGAGGGCTTAGACTGGAAGAAACCAAAGCCCTTGGCGAGCTCTGCTGGAATCAAGCCACGCAGCGACACATCGTTCACCAACATCAGCAGACGAATCGAATCGTGCGCTTGCTTAGCACTAGCACCCATTGGCACATCTCCGGTGACAACCGCGACTTCACCCTCGAAATCGATGCCCCACTCGTCGCTGGCAAATTCGATATTGTCACGAGGGCCGATAAACGCATCTGAGCCTCCTTGATACATTAATGGATCAACCCAGAAGCTTTCTGGCATTTCAGCACCACGCGCCTTACGCACCAGTTCAACATGGTTTACATAAGCGCTGCCATCCGCCCATTGATAAGCGCGTGGCAGAGGCGATTCACAATACTGAGACGCAAACACTTCACTGCCTGTCACATGCCCGTTATTTAACGAGGTGTATAACTCTTCTAACTGAGGTGCAACGCTGTCCCAGTTATCCAAGGCTACTTGCATGGTTGGCGCCAGATGCATCGCATGGAAGATTTCAGTGGCAGCCACACACTGTTTGAGATCTTTACTCACGACCATCAATAGACCGTCGCGAGTGCCATTTTTCTTGGTTGCTAATTTCATCCTTGTCCCTTATTTCTCTTGCCAACTGTAGACATATTCTTTGTTCTCAACGCTATCGAGCTCATCAGAGAACTGCAGTGCATGGCGAGTATCGATCATCACCGCCACTTCGTCGGTAAACCTCTTCTTATGCGCCTGACCTGCCTTAAACGCTTTAGGGTGGGGTCCATGAGTGAAGCCTGCTGGATGGAAAGTCACCATGCCCGCTTCAATATTGTCGCGACTGAAAAAGTCACCAGCGTGATAGAACAGCACTTCGTCGTAGTCATCATTGTTGTGGTAGAACGGCACTTTCAATGCACCTGGGTCGCTCTCAATCGGGCGTGGTACAAAGGTGCACACTACAAAGCCTGCGCCAACAAACGTCGTGTGCGCAGAAGGTGGCAAGTGGTAGCGATGTGACATCAGCGGTCTGATATCGCGCCAATTCACTTTCACCACAGCCAAATCACCATGCCAACCAATTGCATCCAATGGATTGAACGGATAGGTGATCACGCTGACTTTGTCGTGGCGCTTCACCTGAACCTGAGTCTGGTTTTCTGAATACTGAGCGCGGAATTGATCATTGATAGAAGGGATGTCGAGCACAGCAGGATCAAACACCGCATGATTGCCGACCATGCCTTTCTCTGGCAGAGAGTAAGCCGCGTCTGTATTCTCAATCATCAAGATAAACATCGGCTCGCTTGGCTCTAAACGCCAGTTGGTCGAGCGCGGGATCATCACGTAATCCCCTTCACTCACCGCTAGATGACCATAGTCACAATAGAGGTCGGCGCTGCCTTGGTGAATGAACAGCAGCTCATCGCCATCGGAGTTACGCACTAAGAAATCCATCTTCTCATCCATGCGCCACACGCGGATTTTGCAGTCCGCATTGTGCAAAAGATGAGGCACCGCCCAAGGGGTTATCTGGCTAGCTTTCTCCACCAGCGTAAAATCAAAAGCGCGAGGACGTAAATCACCCTCCCACTCCGACCAACCTGTTGGGGCATGCTGGTGATGAAAGTGAGCGGCAGGGCCAAAGAATCCACTTCGGCCCGCTTCTCGCTCATAAATTGCCTCTTCGGGGAAGTCGGCATGCGCTTGTTTAGAGCACACCCCCTCCCGATGAGGAAACGAGATCCATTTATGCATCGTCTAATACTCCTCGACGAATCTGGTCCTCTTCAATCGATTCAAACAGCGCCTTGAAGTTGCCTTCGCCAAAGCCTTCGTTGCCTTTACGCTGAATGATTTCAAAGAACACAGGCCCGATTACTGTCTGCGTGAAAATTTGCAGCAAGATGCCGTCTTTGGTCGGCGCGCCATCAATCAGAACGCGTAGGTCGCGCAGCAGATCGGTATCTTCACCGTGGCCTTTCACACGATCATCAACTTTCTCGTAGTAGGTGTCTGGTGTTGGCATAAAGTCCATGCCGCGATCACGCAGAGTCTTCACGGTTTTGTAGATATCATCGGTGGCGAGTGCGATGTGTTGGATACCTTCGCCGTTGTATTCACGAATGAACTCTTCAATTTGTGATTTGTCGTCGGAAGACTCATTGATAGGGATACGGATTTTGCCACATGGCGAGGTCATGGCTCTGCTCACAAGGCCTGTCAGCTTGCCTTCAATGTCGAAGTAGCGAATCTCGCGGAAGTTACCGATGCGCTCATAAAACCCAGACCATACATCCATATTGCCTTGCTTCACGTTGTGCGTGAGATGGTCGATTTCATACAAGCCAACATTGGCTTCGGCCATGCGCTGTTCCGCATCGTCATAGAATCGGAAGTCAACGTCGTAGATGCTCTGCTTGCCGTAGCGATCCACAAAATAGAGCAGGCTTTCACCGATGCCGTAAATGGCAGGAATGCTCAGCTCCATCGGTCCAATTTCTGTTTTATACTCTTCGCCACCGCCGCTGAAAGCTTGTGTCATTGCCGCAGTTGCATCGTTAACACGAAAAGCCATGCCACACACCGATGGGCCGTGAACTTTAGCGAACGCTTCCGCTTGGCTGTGTGGCTGCTCATTGACGATAAAGTTGATGTCACCTTGTCGATACAGCCAAGCCTCTTTTGAACGGTGCTTAGCGATCTCGGCAAAACCAAGTGACACAAACAGCGCTTTAAGTTGCTCGATTCCCTTGTGGTCAACGGCCGTGTATTCAACAAACTCGAATCCATCCGTACCAAGCGGGTTGTATGTATCCACCATGAACTTTCTCCTTGTACCTATTGGTTTTGTATTACGTGTTTTTTGTCCTTAATTAAATTTGGCCCACAAGCGGAAAGATTGGAATGCATCGAAGGAAATGGGCAATAACGCTAAAAACCCGTCAAATTGTAAAATAATTGTTACACACAAACCCTCACAACAGGAAAGTGAGTGCTATCAAGGGATTGAAGAGTGGTGGTTTGATTTACAGCAAAGCAAGAGATGTTACTTAATTGTTACAAGTGATTTTTTTGGCTAAAGCAGAAAGAGATAAGTGTATGTTGAACGTAAAAAGAGCATCACAAAACAGGTGATGCTCTTTTAAAAAGCTTCATATCCCAGCGGTATTCTTATGGGACGAAGTATCAAACCTAACCCATTACTTTAATGGTTGACGGTCAAATAGAGGTTGTTTCTCTCGTGAGCACGTCATCAATTTAGGCAATCACAGAACGAGACTTTTTCAAGCGAACTGAAAGCACGGACATTAAACTGATAAGCACCAATAGCCCGGTACCGGCACCACTACGTTCAACATCTTCAGCGCTATCATCACTTCTTTCAGCAATGTCTTCACTTGTTGCTCCAGATATCGGGATAAGTTTTACAGCCACCACCCTCTCGTCACCTACTCCATCATTACAATAAGCAAAGTGTGCGGTTGAATCATAAGCCATAGAAGAGGAGCTACTTTCACTCGCAAAACATTGTATTGCCGTCCCTGAGATAACACCCGCGTCATTAATGTCGGTTGCGTCCAATATTCTAAAGTGGTTGTTGGCATCACTGTCGTCACCACCGTTAGTTAGGTCGTCTAACCACCAAGCTTGATCATTATATCTTGCACGTCTATCAGCATCGGTACCAGTGTCGTTATAAGGGAAAATGAAGCCGCGATGCCTTCTTTCATGTCCGTCTACTTCAGCGTGAGTTTCGGCGTCAACATAGCCAACGATTTCATTGTAGCTGTTGATCTCACTTGCTTTTCCCTCTGCACTGTCAAAGAAAATGTCTTCACCTAAACTTGCGAAGAATGTGGCTGTTGGCGTTGTGTCATTCGCATCAGCGACGAACATACGATTATCAGACACACGATCCGACGGATAATCACCATCTCTTTTTGCATAACCAATAACCATCATGTTTTCATTAATGTCTGTTGCGACAGAATTACTGTGAATGTATGAATCACTCACTTCTACCGTCGCATTAGCGATAAATGTAGTCGTCCAAGCATTTTCCGAAACGCTGAAATTTGACGTACTGCTTGGCCTAAACACAGCAGCCTGCATAAGAAAGTTATCTGAATCATCTAGTTCCGTATTGTAACCAACTAAAACAGGATAAGAGCTATATGTCCCTCTAGACGAAATCGTTGCAGCCCTCACACTCGCTTGTGCTGAAGCTTCATCATCGTTGTAAGAGTAATAGGTCGAACTGGTTTCCCAATCGGATACTGCAAAACGGTTTCCATCATCATTGGGACCATTCGCATCGGTTATATTCCAGACAAAAGCTCGATTAGCAAAAGCAAAGTTCTGACACTCTGGATATAAAGCAGGCTCAATATCTTCATCGATACAATTATCTAGATCCTCAGCATCACTGTCGGATGTGTACGGAGAGTCATAATCTTTGTATCCATCACTGTAATAAAAAGTCGCAACGGACGCGCTTCCGACCACATAGCTTTCCCCTCCATAACTGAAAGAGTCAAAAGCCATCGTTCTTCCCATTTGGGAGATTATATTCGCTTCGCCGTCAGCATCGCTGATCGTAATGCTGGTATCGGCTTCAGGTTGGAGAACCGTAAATTCAGTGCCTGTATCGTAGTAACCACGCTGCCTATACAACTGAATATATTGGTTGTTATAACTGTAGTAACCACTGCTGGTGTTACCAAGAACAAAACCATTCTCGTCAACTTTAGTGATGACCTTCTCCTCTGTTCCATCAACAAAGGAATAACTATAACTGCTCACATCAGGTGGGTTGCTGCCAACATCTGGGATCTCGCTTAGCGAAGAAGAATCATAAAAAGCCGTGGAATTGGTCTGATAGCTCAGCCCGTAATACGCATCACGCTCATTTTTCAAGCCTCCAATGCCCGCATCATCATCGCCATACCACAATAAAGAACTCCAAGCTTCACAAGTCGCGTAGCCAAGTTCGCTCGTGCAGTAGCTATAGATATCGTCATAATCCAAATAGTAGAACGTGTTATCGATACCAAAGGGGACCTCCTCTTTAAAGGAAAAACCTGGTTCTGCATTTTGAGCTTCCCCTGCGAATGCGTAGTCGGTGTCACCACAACTGGTACTAAAGCAATCCGTTGTACCAAGCTCTGGTTCAACTGCGACCCCATACACCGATTCAGTTTCTACTGGTGATTCCTCCAAAACCACCCTATAAAGCGCAGCGTTACTATAAGAAGCAACCAACAACGTAGAAGAGACAACGACTGATTTTTTTACCATTGCCTTCATTCTACGGCTCCTAAAAAATAATCCATTTCAATACCAACGATAGCTTTCTGCCTTTATTGCTAAAGGCATTAAATTCATGAGTTCAATAATGGACTAGGATAAAAATAGAAAATGTGGAAACTATGTAGAAACAATGGAGGTTTAAACAACCTGACTTGATGGGCTGATGAACTGATGCCCTATTAAAGTTAAACGCTAACTTTCATCTCCTAGATTTATCCATTTTCTCTGCTAATTTGATCGCTAACCTATTTGCGTCAAAGAAATACACTTATATTTGGTTACGAATAGGAATTAAATTATGAAAAAAATCACGACAGCATTACTTTTACTGACATCGACATTCGCGCTTCAAGCGTGTGCTGAAAGCCGTGAAGGTCCAAGAGAAATGCCAAGTTTTGAAGAAATGGATGCAAACGGTGATGGCGAGTTACAATTAGAAGAGCTCAGAGGTCCACTCGCCGATGACTTTGATAAACTAGACGCAGATGGAAGCGGTGGTCTATCGGAAGAGGAAGTTCCGCCACCACCACCAAGACGTCAATAATGGTTAGAGGGTTATCCTAAAATAGTGATAATTCAATGCGAGCTGATGGGGTATAGCACCCTGTCAGCTCGCTATTCATTTCTAACAAAAGAGTGCTTATACATGGCCTAAGATGAATAAAGAAATCAATGTCCATATTTCCCACACGATCGAGGGCTAATATTGGTTTATCTCATTTTATTGTCTTAACTCACTCTATCGTCTTAATTCACTTTAATTTCTGGAGAGAACGTGCGCATATCAATTTTCACCAAACTGTTTGTTTCAATACTAATGGTGTGCGTGACCATGCTCTTTGTACTGACCTATTTTATTAACTCCAGTTTTCAAAGAGGGCTCCAAGATTTCACAAATAATAATGAGATTGCCCTAGCTCAAGAACTCGCCAATAACTTAAAGCAATATTACTCACCTTCCGAACAGTGGAGGCGGCTAGAGCGTGAACCACATTTAATCGCCAGTAGCATTGGCGGCCCCTCACGACCACATCCTCGTGACAGACACCCATCGCCACCACCATTAAGAGAGCCGGAAGCGCCAGGCCTTCAACCTATTTGGCAACGACTCAACATTTTAGATCAAGACGGGCGAGCCATAATTGGACCGCCTGAAAACCTACATCACCTTGAAGATGGTCAGCATCAAGCGCTAGTCGAAATAACACTGGATGATCAAGTTATTGGGTATATCTCTATCGTCCAGATGGATAAAATATCAGGGCCTTTAGCAGAAAGCTTTTTCAAACAACAAACGACGCATGTAAGCACTATCGCATCGATTACCGTGTTACTTTCATTCCTTATCTCTTTGTTTCTTGTTAGGCGATTTTTGAAACCATTGCGTGCTTTGTCGAAAGGTGCCAAATCTATCGAAAATGGCGATCTCGATTTCTACATTAAAAAAAGCGGCAATGATGAATTGTCTGATCTCATCGGAATATTCAACGGTGTTGTCGAGACACTAAGAAAACAGAAAACACTTAGAGAACAGTGGTTATCAGATATTTCACATGAACTTAGAACGCCTATCACCGTGCTTAGAAGTGAACTAGAGGCGCTACAAGACGGTATTCGATCACCTGAACCAAAATACATCGACTCGTTACATCAACAAATCATCACGTTGGGTCAACTCGTTGAGGATCTTCACCAACTCTCCCTGTATGACATCGGATTTAACCTCAATGTTAAAAACAACGTTGATATACATAAACTGATTGATTCTGTGATCGTTCAAAACTCGATCCGTTTAGAACAAAAAAACATCACATTAACAAAGCACTATGACCATTCAGCCCCACTGTTTACCTCGTGTGATGAGAGATTACTGACACAACTGTTTGTGAATCTGTTGGAAAATAGCGCACGATACACTAGCGATAATGGGCATGTATCGATAGATGTTACCGACATTAGTGATAGTATTATTATCAACGTTGAAGACAGTGATCCAGGTGTACCTGATGCATCACTTCCGCGTTTGTTTGAGAGGCTTTACCGCGTTGATAAATCGCGCAGTCGATCAAGTGGCGGTTCTGGGCTTGGCTTATCTATCTGTAAAAATATCGTTGAAGCGCACCAAGGACACATTACTGCCGACCACTCAGAATTGGGTGGACTACGAATCATCATAGCGTTACCAAAGGAAATAAAATCGTGATTTTAGTCGTCGAAGATGAGCCTGCATTAGCAAGTGTACTGTGTGAGTACTTAGAGCACTCTGGCCTTGAAAGTCATCATATTATCGATGGTAACCTTGTCATTGACTGGGTAAAGCAAGCATCGCCTAAACTCATTATTCTCGACCTCATGCTACCCAATCGAGACGGGTTGGATATTTATCGAGAGCTGAGAACGTTCAGTGACATCCCAGTGGTTATGGCGACAGCCAAGGTCGAAGAGATTGATCGACTCGTTGGGCTTGAACTGGGTGCAGATGATTATATATGTAAGCCGTACAGCCCGAGAGAAGTGGTTGTGAGGGTGAAAAATATTTTGCGCCGTTCCAACAAGCCCCAAGCCACGTCAACAACGAACGCCATTGATATTGATGAATTGAGTATGACCGCCGTCCTATGTGGTATTAAGCTAAGTTTAACGCCAGCTGAGTTTCGGCTTTTGCACCTTCTCTATCAAAATGTTGGCCGCATTTATAGTCGCGATCAATTGATTGATAAAATCTACGACGATAGAAGAGTGGTCAGTGATCGCACTATCGATAGCCATATTAAAAACTTACGCAAAAAAATGGTCTCGATAAATGAAAAATGTGACTACATTAAATCCATTTACGGGATAGGTTACAAACTAGAAATAGAATAATACGAATCAAAAAGCCGCTGTAGTCAGCGGCTTGATGAGTTCTAGAATGAACCTAATTCGAATATAAGATTCAATTTAATCCCAGTTGAGAATCGACCAATTCGGTTGATCGGCCAGTGCTTTCAAACGCGGGCATGGATTCACCAGATAGGCAAAATCAGCATGCTCACACAAAGGTAAGTCATTGATTGAATCCGTATAAAAATGGATGTCTGAGTAATTGGTTTCTTGCTTATCTAACCACTCTTTTAAGCGAGTCACTTTACCTTCTCGGTAACTTGGCACACCTAAGATTTCAGACGTAAAACGACCTTGGCTTTCTACTAAGTCGATACCGAGTGCATTCTCGATACCCACCTTACGACCCACGGCTTCTACTAAGAAAGTCACGCTAGCAGAGATGATCAACATATCGATGTTGTCGCGATCTAGCTGCTCAATCAAGGGTTTAGACTGCTTAAACTGCTTAGGCAAAATATGCTGTTCAACACACTCTTCGACCAATGCTGTAACTTGCTCTGTTGGCATGTCGGCTAAAGGCAGCATGGAGAATGCTAGGTAATCTTCCATGTTCAGTTTGCCTTCCGAATACAGGCCCATTAAGCGCTTATCTTCTTCGATAAAGTTAGGCGCAGTAGCAATGCCCTTTTCAACCAAGAACTCATTCCAAAGCATCGCTGCATCGGCATTGATCAGCGTTTCGTCCATATCAAATACATACAAAGGTTTGAACATCTTAGGCTCTCACAGGTTGAATTTCGTTAAGGTTAAACAGGAGTTCAAGTTGGCTGCCGTTTGCCAACAGTCGTTCAGAGGAACGGTTTAATAAGTCGACCGTTAATTCACATTCATCGACATCTACCTGGTAGCGAATCACGTTGCCCAAGAGCTGGTGGTTACGAATTGTACCGGTTTTTGGCGCAGAGATATGTTCGCCATATTGTCGACCTTGCTCTTTCACGTAGATAGATTCCGGTCGAATCGCCACTTTCCATTCCGTTTCAATGTTGAAAAGTTGCTTGGCTTGGTTTGCTTGCACCAGATTATAGTGCCCCATGAACCCAGCCACAAATTCATTGGCAGGTTGAGTGTAGATCTCTTCGGGTGTCCCCGCTTGTACGATCTCGCCTTTGTTCATCAAGAAGATGCGGTCAGACATGATCATCGCCTCTTCTTGATCGTGGGTCACGAAGATCGTGGTCAGGTTCATCTCTTTTTGAATATCTCGGATCTGTTGGCGTAGGTGCTTTCGGATCTTCGCATCCAACGCCGAAAGCGGCTCATCTAATAACAAAATACGCGGCTTGACCACCAAAGCTCTTGCCAAGGCCACACGCTGGCGTTGACCGCCCGATAACTGATGCGGGTAGAACTTCTCTTTGCCCGTTAAGTCCACCAACCCAATCACTTTCGCGACTTCGTGCTTAATCTCGTCAGCAGCAAGCTTTTTCATTTTCAGGCCAAACGCAATATTTCCTTCAACCGTCATGTTAGGGAACAGGGCATAAGATTGAAACACCATGCCGATACCACGTTGTTGCGGCACTTGGTGAGTTATCTCTTCACCGTTGACCCAGATCTCGCCACCATCGACCGGATTCAAACCTGCCAAGCTACGCAGTAGAGTCGATTTACCACAGCCACTTGGGCCAAGCAGAGTAATGAATTCGCCCTTCTCGATGGAAAATTCAATGTCTTCAAACACTGTGTTGTCACCAAAGCGCTTGGTGAGGTTTTTCGCATTTACATAGCTCATTATTTTGTTCCCTGGCTGAAACGACTTGCCAACCAAGTCAGTAAGAAAATAAACAGGAAGTACGTCATCACAAGGGCTGACGTGAAGTGGCCGCTGGTTTGACGCATGTTGTATAGGTAGATTTGCAGCGTCTCGTAACGTGTACCCACCAAGATGTTGGCGAACACGAACTCGCCCAATAGGAACGAGAACGACAAGAACAGCGACGCCATTAAGCCTTTCTTAAGGTTTGGCAGAATAATCAACAAGAACGCCTTGGTGGTGCTTGCACCGAGCAGGTGAGCAGCGTCCATCAAGTCATGCAAGTTGATTGCTTCAAAGCTGTTGGCAATCGCGCGGTACATGAATGGCAGCGCGATGGTGAAGTAGGTGCCAATCAAAATCCACGGCGTGCCTATCAGTGAGATTTCACTGTCTGCATACAATTGAAGTAAACCAACCGATGACACTACTGGTGGTACAGCGAATGGCAATAAGATCAGGATATTCATTACCTTGTCGAGTTTCGGGAAATAGTAAAACACCACGAAAATCGCAGGCAGAACCAACACTACACTCAATGACAGTGCCGCCACGCAGATAAACAGTGAACGACCAAAGGCTTGCAAGAAGCGAGGATCGGTCAGCAGGTTGATGTACCAATCTAACGTGAAGCCATCCGGCAGGATCGTTGCGCCCCATCGAGAAGAGATCGAGTAGATAAAGGTCGCTAAGATCGGGATCATCATGATGCCGACAATCGAATAGACAACCGTTTTATGAAAGCGAGTATTTACGGTGTTCATTACTTTCTCTTCCCTGCGTAGCTTTTACTGATCAGCCATTGGTTAATCACTGTGATGAAGGCCAGCATCGCCATCAGAATCACGGAAATTGCGGCAGCTAGGTTTGGCTCTAAGAACAAGTCGCCTGATACTAAACTCGCGATTCGAATCGTAATCACGTTGTAGTTTCCTGAGGTCAACGCATACACGCTCGCATACGCGCCAATCGCATTGGCAATCAAGATGATGAAGGTGCCAAACAAGGCAGGAGACAACACAGGCAGCGCGATTTTGGTCCAGTATTGCCAAGTTTTCGCACCAAGCAGCGCAGAGGCGGCTTGCCAATCGTCACTCAAGGCATCGAACGCTGGATACAGCAACAACACCGCCAATGGGATCTGGAAGTAGATGTAAATCGCCAGCAAGCCCCACTTGCCGTAAAGGTCGAAATCACCCAGCAATCCATACTGCTTGAGCAATAAGGTAATCGCACCATTGGTGCCCAAGATGATGATGAATGCGAACGACAGAGACACACCAGAGAAATTGCTGCTCATATTGGTAAACGCGATCACCGCATCGCGGATTTTAGAATCAACACGGCGCAATGAAGAGACCAACAGAGTCGCAATCGCCAAGCCAACAATGCTCGACCAAATCGACAACCATAAACTGTTGCCAAAAGCCTGCATCATGAAAGCAGAATCGAATATTTCAGAATAGTTTTCGAGAGAGAGCTCATCGTCATAGAAGAAGCTGTTGATCAGCACCCAAACCATAGGTGCCAGTTGGAATAGGTAGAAGAACAGCGCGAAAGGCGCAAGCCACAAAGCGGGCTTGAAGCGTTGAAAAAAAGATTTGGTTTTGGGTTTAAGCGCAGAGCCATCGGTCTGCGTGATTACAGAACTGCTCATAGGGCCAACAATTCCTGAGTGTAAGATTTATCGTGTTCAAGGTTGAGTAGCTGACACACGCTGCCGCAGATGTCGGTCTGTTTCACTGAACATGCTTGGTGTGTAAACTTATCGCCAATCACAAAGAAAGGCACTTCACGCTCTTCAGGCAGAATGCCACCATGAGACAAGTCATTGTTCATGCCATGGTCACTGGTGATGATCACTTGATAACCATCATTTACCCATTTCTCAAGGTAGTTCGATAGGTAGATATCCGCGCCACGAGCACTATTACGGTACTGGCGAGAATCCAGCCCATGCTTGTGTCCCATGTCGTCAATGTTCATTGGGTGAATCAGCAAGAAATCAGGCTGATGAGTCACGCGCAAGTGCTCTGCATCCAAGAACAAGGCTTCATCTGGGTAGTGATCCCAGTGGTAGAAACAACCGTGTTGAATGTTCATGGTCTCATCGTTGGTGAAACGGTCGCGTACTGCATCAAATGGCGCTCGGTTATATAACTCGCTTACCCAATGGTAAGCCGCAGCTGCCGTCACTTTGTTCTGCGACTTCGCCAAGCTAAATACCGACTCGTGATTCGACAAACGCACGATTTGGTTGTTGACGATGCCACTCTCAACAGGGCGAACACCGGTCAGGATGCACTCATACAGTGGACGTGACATAGACGGCAGCTCGCACTGCACAGGGTAAAGCGTGGCGCGCAGCTTATTTTTTTGCGTGCTCTGCGAAGTGCCCTGTTTACTGTACGAATCGCCCTGTTTTGTCTGCAAATCGCCCTGTTTCTCATACATATCACTTTGCTCTAGAAGACCGTTCAGGTAGCCCATGCAATCACGGGCTACCTGATAGTTCAGTCCATCTAGAACAACAAGGATAGCCTTATTGCTCATGGTCTATTCTCTATTGCTTGTTTCTAAAAGCCACCTATTGAAGGTGGCGTGTTAAGCGGGGTTACTGCTGATGAATCAATACGCTTTCTTGCCATTGGCGTGGTAGGCGACGTGCTGATTTTTCCCATGCTGAGAAGTCAGTCACTGGGTGAACGTTGCTGTATTGCTCGTTCGAGATCAGCTTGTCTTGTACTGATTTAGGTAACGTAACGCTGCTACGGATAGGGCGTGCGTAACCTTCTGCTAGGTTGATTTGGCCTTGGTCGCTGAAGATGTATTCACGAGCCAACTTCGCCGCGTTCGGGTTTTTCGCGTATTTGTTGATGATGGTGGTGTAACCAGAGATCACTGAACCATCTTGTGGAATGCTGACGGTAAAGCGCTCACGGTCAATCTTGTCGCGGTAATTCAGTGCGTTGAAATCCCACATGATTGCCACTTCCACTTCGCCTTTTTCAAGATTCGCGATGCTTGGGTCGGTGTAAGACAGACGGCCTTGCTTCGCTAGCTCACCAAAGAATTTAATCGCCGGTTTTAGGTTTGACTCGTCACCACCGTTAGCAAATGCAGCCGCTAAAATCGCGTTATTTGCTTGCGCTGCTACGCCTACGTCACCGACTGTGACTTTGTAGTCACCTTCTAGTAAGTCACTCCAAGTTTTCGGCGCATCTTCAACAAGGTTGTTGTTGGAAATGAAAGAGATGGTGCCAGTGTAAGCCAGAGCCCAGTGACCATCTTTGTCTTTTGCCCAGTCTGGAATGTCATTCCAAGTGGTTGGTTTGTATGGCTGAGTGACGTTTTTCTTCACTGCCACACGTGCAAATGCAAAACCCACATCACCAATATCAGCGGTTGCGTTTTTCTTCTCTGCTTCAAATTTCGAGATCTCTTGAGCCGAGCTCATATCGGTATCCTGATGCTTCAAACCGTAGTTTGCTTTCAGATCAGTCCATGTGCCTTTCCAGTTTGCCCAACTGTCTGGCATACCCACACTGTAAACTGCACCCTCTTTTTGAGCGGCTTCAATCAGTGACTCAAGATCAGCATCCTTCGCCATCGCTGGCATTGAAAGTGTTGCCGTAAGTCCTGTTACACCAATCAATTTAGCGGTTGTGCCTATCAATTTTGCAGGTGAACCGATTAATTTAGCTGGCGATACAGTTGAACGGCTAAGCAAAGTTTTCATTGTCTCTATCCTTCTGGACTAGGTCAGTAAGTTCGGTTTGTATGCTATAGCCGGAATATGACGGTTTGCCGTAAGTTATTTGACAGTTCGAGTGTATTTACGTGGTAGTTATATTTCACTCATATGACAATAAGCCATTGTTTACTGTCACATTCCTGTTAACTCCGTGGTTTACCTTATTGAGCACACGAACTTATGGACAAGATCAGTAATGAGAACATTGGCTACAGGGCAATCAGGGACACAACTAGGCAGAATTAAGGCGAGCATAAGAGAACAGCTTCAATCTGGCATCTTCACCGAGGGGCAAAAACTGCCATCAGAAAGAAACCTTAGCGAACTGTTTTCCACCACACGAATCACGCTCAAAGATGCGTTGGTGTCTCTGGAAACCGAAGGTTTGATATACCGAGAAGAGCGCCGTGGCTGGTATGTGTCACCCGAACGTGTTCGCTATAACCCATTGTCACGTTCTCACTTTCATCAAATGATCCGCGAACAACACCGCATAGCAGAAACCAGACTGCTCAGCACCCGTACAGAGATGGCAGCAGGCGATTACGCCAAAGCATTAGAAATAGAACAGATAACCCCGATACACGTGATTGAGCGATTACGCTTTATTGATGGCAGAGCGGTGCTGTTTGTTGAAAACGTCTTAAAAGCGCCGTTGTTTGAGACAGTGTTGTCAGAAAACCTCACCATGTCGCTGACAGGCATCTACCGAGAAAAATACGGCTACGAGACCAAACGCTCGCGCTTTGATGTGATACCCACCTCTGCCCCTGCGCATATCGCCAAGGCGCTGAATTTGGCAGAGGGCCAGCCTGTTCTTAAGATCTGCCGAGTGAACTACAAACAGGACGGTGAACTAATGGATTGCGAGTTGGAATACTGGCGACCCGATTCTGTAGTGATTAATATTGATAGTATTGGCTAGTACCACATCCTCTTAATGCGGTAGCAACACAAATACAAAAACTCCGACTGATTCAGTCGGAGTTTTTTAACAATCAAACATTAAGGTGATGTGGATCATCTAGTTCACGAATCAAGCTTGAGGAACTGCCTTACCCTTGGTGAGTCTGGGTTAGTGAAGAACTTCTCTGGGTTGGACTTCTCAATCAAGATGCCCTTCTCAAGGAATACCACTTGATCCGACACCTGACGCGCGAATTCCATCTCATGTGTCACAACCACCATGGTGTAGCCCTCTTGCGACAGTTTCTTCATCACCAACAACACCTCTTCGACCAATTCAGGATCGAGTGCTGACGTTGGTTCATCAAACAGCAACACATCCGGCTCCATCGCGAGAGCTCTGGCAATAGCGACACGTTGCTTTTGCCCACCCGATAACATGCTTGGGTAGTTCTCTAGTTTGTGCGACATCCCAACCTTATCGAGTTGCTTACGTGCCATCTCTTCGGCGTCTGATTTCGCTATCTTCTTAACGTGAACGAGCGCTTCCATAACGTTTTGCAACACGGTTAAATGCGGCCACAAGTTGAAGCTTTGGAAAACCATTCCAAGACGCTCTCGAAGTTTCGCCAACTCTTTGTATTTGAGTGGCTTACCCGTTTCAGAGTTGATACCAATACGCTCATCACCCATAAAAATCGTGCCGCGCTCTGGCTGCTCTAACCAGTTCATGCAACGCAGTAGCGTCGATTTCCCCGAACCTGACGAGCCGAGAATACTCACCACATCGCCTTTGTTGATGTTGAGGTTGATGTCTCGCAGTACTTCGATGCCATCAAACTGTTTCGACAGGTTTTCAACCTTGATGATCGTCTCTCGTTCTTCCAATAGTGGCTCGCACTCAATCACTTCCAAATTCACGCCCAAAGAAGGGTTAATCGGTGCTTCCGTTTCAATAATCTCTGATTGTTTAAGCATGGCTAAGTCCTCTAAGTTCAACTTTGGTTTGGATTCGTTTGGTGATGGTTTCAAGTGCAATACTCACGGCCCAGTAGAGCGCGATAGCAATGATGAACGCATTCAATGGGATGAAGTACGTTGATTGAATGCTGTTGGCGGCCGCGGTAATTTCTGCGACGGTGATGATGCTAAGAAACGCAGTGTCTTTTAAGCAGATGATGAGTTGGTTCGTGATCAGTGGAACCGACTTAAACAACACATTTGGGGTAATAACTCGGGTAAATGTTTTGAGTTTAGAAAAGCCATAAGCGTGCGCCGCTTCGATGTAACCAGGCTCTAACCCCTTACGAACACCTCGGAAAATCTCACAGAAATAGGTACCATGATAGAGGCTGAGTGCGATGATTCCCGCAGTCACTGCATCTAGTCGAATGCCAACCTGAGGCAAACCGTAATAGAGCAGATAGGCTAAAATCAGAAACGGTAAGGTGCGCATCATGCCTATCAAACTGTTGATGGTGTACTTAACACCGAGTCTCGAGTTTTCGAGACAGTACAACAAACCAATGCCTATGACGAAACTCAAGATTGAAGACGAAACAAAAAGATAAAACGTGGTCACAAAACCAGAAGCAAACAGCTCTTTTTGTTGCCAGATAATATTCCATTCTTCCATATTTACTCCTTAAATTTACCCACTCAATGACGCTTCACAAGCAGGTAAATGGTGTAGCTGACCAAGTAGTGATGACGGCCAAACTGTTGCTGCTACTGTAAACAGATGTATGCACTTATTGCTGCAGATAAGTGGCTCGGTTTTCAGCCACAGCTTGCAACTTCACCAACACGCCAATAATCAACATGTAAATGGCACCGGCACATAGAATCGGCCCAAGTGGTTCATAGGTAACCGCAGAGATTCGATTGGTGACACGAGTTAGGTCGACGATGCCGATCACCGCAATCGCTGGGCTGCCTTTGATTAAGAACGACATCTCATTGACTAGCGCTGGTAGGCTCATGATCACCATTTGCGGGAACATGATGCGGCGAAAATAAGTGATACGTCTCATACCAATGGCTTCTGCCGCTTCCATTTGTCCTTTTGAAAAGTTAAGAAAGGCATTGCGCCAAATCTCTGCATTGAATGCCGATGTATTGAGTGTGAGAGCTAAAATAGCAGAAACGTGTTTATCTAAATTGATGCCAAATGACGGAAAAGAAAGGAAAATAAACAGAGCCAGTGTCACCAAAGGCGTTGCTCGTGCCCAGCTGACATAGATACCCAACATTTGATCCACAAACGGGATTTTCATCATTCTAACTAAGGCAATCATTAGGCCGATGACGACACCTAATACAATCGATACTGCCGATATCCATGCCGTTGCCCACGCGCCCTGTAGTAACTGTTCCCAAGCGTAATAATCCATAAACGACCTCTTTGATCAGCGACTTCTTTCGATAGATTGTGCGCCAAAGACTCATGGGTTAAACCGCTTTGAACCCATTGGCATGGACACAAACAGCCGCTAACTGTTTGTGTCGGCGCATGCTTATTCATCTATTGAACGGCTGTTAGCTTGTGATACTGCTCAACCGAAGTGATGGCTTCTGAAGGGAGTTGGTCGAACGATTCACCGAACCACTTCTTCTGCAACTCTGCCATTTTTCCTGTTTGCTCAAGGTGTAGGAAGAATTCCGTTAGGTAAGCCAAAAGCTCAGGATTATCTTTAGGAACTGGCCAGCTAACGAAACCTGGGCCAGAGACTGCTTCGCCTTTTTTGAATACCTTTGACTTCGACTTCACTACCTCGTTAACTGAAACCACACTGTTGATCACATAGTCTATTCGGCCGATTGCCAAGTCGGAATACGCTTCTGGGTAGGACTGATACTGCACCACTTTACCCAAAGATTTGCCTTGTGCTTCGAGCATCACTTCGAGCTCTGGAAGCCTTTCTAGCAAAGCACTGCCCGCTTGTAAGCCCACTGTTTTTCCATCTAAATCGGCTACCGTATTAATATCTTCCGCGTCAGCTCTGGTTAAGAAGTAATGCTGCGCTGAAGCGATAGGTGGAGTGAAATCAAAGGCCTTCAAGCGAGCATCGGTAATGATCGCGCCAGTTAACGCCACATCATATTGACCCGCAGATACCGAAGCGAGTAGTCCTGTCCAAGGTAAGATCTCTTGTTCGATATCGAACTTCGAATATTCACGTAACTCATCAAGCAAATCTTTGTTAATCCCCGCAGGCTTACCGCGGTCGATATAGTTGAATGGAGAGTAGTTGTCTTCTGTCGCCACTTTCATGAAGCCTTGCTTTTCGATGGCTGCAAGCTCCGATGCTTGTGCGACTCCAAAACAACCCAGTACAACTGTCGCTGCCGCTGTTGAAACCCATGCCTTCATCGTCATTCCCTGTTTCATACGCTTTCCTTATCGAGATTATTTGCCTGCCTTTACTTTATGAACGGAATGCATCGGAGACGTAGAGCCAATTTAATTTTCAGGTTGGGACAGAACGATTTTCTAGTTTGGGACAACGTAATTTTCGGGGTTGAGAGAGAGCAAAACACACTCTTAAAACATCAATATGAACTCTGGCGCATTTCTTGCTCTTTTATACAAATTGGACTGAGGTTCACTGAGAATAAGGACTGTATCTCATGGCGATAAATCACAATTGTTTCATCGAGTTTGATTCCAAAAGAAGCCTGCAAGAACAAGTACGTAGCTATTTGGTGACGGCGATATTGAATGGTATTTTTCCGGCTGAACAAGCGCTTCCGTCTTGTCGTAAGCTGTCTAGCCAATTGGGTGTTTCACGCAATACTGTCTCGTTGGTGTACGACAGTTTGCTCGACGATGGCTACCTCATCAGTAAGCCTCGCAGTGGTTATTACCTTTCAGAAAAGTATGAAAACCCGAGTGATACTATCGACGCGAGTTTGGATCATTTTGAATCAGCCGACAGCGACAATGCACCGGATTGGAGCAAACGCGTTAAGCTGCAATTGGGCCAATACCCACGCATCGTCAAACCCTCGCATTGGAGTTGTTACCAATACCCATTTATTTTTGGCCAACCCTCTATCAATGACTTCCCATTAGCTCAATGGCGAGAAGCGACAAGAAAGGTCACCTCAGACCCACATGATCACCGCTGGCTTTGCGACAAGGTCGATAAAGACGTCGACATGCTGGTCGAACAGATACGCACAAGGGTGCTCCCACAGCGCGGTATTCATGCCCAAAGTGATGAGATCCTCATAACCTTAGGTTCGCAGAATGCGCTGTATTTGATTTCGACTTTGCTCATGAACCATCAGAGTCGAGTCGGAGTCGAGAACCCCGGCTACAAAGAAGCGAATCACATCTTCAATCTCTCTGGCGCGCAGTTACACCCGCATCAAGTGGATGAACAAGGATTGAGATTCAATGAGCACTCTTCACTGTGTGATCACTTCTATGTCACGCCTAGCCATCAAGCTCCAACCGGCGTCACCATGAGTGATGAGCGTCGAACTCAGTTACTTGAAATGGCCAAAGCCAATGACGCGGTAATTATCGAAGATGACTATGACGCCGAGTGCAACGTGGAGTGGAATCCTAAACCCGCGCTAAAAGCCAATGACAAGGAAGGGAGAGTCATCTACGTCAGCAGCTTCTCTAAGCTACTGGCACCCGGCTTGAGGTTAGGCTACATCGTGGCACCTGAAGAGTTAATCTACGATCTTAGAATACTGCGTCGCTTGATGTACCGACATGCGCCAAGCCGTGTTCAGATGGAAGTAGCGCACTTTATTGAACAAGGCTACTACGACAGCTTTGTGAGGCGCTTTAGAGAAAACACTCGCCAGCGCTGGAAGCTGATCAACGATGCGGTCTTGAAGTACCTACCTGACTGCAAGCGACTGGCTCAAAGCGAGCAGGCCAACTCTCTGTGGCTACAAACGCCCAGTCACATCAATAGCCAACGCTTAGCGTCACGAGCCGCCCAAAAGGGCATATTGATTGAGACAGGCTATTCACACTTTATGACGAATACCGAAACGGAATCGGGCTGTGAAGCATTGTCAGAATATGACCCCAATTCCTATTTTCGATTGGGCTTTCACGCCATCGACAAAGATCTGATCGCACCCGGTATCAAAGAGCTGTCAGAGGTGATGAAGATCTAGCATTACTTAAGAGCAGTTTGACCAGACTGATTTAGTGAAAGAACGTAAAAAGAGCATCAATCGATGCTCTTTTGTCGTTTCTGAAGGTTAGGTTTGGCACGTTGAAAAGAACGGGGAATTCTTTGTCAAAGTGCCTTGGTTGCTGTGCTGGCTATCTTATTGGAGACTTAAGAAGCGAGTTCAAACAACACTTCATCAATGATCTTAACGCCTTTCTTTATCTCGCTTGGCTGAATAACCAAAGGTGGCGCAACGTGAATGCGGTTATTCACAATGAAGGTCAACAGGCCTCGCTTGGTCAATTGCGCTTTCAATTGCCCCATTTTTTCATTGCTCAAAGGTGTTTTACTTTCACGATCTTCCACCAGCTCTACAGCCCAGAACATCCCTTTGCCGCGCACATCACCAATCATAGGGTGCAACTCTTGAAGGCTCAGTAGAAGCGGCCCTAAAACGCTGTTACCGACGTTATCAGCGTGTGTGACAATGCCCTCTTGCTCCATCACATCGAGCGTTGCAACGATAGAAGCCATCGCCAAAGGGTGACCTGAGTACGTTAAGCCGCCCATAAAGAAGTTTGACTTAAAGTACTCAACGATCGGTTCGCTGACCACCACGCCACCAGCCGGCACATAACCCGAGTTCACCCCTTTCGCGAAAGTAATCAGATCCGGCACTACATTAAAGTGCTCAAACGCAAACCACTTACCCGTGCGGCCAAAGCCGACCATGACTTCATCGAATATCAACTGAATGCCATGTTTGGTTGCCAGCTCACGCACGCCGATAAGGTAATCTTTAGGCGGAATGAGAAAACCAGCCGTTCCCGGAATCGTCTCTAGGATAATCGCCGCAATCGCCGTTGGTCCTTCGCATTCAATCACTCGCTCTAAATGCTGCAGGGCACGCTCACTCTCTTCTGCCTCAGTCGCCGCATTGAACTCGCTTCGATAGAGAAATGGATTGAAGAAGTGAACGTGCCCACGGCTATACTCGTTTGGAATTCGACGAAAGTCCCCCGTCGCAGCAATCGCAGTACCTGTATTGCCATGGTAAGAACGGTAAGCAGATAGCACCTTGTCGCGCCCTGTGAATTGTCGCGCCATGCGAATCGCGTTTTCGTTGGCGTCTGCGCCTGCATTGGTAAAGAACACCTTCTTAAACGAGCTTGGCGCTTTCGACAAGATGCGCTTGGCCGCCAAACCGCGAGTGAGGTTGGCGGTCGCAGGGGCAACGGTTACCAATGAGTCCGCTTGATCTTTAATCGCTTTGATCACTTGTGGATGCTGATGACCAATGTTGGTGTTAACCAGTTGGCTACTAAAATCAAGGTACTCTTTACCTTCGTAGTCCCACATTTTGCATCCTTGCCCACCCGCAATGGCGATAGGCTCCGCTGCTTCTTGAATCGACCAAGAATGAAATACGCTCTTGTCGAGGTCGATAATATCTTGGTTCACAAGCTGTTCTGTTGATACTTCCATTTCATCGTCTCCATTAACAACACTAGATTCACAGCCGCTCGTGCTTGGCTCGTCTTCGAGAATGAAAAACACAAAACACGACATTGAAAAGGCTGCGCTATCGGATGGAATAATCTTCATCCCAAACAGGGCGGAGGTCATAGTGTCAGTTTCAACAAAACATTGGGCCAGTACATCAGCCCAAGTCTCATCCCCGATCCAACAAACAGCCTGACCCAATCCAATCGTCGATCTGGCTCTATTCAAAACTCTTAGGTGTGAATAGATTGAAAGGCAGACGAGACAGGTCTCATCGAACGCTAATTAACGCAGCAGCAATATCAAAAGCAAAGAGGTGAGCAAGAGTGGAATTAGGATTAGCGATGACATTGATTCTGTTTGCAGGAGTAGTTCGAGGCTATTCAGGATTTGGGTTTGCGATTATCGTAGCGCTTTCCCTCAGCTTTATTGTTCCACCATTGCAAGCGGTAACCATCGCTATCTTGTTGGACTTTTTAAGTGCCTTTCCTCTGCTCAAGCGAAGTAAAACCACCATCAATATCCGGCTTATTGCGCCGCTGTGTATTGGCATGTTGGTTGCGGTGCCTTTCTCGCTGTATTTCATTAGCACGATATCGGAATCAGGCTTGAAGGCCTTTATCGCGATGATGTCTTTGGTCGCTAGCACGCTGATTATTTTGGACTTACGCCTCACTTGGTTGCACCAACGACACGCGTTTTGGGCGGGAGCCATTTCGGGGTTTAGCATGACCACCGCTTCTTCAGGAGGTCCGCCATTAGTGACGTATTTGATGAACCTGACCATTAAAACCAGTGAACAGAGAGCCACCGCGATTGTGTTTTTTCTGCTGAGTTCAGCGATTTCACTGATCGGCTTCATATGGATTGGCGCATTTAACCAAGAATCGTTCATCACAGGTTTATGGCTATTACCGGCAGCTTTGATTGGCAATGTACTGGGGCAAAAACTGTATCTATCAGTACCGAACTTGTCTGCAAAAACAACGACCGCGCCGATTTTGATCGGCATGGCACTACTTATGTTAATTTCAAATTAGAAGGATGTATTTATGGATAAGATAGCGTTCATTACAGGGGCAACCTCTGGTTTCGGCAAAGCGGCAGCAAAACGTTTCGCAGAAGATAACTGGTCGTTAGTGCTGTCTGGTCGTCGAATCGAAAGGCTACTCGACCTAAAGGAAGAATTAACGGTGCCTGTGCATGTAATTCAACTCGACGTTCGAGACGCAGACGCCGTAAAACAAGCCATTGATTCATTACCCGCTGAATTTTCATCGATTACCGCATTGGTCAATAATGCTGGGTTAGCTTTGGCACCAGAAGGCGCGCCTGATGTGGACTTGAAAGACTGGCACACTATGATCGATACCAATGTCACAGGCTTGGTTAATGTTACTCATGCGCTGTTGCCTACGTTAATTAAAAAAGGCGCAGGAAGCTCAATCATCAATGTTGGGTCAATCGCCGGACAGTGGCCTTACCCAGGAAGCCATGTGTATGGTGCCAGCAAAGCGTTCGTAAAGCAGTTCAGTTACAACCTACGTTGTGACTTACAAGGCACAGGGGTACGAGTGACTGACCTCTCCCCTGGTATTGCAGAAACGGAATTTACTCTTGTAAGAACTAAAGGTAACCAGACGGCTTCAGACAACCTTTACCAAGGCACTACACCGTTGTCAGCAGAGGATATTGCCGAGCAGATGTTTTATATCGCAACCTTGCCAGATCACATCAACATTAACCGAGTCGAAGTGATGCCGACACGTCAAGCATGGTCTGCGTTCGCAATCGATAGAGATTAAGTTCAAACCGACACATACAAAAAAGGTGGTCTTTTCAGGCCACCTTTATCATTTCTTTCACACGATACTTCAAATATAACCAACGGCATAAAAGACTATGTCTAATTCGCCTCATTACTCTTTTAATGAAAGTAAGATTAGAGATACTCAACTAAACAATTTGCTGCTCATGTTCTTTGTTTGATTCCGTCTCTTTCGACAAGAAACTCGCTACGATCTCTCTCAGTTTGCCTTGGTTAACCGGTTTAGGTAAAAACTCATCCATGCCTACATCGAAGCACAAATGCTTGTCTCGCTGCACGACGTTGGCCGTCAGCGCAATGATTGGAATATGCTTTGCAGCCCCTTCTTCGAGCGCTCGGATCTGCTTGGTCGCTTCGAAGCCATCGAGAACCGGCATCTGACAATCCATAAAAATCATCTCGTATTCGTTGACTTTGAATTTCTCGACACCAATTTCACCGTTGTCGGCAATATCAACCTCAAAGCCAAGCTTCTTGAGCATCATCTTGGCGACTTGTTGGTTTACTCGCGAGTCTTCAACAACTAAAACTGTACCACTAAATTCTCCGGCAACTGCGACAGGTTTTGACTCTGCTTGAATTGGAGCTTGTTTATCGGCTGGTGTGGCGTTTACAGAGACAATGGGAGCATCTTTAACAACCGCTGCAGGTTTACTTAACGGCACAGGTTCATTGTCATTAAACGCAACCTCTCCTCTGTTCGGATAGGTAAAGACTGAAGTATCAGCCGCTCTCGCGAGTACCTCACTGATGGTCCATTTAAGCTGATTATCTTGGTAAGGACGCGCAATGTAGGCAACAAAACCGACTTGTTTAGCACGAGCTTCATCTTGCTTTCTAGGGTCAGCAGAGATCATCACTAACTTGGGACACTCGCTACCAAAGCGTTCAACTAAGCTTCTCGCCAGTTGAAAGCCATCAACGGACGGCATTACTTTGTCTATCAGAACGAGATCATAAGGTGATGACTTAGCCACAGACTCTGAAACCAACTCTAACGCTTGGTTTGCCGTTTCACAGCACTCAGACTTAACGCCAAAGGATTGAAGCTGTGTAGACGTTATACACATGTTCAGCTGGCTATCATCCACAAGCAGAACCGAAACCTTATTGAAATCGATATTGCTTTCATCGGCTTCTAAATACGGGTCAAAGTCAGCCGTAAAATAGAAGGTACTGCCTTTACCTTCAACACTGGTGAGTTCAAGCTTGCTGCCCATCAATGTCACTATCTTCTCGCATATTGTTAGACCAAGCCCTGTGCCTCCATAAATACGTGTGGTACTGCCGTCGGCTTGTTGAAACTTATCGAACACCGATTTCTGTTTGTCTTCTGCAATACCGATACCGCTGTCGACAACCTCGAACCTCACTCTGAGTTTTTGCTCAGGCTCAACCACCTCTTCCAAACGAAGCGAGAGCGTGACGTGGCCATGCTCGGTAAATTTAATCGCGTTGCCTACTAAGTTATTTAGGACTTGTCTTAGTTGAGTACCGTCGCCAATCACCATGGTTGGGATCTTAGGGTCGATCGCTAATTGGAATCGAAGCCCTTTCTGTTCGGCTTTCACTCGAAAGGTTGATTCAACGTCGGCCGCAATGCCCATCATTTTCATCGGCTCTTGCTGAAGCTCTAGTCGCCCCGCTTCGATCTTCGAGTAATCGAGAATGTCGTTGATTAAGTCGAGCAACGTAAGCGAAGAGGTGTTGAGCATGTTGATGTACTCTTTTTGCTCTTTCGGCATATCCATTTCAGAGAGCAAAGACGACAACCCGATAATCCCATTCATTGGTGTACGGATTTCGTGACTCATATTGGCAAGAAATTCACTTTTATTGCGGTTGGCCACCTCAGCAACGTCTTTGGCTTTTTCCAGCTCTTGATATTGTTGACGAATACGTTCTACCGATCGGTTATAGCTACTCTCTAGAGTCGATATCTCATCTTTGTAAGTAGAGTGAGTTGGCGTTATAAAGCGCGGTTTGTTGTCTTCGACCTGTTGTTGGTTGATTTGGGAAGACATAGTCATCAAACGTTTTACGACAAGACGATAGACGATGGTTAAACATACGAGAGACAACAAGAAGATTTTAACGGCTTCGAAGGCGAGCAACAATAACACTCGTTCTTCAAAGTCATCTAGGATCATGCTCAAGTCTGATTGCACCGTGAGCGTCGCCAACGGGAAGTCTGTGCCGCCCATCTGGTGCACCATTTCCCAAGACTGAGAATAAGATTGGCCTTCGGTCTTTTGACCTAACTCTAGAATTTTTTCATCGGGACTTTCGATAAGAAGGTAACTGACCGAAGGGAGGCGAGAGATGCCTTCGGCTTGCACAAACAATTGCTCTCGATCTTCAACCCACAAACTTGCCGTTAAACCAGAAAGGTAGCCAGCCTTGACCTGCTCGATCTGAGAGCTGATAAAAGAAACTCGACTTTGGTACTCTACATACAACCCGAGACCTGTCACTATAACTGTGAATAAGGTACTGATCGCTATTATCATCCCGATCAACTGTCGGGAGAGTCCAACGTAGCGTTTTCCTTTTGTCACCATACACAAATTACCATTATTGTTATCCTAGCAAACTACAATTACTCAACTAGTATAATAGTCGTCATTCATCAAATAACTAGGGAAGGTTATGAAAAAACATCTTATCGTTGCATCCATAGTCAGTTTGTTTTCAAGCAGTTATGCTTCTGCAAGCGAACCTCTTCACTACTACATTATTGCGAGCCAAGCGCAACCTTTTCAAATCGAAACTGACGGGTCATCTCACAGAGGAATTGTTTCAGATATTGTGGAAGCCGTGTTTGATGACAGCCAATATGAGATCAACTACCACACCTACCCTTTTAATCGAATGATCGATAAGCTCGATGCGAGAGAGAATCCAAACTGGGTTACCTATGGCAGCCCTAGTTGGGGGAATATTCAATCTGCGAACCTATCTGAAGACCCGATTTACAATGTAAAACACGTATTACTCAGCAGCGGTAAAAAGCCATTTGAGTTCAATACAATCGATGATCTCGATGGGAAAGCCGTGGTATTGCTGAAAGGATTTGAGTATCCGAACTTGGAATCTTATATCCAACAGGGCAAGCTCAACGAGATTCGAGTAAAAGATTACACTGCTGCGTTTCGTGTCCTGAACCGAGCACCTGGCGACACCGTGTTTGTGGAAATGGAATCACGAATCAAATACAACCTAAACGAGCAAAAACTGAGTATTGATGATTACCAGATGCATGAGTTTGGTTCTGTCATCAATAACTACCCTATCCATTTGGCGTTTGACCCTGAGATGGATCCTAAGCTGCAAAGCTTCATCAACCAACGCCTAGACCAAATGAAAGACGATGGACAGCTTGACGACATCGTACAGAGTTACTTATAGCACCAGCGTAACGTAGAACTTATCAACGGATAGCTTAGTCACGTACGTTAACTCTCGTTGATGCCTGACTCTCTAAAACCGAAAAGGCCGCCCTGCTTCATACTAGATAGCAGGGCGGCCTTCTAAATGCGTCTAAGGAGTAATGATAAGCATGCCGCTATCTGAATCGACGAATCAGTGCGAAGCAATCAAATGCAGTTGCTGAGTGCGAAGCTGGTGACGCACTGCCATCAGAATCTTACCCAAATGGTTCTCGCCGGTTCCATCGCCGCCATCGCCCCAGAAGTGGTCTTTGTGCGAATGTTCTTTGATCACCGAATCTCCGGTATTGGTAAGAAACAGCGCAAACTGTGGATTCTGTCTGAACTTCTCCGTCACAATAAACTGCATCACTTCAACACGAATGTCATACCAATCTTCGCGAACTTGGTCTTCGTAGTCACGACTTAAAGAGAACGCTTCAGCAGGTGTACTGGCTTCCAAAATGGTATTACGTAGCGCTTCGGAGGCAAACTTCATCGCTTGATAATAATGTTCGCTGGTTGCCCAAACTTGATCACCTACCTTGATAGGACAAGCGGCAAAATTTGACAGGTATCCGTTCGGATCTTCGGGTTCGTAAAACAGCACTTCTTTAGCTTGAGCCACAGAATTAGACATAGCCTTCTCCTTACCAACGACATCGCATATTTTTGCTTTAACTTTAAAATTAGTGGCGTTGAATATGACTGTCAAACAACTTAGCTCAAGAGTATGCCATGTGCGTGTTTTTCATCTGAAAAGCGTAATATCAAAAGGGTTAGGCTAAACAGAACAGTGAGCCAAAGAATCAAGGAGTTGATTAAATCTGGATAGGAAACATGAAAAAACAATTATCAATCAAAGGGTGGCGTTGTGCCACCCTTCTAAATGCAATGGGGATTATTAGTGAATAAGACCTAGCTCCCTCGCTTCTTCCAGACTCAAACCGCTTTCTCTAATTTCTCTTAGAGTCTCGATACGACGACGAGCTTCAGCAGACTTCATTTTCTTTTCTGGTTTGAAAGATACTTCTTCTTCAGCATCCCACTTGTTTGCAATATTTGTCATTTCATCATGGTTGATAGAATTAATGGACATGTTTTCCTCCGAAAAGCACCATGTAATGGACAGGTAATCTGTAGCAAATGCTTTTTCGCTTGTTAAGAAATTCTGTACTGAAGTGTGATGATTCCGACGCTTCACAAAGCTAATTAATAAATGCCTCATTTAAACTTTGCCAAAGCCATTTTCTGCAATTATATTTAAAAGATTCCCCATAAGAAATGTGGTTTGATCCAACTCTCATTTTCCCCTCTTTCAATGCAATCAAATCCGTTAGCTTTCACATAGGCTAAGGCGAGATTTTCGGCTTAGCCGGAGAATCAGGCTGCGGGAAAAGCACCTGCGCACGATGGATGACCAAGGTTTACCCTGCGACAGAGGGAGAGATACTGTTCAAAGGCAGAGACATCTCTACGCTGAAAAGCCGTAAAGATATCTTGGATTATCGCAGCCGTGTGCAAATGGTGTTTCAAGACCCCTTTGGTTCACTTAATCCCACTCACACCATTGAGCACCATTTAACGCGCCCACTTAAGATCCATAAACAGGTAGCCACTAAACAGGCTCTCACAGAACGCCTCAAAGAGTTATTAACGCTGGTGGAGTTACCCATCGAAACGCTCGCCAAATACCCGCACGAGCTCAGTGGAGGCCAAAGACAGAGGGTTAACCTAGCGAGAGCACTGGCCGTTGGCGCTGAGGTTATTCTTGCTGACGAACCCACCTCGATGTTGGACGTTTCGATTCGACTTGGCGTGTTGAACTTGATGCAAAAAATGAAGAAAGAGTTAGGCATAGGCTTTTTGTACATAACCCACGACCTTGCCACGGCACATTACATCGCTGAAGAGACGGCGGTGATGTACAAAGGGCAGATCGTCGAGTGGGGATCAACCCAGTCGATCTTGACCAATCCACAACACCCGTACACTAAGTTGTTGATCTCTGCGGTACCAGATCCCGATCTGCCATTTGGCGAACTCGTCAAAAATGAGCCAAACTATTCAATAGACGCTGATCGTATTCGAGAGCAGAGCAGTGAAATACAGCATGAAATCAAACAAGTTTCTGATAATCACTTTGTAAAACAGTGGGATAACGTTGCATGAATGAACTAGACACTTGGTTAGAGCGGATCGGAGATTGGTACAAAGACCGAAAGCATGATCAAGTGGACCGGTTAGAACCTTTGATCTTAACGCCTCCAGATGCGCTCTGGGGGCCATTGATCACGGATGAGCAGAGCAAAGGCATCGCATGTTGGCTAGACGGATGCCTGAGAATCTTTACTTTCTATCGCCACCTCGCGGATTCATCGAATCCGGACTTGGCTTCGCAGGAGGCCAACAGCTCAAGCCATCATGATAAAGCCTACCAATACCTAATGTTTGCCTACAGTAAGCTGCAAGCGGTGTCATGTGACCCAAAATCAGAAGCAGGATTGCAAGAGTGGTGTACACAGCGGCTACAACACTTGTGTGTATTGGCTTTGGAGTTTACGAACCAACAGCAAGAACCACGTTGGAAAGCAGAGTCTGAAAAATTGATCGAGTCGCATGTACGCTTTATGGCAACCCATCCCCGAAACGATGATCAAGGCATTATTCAACGCCATCTCCACTGATCAAGCCCTTCTCGATCAAGCATCAAATCAGAATCTCACCAGAGCTAGATCCGTAGAAAGCATGATCGAGCCTTGATCATGCTTCGGCGTTTAACTCTGTAAGCTATTGAATTTTAATGATTGACTGAATTTTAGGCAAAAAAAAGCGAGTCCCTTGGGAACTCGCAAAAATCTATTCAGTATGATGTAACAAAATATGAGCCAATCTATTAATCACAAGAAAGGACAAAGGTTGTCTATTCGGGATAAATAATAATCAACTAGATGCGCTACTTTGTCATCACTTTGTCAGCGTTAGGTGCGATTTTAATCAGCACCTAATGTGTTCAAAACTATCCATTCAGCGACGGTAAAACAGGCTTATCGCGATAGGATAATGACTAGTGGCCAATCGCCATTTCATCGAGCGCAAGGAACACGTTTTCGTCTAAATGACCTTCATGAACTTGTTTACACACTTTACGACGCACCGCTAAACCAGAGATCAAACGTTCAATGGACAGATGTCGATTGCTGGTGCTATCTCGGTCGTTATATAGCTCAATCAAGCGACTCAGTGTTTCGTATGGGATAACGTCCTCCCCTACTCTCAACCAATCAAGCTTCTCAATGAGCTCTGAGCACTCTTCTTTGATTGAGGCATGTGAGTGCCCTGTCATAGCAGATAAAGCCGTTATGCTGCGTTCTAGAGCCTCTGCAGAGGTATATTTAGAGAGAGTAATCATGATCTCGTCAGCGTTGATCTCAACAGAGTGTTTACGCTGCTTAACTCGACGTCCCAATTTGCCTCTTGGCGACGGTGCTTTACGCTGAATGGGTTCAAACTCACCATCGATAATCTCAGACAGCTCTTCCAGTTTCTGCTTAGACACCATTTCGTTACGAAGTGGGTTCGGCAGCGTTGGTGCCATATTACGCTTACCTGCGTTAGTGGTACGCGCTCTTGAGTAACGTAATACTTCTTCCACATTACATTTGATATCTACCTGATAATCGGTCGTTTTCCCTTTTTCGATCAACGCGGTGATCGTCAAGTGATAACCCCATAGATTAACCAGGAAGGTATCTTCTTGATCCCCGACTTCACCCAATTTTCTGAGCTCGCGGATCAGATCCATCGAGAAACGACGCCAATCGATGTTACGCGCCAATTTCTGGTTGAGCTCACTGAGCAACATGCTATCTGAATGGCGACGTGCCATGCGGCTTCTAAAGTACGAATACACTTGGAAAACCAAGGTATGTTGCTTCAGGATTTCTGGCGGAAATAGGAAGAAATAGTCACGCGTCAGCAGCTCTTCGTAGAACGAAGGTTCCCAAACCAGGATGTATAGGTTCGGTTTAATGCGAATTTCGCCGTCAGAGCCCTCTGTAGGCGCTTCTTCCGATGCTGTAATGGTTCTAGCTAAGAATCGGAAACGATCACTCTTAAAGCCTTCTGGCATGTTCTCACTAAGCCAACGGCCTGTAAGCTCGTGCAGTTGGAAATCCGTGAATTCGATACGATCAATACTATCGCGGATCGAATCACGAGCAGGGCCGCTGTCTTTCTTGCCACGTAAAGACAAAATATCAGTGATGTAGAGTGGTGTTTTGTTCGGCGTGTGTTTCGCGTCTAGATGGTAATCATCTTGGTGGTGATCATGATATTGAACGGTGAGCGTGAATAACGCGAATAACGTCATCAGATCGTCAACGGTCATGATATTTTTAGAAGATCTTGTCTCGATCACAGCTCGAGTGCCAGAGATCGAAACCATGGATTTCTGGTAGCTCTTACGAGTTCTAGGTGGCGCTAACGCTTGATCAATAATCCCCGCCCAATTGGTTGGCGAAACAATGAATTGATCCGCTTCATCTTTCATCGTTGGTGGGGTATTCAACCCATGTTCATTCAGTAAGCGCTTGTTTACTTTGGTTTGAGCTAGGGCTTTAGAGCGCTTTTGCTTTTCATTTTGCTTCACGCTTTCTGTCACTAAGCTGGTGGCACCCAGCACCGATATCAATTGGTTTGGGTTCACAAAGCGATGCAACATGGTTTTACCAGCAAGGCCTTCTTCAAAGCGAACGGGGATTTGTTTGAACAATCCGATATTAACTGCAGCTCTCAGCCTTTGCTGTAAGGCTGCGCGAGTGACTTGACCATCGGTTGATTCAATAATCTCAGTGGTGGAAACGTACCCGTCTTTACTGCTAAACCCACGAAGTGAAATTAGGTTAAGAAGCTCAACTATGCTTTTGGTGACACCTTTGAAGTGTTGATATTGTTCTATCCATTCAACGGCTGTTTCAGATACCTCAAATAAATGACCATCTTTGTGGCTTCGTGCCTTAATTAACAATTTCTCTTCTGGTTTCATTTTTGATCCGTATCACACTAACCGTAATTTCACTATAGTTCCTGAATGATAAAGAAAGAATGATCATAAATAAAGAGAATTTATTGGCTTTTAAATAACTGATCTTTTTGATTAATATGATCTTAAATGATTAAGTGATCTAATGATCTGGACGTAACTTTGCTTATAAGTGGCTGAATTTAAAGCATTAAAATAAATCGCCTTGGAAAGCATGATCATAAAGGTTCCGAAACTATGATCATTAAACTTAAGAAAGCATGATCACAGAACATCAGAACGATGATCATTAAGTCATTGTAAGCATGATCATTATTGGTTCGAAAGCATGATCATTATACTTATACAGCTTATCCACAGATCGGAATTCAACATCGGTTTCTAAGTCGCTTTTGACTTGTCTAAGTGGACACTTGTGGTGACCAATCTATCGGAACAATGATCAAGAGAGCATACTTTTTTATCGTTCCTACCCTATTGAGTGCAAAATTTAGTCTGTATCCGCTGGAAATGGATTGCTTTGATGTATTTAGAGCGGGTCGGTCTTAACTAGGAAGCATGATCATGAAATTGTCATGTTTGTGTATTCTTGGTCTGTGTCGATTGAATTTTCAATCATTGAGCCCTTATAGGCGTTGAATCCCCATTCCAAAAGCATTTGTCCGTAACTTAGTTCATAAATTACATGCTTCCGGAACTATGTTTACTTGATCATTTTTCCGGAGGTTGATCATTTTCAATGTGCAGTTGCTCGGATCAATATTGCTCAGTTTACGCCTTGATCATGCTTCATAATTTGGCGTTATCAATTATCTTACACTGGATGTGCTCCATGATCATTCTTCCGGTTAGGTTCCAATCCTCTGTTGTTTTTTGACACCCCATCTTCTCTTCTGTTTTGAATTTTTTGGTCATTGAGTGTTTTTTAATTTTTATTGGATTGAAAATCTATAAATTCGAATGCAAATCACACCAACCGTAATCTACGGTTGTATTTCAATCGTTCCGAAGGTTTTTCGTTGAAATTCCATTTACATTGTAAATAAGTGATGCTGTAACATTTAAAATGTAGACTAGAAATAGCATGGTTATACATGATAGAAACAGTCATTTTTGTGTTTGTCTAAGGCGATGTTTCATCAAATTGTAAAAACGCGGTCTATTTTATGTGATTTTACTCATAAATGTATGTTCATGTTTTTGTTGTGTTTGTTGTTAATCGCTGTACAATTTGTACTTAGTTAATCATTACGGAAACTGGCAATGAAAAGAGAACAAACGATTGATAAGCTCTATCAGCTAGCCGAACAAACTCAACAAGTTCAGGCTGACCGAATTGAGATTATTTTGGAAGAGCGAAGTGATGAACATTTCCCTCCAATGTCTAAAGCTATGATGGAGACTCGTTCTGGTTTAACGCGTCGTAAGCTCGATGAAGCGATCACTAAACTTGAAGCTGATGGCCATCAGTTCACAAAGAACAACGCTAATCATTACTCGATTTCATTGACAGAAGCTCACATGTTGATGGACGCGGCAGAAGTGCCGAAGTTCCATGAACGTAAGCAGCACGCTGACAATAAGCCATGGATTATCAACGTACAAAACCAGAAGGGTGGTACGGGTAAATCAATGACAGCAGTTCACTTAGCCGCTTGTTTGTCTCTGAATTTGGATAAGCGCTACCGTATCTGTCTGATTGACTTGGACCCACAGGGCTCTTTGCGTCTGTTCCTAAATCCACAAATTAGTGGGGCAGAGCACGACAGCATCTATTCTGCCGTCGATATCATGTTGGACAATGTGCCTGAAGGCCAAGATGTCGATCTAGAGTTTCTTCGTAAGAACGTACTATTGCCAACTCAGTATCCAAACCTGAAGACAATTTCTGCTTTCCCAGAAGATGCGATGTTTAACGCTGAAGCGTGGCAAAGCCTTTCACAAGATCAGTCACTTGATATTGTTCGTCTGTTAAAAGAGAAGCTTATCGACAAAATCGCCGATGACTTCGATGTGATTATGATTGATACCGGCCCGCACGTTGACCCTCTAGTATGGAATGCAATGTACGCGTCGAACGCACTTCTGATTCCATGTGCAGCTAAGCGTTTGGATTGGGCTTCAACGGTTAACTTCTTCCAGCACTTACCAACGGTTTACGAAATGTTCCCGGATGACTGGAAAGGGCTCGAATTTGTTCGTCTAATGCCAACCATGTTTGAAGACGACAACAAGAAACAGGTGTCAGTTCTGACTGAAATGAACTACCTGTTGAATGACCAAGTAATGATGGCAACCATTCCAAGAAGCCGTGCTTTTGAAACCTGTGCCGACACTTACAGCACGGTTTTCGATCTAACGGTGAGCGACTTTGAGGGCGGTAAGAAAACTCTAGCTGTTGCTCAAGACGCAGTACAAAAAAGTGCTCTAGAATTAGAGCGCGTATTACATAGCAACTGGCCTTCACTTAATCAGGGATAACAACAATGGCAATTAAAACATCTGACTTAAATGCAAAGCTATTTGGTAAAGCAAACAAACGTCGCGTAGCAACACCACAAGAAGCGCAAACAGCGGCAAAAGAGCAGGCTCAAGTGATTGAGCTTTCTGTTGCTGGCGAAGATTTGGTTTCATTTGAATTGGTTCGAATTCCTGCGGCTGAAGTGGCAACTCGAACGGTTGTTTTTGAAGAGAATGCTCGTGAGCAATCTTTCTTAAACGAGCATGCGCTTTCTGATGTTCTTACAACATTGAAAGAACGTGGTCAGCAATACCCAGCAGTTGGTCGTAAGAACAAAGACGGTAAGATTGAAGTTCTTGATGGTAGCCGTCGTCGTATGTCATGTATTTTGGCTGACAAAGAGTTCCTAATCTATGTTGCTGAAAACATTAACGGCGAACACGCTAAATTCCTATCAGACGTAGCTAACGCTCATAAACCGCTTTCTCTTTATGAGAAGGGCAAAGAGATGCAAGCGAAGCTAGATAAAGGCGAAGCTGAAGACCAGAAAGCACTGGCGAAAATGTTCCAGTGCAGTGAAGCTTTGGTGAGTGGTGCATTGAAAGCAGCCGCTTTACCACTTGAATTGCTACAAGCTTACCCAAATGTGAGCGACCTTGGTCGTCCAACCATTGTTAAACTGCACAAGCAGTTTGGTGGATTGACGAGTGAACAGCAGCAAACACTGCTGACTAAGTGTGATGCTTCTGAAGGTTTTGTATGGCAGCGTAGCGAAGCTCAAGGCGTAACTCGTCTAACCAAAGACGTGACAGAAACTTTGGAAGGTTGGATTCTTGAATTGGCGCCAGCGCCAGCGAAGAAAGCTTCTCCAAAAGTTGAGCTTATTAAGGGCCGCGCATCATACAGCCGCAAGGGTTCAAACTTGGCGTTGAACCTTAAGAAAGTTGATGACGCAACAATGGAAGAAATCCTCGCCTTCGTACAATCGAAGCTCGACTAAGTCGACGACTTTTCATTACTCCTCTAAAGCCGCTTTATGCGGCTTTTTATTTGGCTGTGATAAACTGTGTTTAGATGAATCTGGACGCTAACTATGACAAACCCAACCAACACTTTTCTACATACACTTTCTAATATTGCTCAGCATAACGATCACCGTTACGGCGTGGTCTTTGATGGCGATTTTTATTGGCAAAACTCTGCTGTTTTTACCTTCCTTCAAGATTCAAACACTCCGAGCATCTTCCAGGTTGGCGGTACGCCATTTGAAGGTGTGATTCATGCTCCAGTAAAAAAAGGCCAACAACTGCTTGGTCGTGAGTGCCAAGTTCTTGTTTGTGATTTTAGAGAGCAGTTCGATGCGAATGGTTTTAGTGCCGCGTTGGGTTCGTTAGTTGGTGGTGGGTTGTTGTTGGTGTTGCCGCCAAAAGTTAATGCCTCTGAAGATAGTGAAAGCTTTGGCCAACGTTGGTTAAAACGTCATTTCGATAAACTGATTTCTGTTTCACAACACAATGAAGCCGGCGATGTAGTTCAAGCAACTCACGCTCTTCCTCAGATGCAAAGCGCCCAAAACGGATTGGATAAATTTGAACAGCAAAACACGGCTGTTGAATTAGTCAAAAAAGTGGTGTCTGGACATCGTAAACGTCCTTTGATTCTCACTGCGGATAGAGGGCGTGGTAAAAGCTCGACATTGGGTATTGCCGCAGCGCAGCTGTTAGTTGAGCGTCACGGTTTTAATATTATTGTTACTGCACCTTCAGTGAAAGCGGTAGAGCCGGTATTTTCCCATGCTAGCCAAGGGTTGGAATCTTGCGAAGTGGTCAACGCTACTCACATTCGCCATCAAGGGGGAAGTTTGAGATTCGTCGCGCCAGATGAATTACTTAAATCCAAGCCCGATTGTGACCTTCTATTTGTTGACGAAGCGGCTACAATTCCAATTCCGATGCTTAAATCCATGGTCGACATCTATCACCGTATGGTTTTTTCGACCACGGTACACGGTTACGAAGGCAGTGGACGAGGGTTCGGTATTAAGTTTGAGTCTTGGCTTTCTGAGCATCGTCCGGGGTGGAAAGGCTTTAAGCTCGAACAACCGATTCGTTGGAATAGCAACGATCCGCTAGAAGCTTGGTTGTTTGATTGCTTCCTACTTGGTAATGACGCATCAGTCACTGAATCGGCGGTTGATGAAATCGAAGGCTTTTCTGCTGACGCAATCAACCAATTAAACTTGGGCGAGTTATCAAAATCAGAATGCTTGGCTAATCCTGAGCAGCTACAACAATGTTTTTCTCTTCTCGTGGATGCGCACTATCAGACCTCGCCAAATGACTTAATGCAATTTCTCAACAATCCAGCAATCCGTTTATACGCCGCTTGGCAGCAAGATAAATGTTTAGGTTGTATGTTAGTGACGGAAGAGGGTGGTTTGGACAGCGAGTTGATTACTCAAATTCAACTTGGAAAACGCAGGCCTCAAGGTCACCTTGCTCCAGTATTACTGGCAAACCAACTTGGCTGTACTCAGGCGGCGACCAGTCGTTGCCTTCGAGTTATGCGCATTGCTGTTTCAGCACGTCATCAAGGTTTGGGTATTGGCCGTTGGATGTTGGCTCAGTTATCACAGCAAACCAGCCAAGCAGATTATCTGGCGACAAGCTTTGGCGCGACCAGCGAATTGATTTCTTTTTGGCGGCGTAGTGAATTTGAAGCTGTGCACATCGCCCACCAGCGAGATCAGGCAAGTGGCTGTCACTCGGTTCTGATGGTTAAGGCGCTTAACTCAAACTCTCAAGGCTGGATAAACCAAGTTCAAAATCATTTCGAGCGTAGCTACTGTTTTCTTGTTTCAGGTTCTTTGGTTTCACTTGAAACCGATATGGTACGAGCGCTGCTGCCAAAGAGTGTCCAAACCGTTAGCGAGTTTGAAACTCAGTTAGTTAGAAATTACGTGAACGGTGGCAACAGTTATGATGCGATCAGCTTCAGCGTACTGAACTTGATTCTACTCAGTAACGATCGAAACGTAGGTATTTCTGACTTACTCATCGCAAAGGTTGTTCAGCAGAAAGAGTGGGAGGCTTGTGTCGAACAGTTTAATCTGGTTGGTCGTAAACAAGCAGAGATTCAGTTTCGTAAAGATGTCGATGCTCTGTTAGCAAATTTACAGTGTAAATAGGCTAGCCATCATTTAAATAGACTGACCGCTACAAATTAGATTTACAGTGTAAATTAGAATCTTGGATTTACACTGTAAACTGAAGCTCCATATTGAAATCCGTTTTTACCCTGACTATCTGTTACATCACTTCTGTTTCATCTCTCCATGACAGCCTTTAATCTTCTAAAGCTATTCGCCTTTACTATCTTGCACCAATATCGAATCGACATTCAATCACACGAAATATTCTGAAAAAATCTTCCTATGTATTTGTAAAGGCGAAGCAGATCATAAAATGTGTAAGTCTTATTTATGAGTCATGTTTGCAGAATCGAAAGTAAGTGATGTGACGCTGATTATTCTAATAATGTGATACTCAGCGCAGAATGAATTATATAGACTGAATAACAACTGAGTCATTAGGGATACTCAATTCGAATGTGGGATAACATCGTTACATTGTCGGAAGACAAGCAACAAGTAATGGCATGTCTGCCAACCGGGATTGTGGTTGACGCAAGCTTTGATAACAAGACGCTGCCACCAACCTTGGAAGCTTTGAATGCATCAAACTATTTTCTTTTCGAAGAAGAGGTGTTGCGTTTCGTTACTCTTGCTAAAGAAGGTAAGGGTGAAGCTTATGAAGGAATCTTGATTGCTGAAGTTCGAAATGCCACTGTTGCGGTCGAACTGTCTGATGATGAGATGTTGGCGAGTCTCGTGGTCACTGGTCCCTACAATGGACACCCACTGCGTGGTAGCGACATCATTCAGTGCTTATCTCTAGCTCAAATAACAAAAGGAATAAATAAGTTAGCGCTCAGAAAAGTTCTGATGATGAGTAGCAAACTTAAGCCCGGGGAAAAGTTTACTCAGCCCGTCGCTAAAGGGACACAACCAGTAAAAGGTAAGGATGCTAAGTTTGCCGCTTTGGTTGAAGATATTACTCGCCAAGTCTTGAAGCCTCGCAGCAAAGACGAAGGCAAGATTGATATGCGAGACTTGGGACAAACCATTACCGTTGGTCAAAATGATCACTTAATGAAACGTACCCCCGCTACCAAAGGTATCGCTGGCTTTACCGTTCAAGGCCGAATTATCCCACCGCTTCCTGGGCAAGACAGTTTAATCAAGCCAGGAAAGGGCACCTACATCTCCCCTGAAGATCCCAATTTACTACTCGCCTCACACCCTGGATTGCCCATCATTAAAGATCGAACCATCGAAGTGGATGACGCCTTATGTGTCAGCAACGTCGATGTCTCAACTGGGCATGTTAAATTTAAAGGTAATGTCTTCGTCTCTGGCAACATCGAGCCGGGGATGATCGTCAAGGCGACCGGAAGTGTTACGGTTGGTGGCTTTATCGAATCGGCCGAAGTTCAAGCCCAGGGGGATATCAAAGTCGCCAAAGGCATTATCGGCCATACGACTAAAGAGGGGGAGCCAAAAAGTTGTAAGGTATTCAGTAAAGGCTCTATCACAGCAAGCTACGCACAGAATGCTGAGCTACAAACGGCCAACGACCTTAGACTTGGTGTGCACAGTATGAGTAATGACATTCGCTGTGGTAACAACCTTATCGTGATGGACAGTTTGAAAAAACACGGCACGCTCAGCGGTGGTGAAGCCAAAGTCGGCGGGAAAGTAGAATGTGTCTTCTTAGGTGTTGAGGGAGACACCGCAACTAAAGTACATGGCTTTGCGCGCTACGATGGTTACCGACAAAAGCTAGCCGAGCTGAAGGAAGCTTATAAACACACTCAAGAGCAAACCATGGGTGTGATTCGCCAAGAGTTAGAATTTAAGAAGCGCCCTAAAACCGAGAGAAGCGAAGAGCAAGCCCTAGAAATTGAGCAGCAACGTGAGAAGAATAATCTCGCAATTGAAAACACAAAGTCGCAGCTAGATACACTCGAAGCGGAGTTTGCAACCAACCTTGCTGAATGCACTGTAGAGGTACACGAAAAAGTGTATACCCGAGTGACGATTCAATTTGGTGATGAGACAGTCACAACCAAGCGAACCCACGGCGGAAGTGTTTTCTCATTCAACCAATACGAGATCCAATGTTCATTCAAGATGGAGCAAGAGGATATTGCTTTGTAGACTTTTGGGCTGAACACAAAGTTACGTATGGTTAAGGTGCCGATACTGACAAATAAAAAAGGTTCATCGCGGCTTTCCGGGGAAAGCCGCTTTTATCTTCAAGAAGAAGTAGTCGGTATCTCGATACCCATACCCCATTCGCTTGATTAGCTTTATCTTGTTGTTTATCCCTTCTAGGGTGCAGGTGTTTAGCGGATAACTTGCCGATGCGATAATACCGTGAAGATAAGGACTCAGTTTTCGTGCGAACTCTTTCAATGGCTTAATTCCACTCTCTTGTACTTGTGCCCACCACGCCTCCCAGAGCCCTTTAGCATGTGCTTCTGATTCACAATACCAAAGCTCTTTGAGCTGTGCCCCGAGTATATAAGTGGTCATTAAGTCCTTATTGATATTCAATATTTCTGTAAGATAGCTGTCTTGCCGTGGATTTAAGTTGCCTCTATTTTTCAACAACACCCAGCGTGAGCGCTTGACCCATTGCCTCGCTTTTTTATCTTGCTTGAGTTTGTTGGCTTGGTCGACTCTGACTCTATCCATTACCTCACGACCGAACTTAGCAACAACATGGAATAAGTCGTAAACGATTTTTGCGTTCGGGCAGTGCGCTTGAACTTCAAGGTCAAAAGCCGTATTCATGTCCATCGCGACCGCTTCGATATTATTGCCATGCTTGCCTAACAGCTCGAAGAACGGTCGTATGTCCTTGCGGCTACGGCCTAACCCTATCCAAATAACTTGGTGAGTCTTAGCGTCAGCGATGACCGTGGCATACCGATGTCCTTTAAAGATAGCGAACTCATCCATGACGAGTTGCCTTAGCCCCTCCCATTTCACTGACGGTACCACTTGGCGAAGTCGGCGTTTATCTATCTCTTTAATGGTGTGCCAATGTACGCTTGTTAACTGGGAGATATGCTTAATGGGAAGAAGAGGCAGCAGTTGTTCTATATAACTTTTTAGGCGCTTCGTGATGCGAGCATAAGGCTCTAGCCAAGATAGAGATTCTGTTTTTATGCCGCAGTCACGACACTTAATTCTTCGTGTTTGAACGGAAAGTTCAACAGGAACACCGAGCAACATGACTTCTTTCACATTACGCCATTGATACTCATGGATAGCTTCGGCTTCAAGACCACAAAGGCACTTAGCCTCAGAGTTAGGTTTAAGAGTCAGGGTAATAAGTGATGCTGTCTGGTGAGACTTTACTATTTGAAAGCCTTCCCAGAATGAAGATAGGAAAGTATGATTCGGCATGAAAACGGTAGTTTGTGTATGATTTTTGTTTGGCGACTAAACCATATCACTTACTACCGTTTTTGTTTTTAGTTCCCGCTAATCCGCGATGAACCATAAAAAAGGGGAGCTGATGCTCCCCCTTTTGGTTTCTACTGATAATTATTTATTTAGGTGGCTTGAGCGCTCTAACTAACGGCTCTCACTCGGCCTTGTTTAAGGTCTGAAAGAACCTGTGCTTTAGGACCATCTGCAATGATGCAGCCTTTCTCCATTACGATCACTCGATCGACAATGTCCAACATCGACGTTTTGTGTGTAATCAGAATTAACGTCTCGCTTGGTAGCAATTGGTTAAGTTGGTGTTTGATGTGCATCTCTGAACGGTTATCCATAGCACTGGTCGGCTCATCCATCAACAACACTGGCGGACGGCCAAGGAAGGCTCTAGCAATGGCAATTGACTGACGTTGTCCACCAGACAGCAAGGCACCACCTTCACCCACTTGGCGTTCCAAACCTGCAGGATCTTGCTGAGTAAACGCAGTTACGCCTGCACGGTTTGCCGCATCCATTACGTCACGGTCATCCACCAAAGGGCGACCTAAAGTAATGTTGTCTCTTACTGAACCGTAGAACAGGTTACTGTCTTGCGGAACACAACCTATATTGCGTCGTACGTCGACATGATGCAGTTGCTCCATATCCGTGTCATCAATACGTACATGGCCTTCTGTGGGCTTGTACAGGCCCATAATCAGACGTTCTAGTGTGGTTTTACCTGAACCAATACGACCAATGATTGCTACTTTCTCACCAGGACTAATATTGAGGGTTAAGTCTCTAATTGAAGCCACTGGTGAATCTGGGTAGTGGAACGTCACTTTATCTAGCGCGATATGGCCCTGAATAATCGGACGGTGAATGTAGCGTTTACCTTCTTCTTGTTCATCAGGCATCGACATCACTTGCTCAATCAGAGTCATTGATGACTTTGCTTGGTTGTAACGAGTCGAAAGCAAAGACAGCTGAACAAGCGGGCCAATCGCTCGGCCGCTCAACATGGTTGCAGCGATCAAGCCACCCATCGTAAGTTCACCTTCTGCAATTAGATACACGCCAAAGATGATCATACCAACGTTAGTACTTTGCTGAACAAAGCCGGCGGTGTTTTGGATGCTGTCAGTGATGCGTCGGCTTTTGATATTCCAATTCGCCATGTGAGCAACAGCTTCTTCCCAACGGAATTGGAATTGGCTTTGCGCGCTGAACAGCTTAACCGTCTCTAACCCTGCCAAACTCTCAATCAAGTTTGCGTACTTCTGCGAAGCAAGACGAGAGCCTTCTTCAATGGTGCGGCGCAGTGGGCCTTGGATTAGCAATGCATAGACGATCAAAATGACCACGCCAGCAACGGGAACGAATACAAGGTTTCCAGCCATTAGCCAAATTAGCGCTAAGAACATCAGTGCGAACGGTAAGTCGATTAACGAGCCAATGGTTGCAGAGGTAAAGAATTCACGAATGGATTCGAACTCTTGCAAGTTTTTAGCGAAAGCACCGACGGAAGCAGGTTTCGCTTCCATACGAATCCCCAGTACTTTACTGAACAGTTTGGAGGAAATGAGAATATCGGATTTCTTACCGGCAACGTCAATGAAGTAGCTGCGCATCAATTTGAGCAGCAAATCGAATAGGAACACGACAAAGATACCACTTGCCAGCACCCACAAAGTTTCAAAGGCGAGGTTGGGAACTACCTTGTCGTACACCAAGCGTGTAAACATCGGCGCGGCAATCGCGAAGATGTTGATAAGAATGGAGGCAATCAACACATCTCGGTAGATGTTTTTAGATTCCCAAATCGTGCTCCAAAACCAATGCCCTTTACGTGTTTTTAGAACTTCTGGTGAACGTTCATCATAACGGAACTGTTTCTTTACCAAGAAGTAGCGGCCGATGAATTGTTCTTTCAGCTCTTCGACAGGAATGATGATTGGCACCATTCCGCTTTCCGCAGTAATGATTTCCGCTTCTTGCTTCTCTAAATCGATACTGTTGAGAACGCACGCCTCACCTTGTTTAAGTAGTAAGACCGCAGGCAGTATCAGGTGAGGAATCTTTTCTAAGTCGGAACGGTTTTCTTTTGCCACTAATCCTGCTCGTTCAGCAGAGCGTGGGAATAGGAAAGGGGTTAGCTTTCCATCGGATAGTGGTAGCCCATTGATCAACGCTTCGGGCGAGTTAGCTAACCCGTAATACCGGCTAACGTAGATCAGTGAGTTCAATAGTGGATCTTGCATGTGATATAACCCTTACAACTATTTATCAACAATGAAGCCTTGGAACACTTCTACGTAGTTATCAGACAGAATATCTAGCTGAGTCTGAGTTTCTATTCGAGACGCGATGGTGGTGACGCCTAGGTTGTGAGCGGTTCTAGAGATCGACGTTAAGGTAAACTTCTGTTTTTCGTCATCAAGGTTATGTGTGAACAGGTAATCTAGCTTCACATAGCTTGGACGGTATTCGTTGATGTAATCCAGTGATTGGAAGTTACGTCCGTAGTTATCGACACCAAACACCGCTTCAGCGTTGCGAATGGTGTTACACAAAAGTGCCGTGTAGTGCGGAACGTTGATGAAGCAGTTTTCTGGAATCTCAAAGTGCAACAGGTGAGCGATTGAAGCATTCTGTTCAAGCGTCTTACCGATCCAACGGATGAAGCTTGGTTGAGATATACTGCTTGGCGAGAGATTAATAGCGACTGGGCTGGTTACTTCTTTTGCATTGAGCTTTTCAACCATCTTCTCAATAACGTATTGGTCGAGAATGTGGCTCATTTCAAGCTGTTCTAGCGCGTATAGATACTGGTTAGCACCGTAACGCACGCCATCTTTTTCAATCGCAGAGAACACCTCTTGGTGATACGTTTTACCAAAGGCATTGTTTGCAGCCTGCAAACGGAAGGTAATGAGGTCGTTGATGATCGCTTCTTCAACCAACATACGCCATTGTTGTTTGCCCATCACTGCGCCGTGATCGTCTGCGGTTACGTAGCCGTAAGCAAGTTCTCGATTCGCCTTGGCACTTGAGAGTGCGTTATCCACCAGCGACATGATTTCAGTACTGGTTTTACGCTTGTTGCTGTAGGTCACACCAAGAGCAATATGTGGATTCGCAGTGCCTGTTGGGTCTGAACCTAGGCTCTGGATACAGTTTACGATGCTGCTCGCGACAAGTTTCAGTTCGCTCTCATCAATGTTTGGCATGATGAAACCGAACTCGTCACTAGAAATACGAGCGATGGTGATATCTGGAGATGAAATTGAAGCTTGCAGCTGTTCAGCCAGTTGATGAACCAAGGCATCACCTTCTTGATAGCCCTTTTCATCGTACTCTTCACTGATAAACTCCGCTTTAAGTACCGCTAAACCACCTAAGCTCGACTCCTCTAACCATTGAGTTAACTGAGACATGTAGTAAGCACGGTTACCTAGCTGAGATACAGGGTCGATATATGCTCTTTCACGTAACTTCTGAGCTTCTTTCGCTTGGTTTTTAAATGCCAGTTCAACTTGAGTCGACATGTGGTTGATACCATCGACAACCAAGGTGAGATCTTTTGTCTTTGGACGAGCCAGAGGTTCACCAAACTGATTCTTAGCGATCTGATCCATCTTCGTAATGATCAACGAGAGCGGGCGTAAAGCGCGCTTAAGGATCCAAGAAATAGATACCAAACCGAGCAAGAAGATCGTGCCAAATATGCTCAGTAAGCGGATGAATGCTTGCCAAAGTTGATCATAGGCAGGGCCTGGATGACTTACGATCTCGACTTCGGCCAATTGCATCCAGCCACTGGTGATCACGCGGCGGTCATGAACAGGCTCGAACAGGTTTAGGTTGGTAAACCACTCCGGTACGCCGGTTGGCTTTACAGGGTATGAGCGGAGAATGTCTTCACCGCTGTCGAGAAAGATTAATCGAACGACGGAATAAGAACTGCCATCAAACAGGGCGTTGATAACAGACTCCACTGCCACCTTGTCCTTTTCTTCTAGGTAAGGGGCGAGAGCCAGTCCAACAGTATTAATGGTATTACTTACCTCAGAGCGTTGCTGCTCCTCTAAGTATCCACGGGTGGTATTGAATTCGATCATAAAAACTGACGTCATCAGCAGTATGAACACTGCAACCATCCCGACCACAAGCTGTTTATATAAAGTCATTGTACCTACTCATCGTAATTGATAATGGGTTTGTTTAATTTTAGAGAGCGCTCACGTGAACGTAAGTCGTTCCATAAGCTCAATCTTGAAGATTTCCCTGCCAACTTGCCGCTGCCTGCTGCCGACTTGATCAACCAAAGGTTTTTACCGTTAAAACTGTAAATTGGTCTTAGATCTGGGCGTTTGGAACCGCGTTTAATTTCAGGGTTTAAGTTGTCCAAAATTAATGGCTCTGCACTCGGTGTTGAGTAGTAAGCTAACACCATGTGGAACTGGTTTAGTTCCAGTGCTTTTACGTACACTAATCGTAATTTCTTATCTGGGACGCCCAGTTCAAGCAAAGAGAAGTATTTTGCGATTGTGAAGTCTTCACAATCACCGGCGTTGCTGCCTAAAAATTCCAGTGGTGTTGCCCAGTAATCATTCTTTCCCCACAGTATGTTGTCATCGACAAAGTACATCTGGTTGAAGAACTGGTTCACCGACCTGAGCTTCTCTTTTTCACTTAATCCGTCGTATGACGTCATATTTGAGCGCCATGTTGCCACTCGCTTTCCGGCTCTATCGCCGTAGGTTTTGGTCACTGCATCTATCCACCGTTGGTCGCTCTTGTTGAGCGCCACAGAGGTGAAAGAGGTGAGGACCAGCAGCAATAGCGAAATCCGAGACTTCATAGCCTCTGCTCTTGTCTATTTGCTGTGTATTGAAAGGCGTTATCAAACATCAAACGTCCTTACTCTTTTAGTGCATTGTTTTGAGCGCTTAATAGTGGCTTCAACATGTACTCAAGCACGGTTCTTTTACCCGTGATGATATCGACAGAGGCGGTCATACCTGGAATGATTGGCAACTCTTCGTTCTGTCCAAAATTGTGTTTTTCGGTGCGCACGCGCACGATATAGAAGCTATTGCCTTCTTCATCTTGAGTGGTATCGGCACTGATGTGCTCTAGCACGCCTTCTAGACCACCGTATTTAGTGAAGTCATAAGCACTGAATTTAACGATGGCAGTCAATTCTGGGCGTAGGAACGCGATATCTTGCGGGGCGATTTTCGCTTCAACCAATAGAGAGTCTTCTGTTGGTACAATCTCAACGATGTCCATACCCGGTTGGATAACCCCGCCGACAGTATTAATACCCAATGTTTTAACGGTGCCTGTTACAGGAGAAACCACCACGGTACGGTTTACTCTGTCTTCTAGGCCAACGGCAGATTCGGTCATTGCAGAGAGCTTGTCTTGGGCTTGATTGAGTTTTTCTTGTTGTTCGGAGCGGAAGTTCAGTGCGGCGTCAATACGGCTGAGCATGGATTCTTTGATTGCTGAGCGTAAAAGAGGAATTTTTAGCTCGCTCGAAGTCATTTCTCGGCGAGTGTCGTTCACTTGTCTTTGCAGTTTAAGTAATTCAATTCGTGGTACCACCCCTTCATCGGCGAGAGGTTTGGTGATATCCAGTTCTTGGCGAGCAAACTGGTAGCTCTGTTTTAGGTTTCGAACACGCGCTTTAATCTCAACTAGGTCTTGCTGTTTCTGTTCAACTTGTTGATCAAAAACGGAAAGCTGGTTTCTCAGATTATTGAGATCTTGACGGTATTCTGCTTTTTGACGATTAACCAGTTGAGGTTGAAGTTCATAGAATTTAGGTGGGAACGCAAGCTTGCCATAATCGAGAGTGACACTTTTCTTCCATTCTTTTTCAGAGAATTCTTCGTTGATGACAACACTGGTCAGGGAAGCGGAAAGCATTAACACGTTGGCGGTCAAGTTCGCGACTTGTTGTTCACGTTCGCGGAAGTCAGAACGGAATCGTGTGTCATCGATTAACAGCAGTTGTTGACCTTTTTGAACGCGTTGGCCTTCTTTAACTAAGATCTCTTTAACCAAGCCACCTTCAAGGTTTTGTACCACTTGGATCTGAGAGGAGGGGATCACTTTGCCTTGGCCAACGGTAACTTTGTCGATCTCTGCCCATGCAGACCACCCAATAGCAGCAATAAAAAACAGAACGATCACCCACAACATAATTCGCGCACTGGTGGGCGTATTGAGTAGTAGTGCCGCTGTTTTATCATCGACATACTCAAGCTCGGTCTCGTTCAATTTGCTGAAATTTTTCTGACTCATAACAGTCCTTGTTCGCTAAATAAAAGTGCAAGCCTATTGAGTGTATTCTTACTTTTGATAAATGTTAAGATTTTGCTCATTTAAATCTTTGAATTTATATATTTTTTAAGACTTATCGGTTCTTGAAATCTGTTTTATCGAGTTGGTGCTTTCTTAGTTTGTCATACAGTGTTTTTCGCGACACCTGCAGCTCTTGTTGTACCTCTTTTAAACGACCTTGATGGCGATGTAGCGCCTCAATCAAGATAATTTGTTCAAAGCTATCGGTGCGTTGGTTCAACGACTGTTGTTGCTCTTCAATGCTCATATCGAGTTCATTTTGCTCATCAGTATCGCTGTCGAGCGACGGCTGCTTAATTTGAGTCAGCACTCTGAGTTCAGCATGTTGGCGAAGCTGACGAATGTTCTCCGTCCAATGCGTTGCAATGAGTCGCTGAATCTCTTTTTCTGTAATGACGGGGGGTGGCAGCTGATAGCGACTGGCCGCACCACGAGCAAAGTGTTTGAATAAAGAGCCAATATCTTCCGTTCTTTGCGCCAAGGGTAGTAAATTAAACCGGCGTAGTTCACCTGTAATTGTAGTAGGAACTACTGTAGTTGCGATAATGATACAAGTTGCATTGGTCTTGCATGAGTTTTCACGAAGTAGAGTGGGTTTTAGAGCGGCTAACCATAGCCATTGCTGCGAAGTTAACGCTTCTGTTTCATGGATATAGAGTGTTCCACCTTGATGCTTTAAGAACAGTTGCAAAACAAACTGATGGAATGTCGCTTCGTCACTGCGTGGCAAATTAAACGCCGCGACAGGGCAAAGCTCCGCGGTTTGATGACTGTGTAAATCATGGGTGTATTGTGCAGTGACCCTTTTCCCCGTCCCTAAATCACCAACAAACAATAGAAGTGGGTTAGTTTTGGTATCTAGGGTGATCAATTCTCGGCGTAATGCCTGCATTGATGGTGATTGACCAATCAGTTTCGGGCCAACCTGATTTTGCATTGCCAACTCTTTACGCAATAGGTTGTTCTCTTCAACCAGTGCGAGCTTATCTGCGGCTTTTTTAACGGCAGTGAGTAGGGCATCGACCACAAATGGCTTTTCCAGAAAATCGTAAGCACCGGCTTTCATCGCTGATACCGCGGTTTGCACGTCACCATGTCCGGTAAGTACGATGACCTGAAAATGAGGATTTTGGCTCAGCAACTTTTGCGTTAATTGAATGCCATCCATTACCGGCATGTGAATATCGGTGATGACAATTCCGGCTTGCGTGGTATCTATTTTCTTTAATGCCTCAATAGCATTGGGAAAGCCGACGATATCGATACCTTCAATGAGCATGGCTTGTTCTACCGAGTCTCGAATGGCGGGTTCATCGTCGACAAAATAGAGTTTAGGCATAGAGTGCAAAAGCCGATTCCTTAGCTGTAGGTGAGATTAGCAGTAATGTGAAATTCGTTTTCCGTTAACAATAACAACGGCGTGTTAGCGCTTATCGTTATATAACGGGATGTTTAGCGAGAATACCATGCCTGAAGGCTCTAACCGGTTCGCGCTGATCGTGCCGTGATACGCTTCAATAATCCGTTTCGATATTGAAAGCCCTAGCCCTAAACCTTCCGGTTTGGTGGTAAAAAACGGGTCGAACAGCTGTTCTAGCTTATCGTTCGGCATGCCAATTCCGTTATCCCAAATGATCAGCTGACAAGAGTCATGATGCAGTTGCCATTCGATGCCTATCTGTGGGCTAGCCTGTTGGTCAACGCTTTCCAGGTTTTGTTGCTCCTGCAAGATTTTCTGTTCAAGAACTTGATGTTGCAGCGCTTGAGTCGCGTTGTGAATCAGATTCACCAGTACTTGCTCGAGTTCGGTTGGATGAATCGCAATATTGATGTCATCTGGCACCGTGCTTAGCCTTAGCGTAATTCCTTGCTTGATCATCAGCGCACTGAGAATACTGGTGGCGTTGTTGACCGCTTGGTGCAGGTTCGCCATATGATGCTCTTGTTTAGTGACCTTGCGAGTAAAGACTTTGAGTCGCGCGATGATGTCGGTAATGGTGTTGTTGAGGCCAATCATTTTCTCAAGATTGCTTTTCACCAAATCGGTTCGTTCCATTTCAAGCAGTTTTAAGCTGTTCTCACTGTAGGTTCGCAACGCTGCAAGCGGTTGGTTGATTTCGTGGTTAATGCTCGCTGACAGCTCGCCGAGTACCGCTAATTTCGCGGTTTGTGTCAGCTCTTGTTCTGTCTGTTTCAACTTGGATTGCGACTCTTGGTATTGAAAAAGGGTTTGTTGCAGCTGTTGATTGGATTGCTTCAAGTAGTGAGTGCGTTTATCAACGGTTTGCTCTAGGTTTTGGTTGAGTCGGGTCAACGCCACTTTCGCGAGATAAGTCTGGCGCCACGACCAAGCGATGAGCATCACCAAGCTGTAAATCACCACGAAGATGACATCGATCTGCAAGATTTTAATAAGTTCAGCTCTGGTCTCTTTTAGGGCAACAACTTGGTACTGATTGTTGCTGATGGTAGCGGGGTAAAGATTAAATGCACCAAGCTTGAATAACTGGTTGGCGGTGAGCTCTTTTCGGATTTCATTGGATTGAAGGTTGCTAGATTGATTGGCGTTGCTAGTTTCTGATTGAGAGCTTGAAGAGCGAAAGGCTTCGATGATCGAAATTTCGCTTTGACCGTATTGGCGTTGAAGTGCGATATCCGTTTGTTGTTGCTGAGTTAGTGGCAACAATGAATGGTAAAGCCATGGAGCTTGGCTTGATAGAAAGACCACTTGGTTAGAGTCGAGTACTACGATCTCAAAATCGTCGCTGGTTAGGATGTTTTCGAGATTTTCTAAGCTCACTTTTACGGTGATAACGCCAACAATTTCCTTGTCGATATACAGAGGTGAAGACAGAAAATAACCGCGTACGTTCGAACGAGCGCCTAGCGCGACATATTGTGTGTTGTTACCTTGAATGGCAGAAGCAAAGTAGGGACGAAACGAGAAGTTCTCACCCACAAAAGTGCGAGGCTTTTGGTAATTACTGGAAGCGACCACAGTACCGTTCGGATCGTGAATATAGATGGTGTCGGCTTGGCTTTGATTCGACCATTCAAATAGCAATTGATTGAGCTGCGCAGCGGAAATCTTGTCTGCTTGTGGTGATGAGTCAAAATAAGAGAGCAAGCGCGGGTCATGGCTGAGCAAATCCGGGATCTGTTTGAATTTATCCAATTCAGAGTCGATTTGTAGATTGGCTTTACTTGCTGCTTCATCGAGTTGCTGAGTGACGATTTTTTCTTGGAATTGCACTGCCATAAAGTGGGTTGCGGTCAGCCCTGCAGCTCCCAATAACAATGAGAATAAAACAAAGGGTGTCATTAGGTTAGGCAGTATTTTGGTCACTCGGATCTCAGCTTGTCATCGGTTTGTATAAAGATTATCAATATGATGGAGAGAGTACCGAGATCTTGTTAACACAGAGCACCTTCTGTGAGACAAAACCATGGCTTAGACTTGTGTTTCAAAGGATTACGGCGCAAAATCACAAAAAAATTTAAAGGAGCAAGCAAATGGAACTGACAGATATTCGTCGCGAATACGCTAAGGGTGGATTGAGACGTAAAGACTTGGCCGCAGACCCGATTGAGCAATTCAATTTATGGCTAGAGCAAGCCATTGAAGCGAAGTTGACGGACCCTACTGCCATGACAGTTGCTACGGTTGATGAAAATGGTCAGCCATTCCAACGCATTGTTCTGCTGAAGAATGTGGATAAAGACGGTTTCGTTTTTTACACCAACCTAGGTAGCCGTAAAGCGCACCAGCTTGAGCACAACAGCAAAATCAGTTTGCACTTTCCTTGGCATCCACTTGAGCGACAAGTTCATATTACGGGCACGGCTGAAAAGCTGACGGCTATGGAAAATATGAAGTACTTCTCGTCACGTCCAAAAGAGAGCCAATTGGCCGCGATTGCAAGTAAGCAGAGTAGCCGCATCTCAGCGCGTGGAATTTTAGAAGGTAAGTATCTAGAGCTTAAACAGAAGTTTGCCAAAGGCGAGATTCCTGTGCCTTCTTTCTGGGGTGGCTTCCGAGTTCGTGTGGATAGTATTGAGTTCTGGCAGGGTGGTGAACACCGCTTGCACGACCGTTTCTTGTTCTCACGCCAAGACAACAGTTGGGATATTGATCGCCTAGCGCCTTAGGCTGCTTGATCGCTTAGCTGCTTAACAGATCCAAAAATGCCGTTGATTAGACTGATCAAATCAACGGCATTTTTTTGTCTGCATTTTCAGCTGAACAGTCAATCAGTCACTGTGAAGAACAACAGAGATCTGTTTTTTGAGCAGAGTTTCTGGGATCACTGAGCCCAATCCTGAATCCAATGCATACTCAATCAATTGGCTTTTACTGCGTGCATCAAACTTCTGTTTCAATCTGGCGACATGACCTTCGACCGTTTTGATTGAAATGTTTAACGTCGACGCGATGTACTGTGGTTTCTTGCCGAAAAGCAGTAAGAACAGTACCTCTGATTCTCTCGAAGTCAGCCGCTTTTGCAGCTTAGACACGCGCGGCTCTGACCCCGCAAGCGATGCCTGATCGCCTTTTGTTCCTGTGGCCTGACAAACCCAATGACCGACCTCTAAGATCGCGGTATCGGTAAGCTCTTGGCCATAGAAGATGGTGCCTTGGACGTTGTCGTCGTCATCAAGCCATGGTGTTTTAGTAAAGATATGGGCGTGCCAGCGTCCGTCTGGATAGGGGTGAATATCGAGAATCTTAAGGGTACTGCGTGTATCCATCACATGTTTGTCTTGAGCTCTGAAATCTTGTGCGCACTCGGTGGTTTGACTGGGCATGTCGAAGTCGGTCAAGCCAGTACAAGTCTCATTGGGTTTTAAGCCAATCAATTGGTTGTAAGCAAGGTTGGCGTACACGAAGACCGAGTCAGTATCTTTGCAGCCCCAGCAGCCTGGAAGTTGTTCGAATAAAGAACGATGTATGGAGTTGAGTGGATCTGGCAAGGTTTTATCTCGTGTGTTGCGATGTTGCAATAATATCAGTTTCTTATAGCGCTGCAATGGCAATTAGAGTACGAAAAATAAGGGGGGACTGACAGTTAAACGGACTGCTGACTAACTGTGTCAATCACGGAGAATCGATGGGCATAAAGGGTGATAATCAGGCAAAAAAAAGCCAGCCTGAAGAGGGGCTGGCTAAAGACAAGATATGCCTTGTCGACATGTAGAAGATTTTCAGTCTAATTTACGAGGGTCAGGTAAATTAAACTGAGGCATCAATTTGATACCCAGAGTGACTTACTACTCTATCGACGAATCTACTCTTAGGAGTGCTTATGCATAAGGGGGGAATTCCCCTATAAATGCTGCTCAATGTGATAATTGAGAACCTAGAGTAAATATTTGGGGTTCTGAGCCTATGACTGGGAGCCTACAGCTCTCGTACTACTCGGAATCCTAGATAGTTCGCTGCCGTTGAAGGCGGTACGTACAGTTCGTTAAACACTTTTGCTTCTTCAGGAGAGAAGCTCCACGCGCCACCTTTCGCTAGGCCTTTCTGAACGGTTGTCCATTCCCATACATTACCCACCATGTCGTAGAAGCCTGTAAAATGTTTTTCGTGTTCGTGTTCGTGTTCGTGTTCGTGCTTGTGTGATTGCTTGTGAAGTCCCTAAACTCGCCGGAACGATTGGTTTTACAATGCCCGTAGTTTGTACACTCTTGATCATCCTTCCGGAGGCATGATCAAGATGATCGCGATAATGATCTTTTCATTCTCGCGAGCAAATAACTCTCATGAGCATTTACAAATTCATCTTATGCGCATTTAAGAGTATTATTCTTACTATGTTGACCCGAGTATTTTTCTGTCATGTCTAAACCTTTACCCTTTCCTAACCTAGACCTTTCTCCGCTAGGCCTTACTGGCCCTCGTCCTGCTGAGATCATCACTTTGCCATCGCATATGGATTGCCACGATCACCATTATTCTCAGGTGGTGATTGGTTTAAAAGGTCAGGCGGAATTTGAAGTGAGTGGTAAGGGGAATCTTGTTGGCCCAGGACAAGGTTGTGTGGTGACAGCGAGCTCTGATCATGCTTTCGGCGGAGTGGTTGGTCAGTCGGATATTCTCGTGCTCAACATGCCTATGCCAACCGATGATGACCCTCTGATGCTAGAGAAGATTAACCAGTTAGAATCATCGAACGTCTACTTCCAATTAGATGCGCAAATTCAAAAGCTTATCCATATGTTGGTGCAAGAGATGCAGGCCAGTCCTGATGATCTGTTATTAAGCCGTGCGTGCAATGATACGGTGATTGCATTGATGCAAAGGCACATCTCGGCATTTGAAACCTCAATCAAAGATTCACGCTTTGATCTTGAAGCGTTGGATCGCTACATAGAACAGCATTTAGCAAACAAGATCTCCGTCGCGCAGCTTGCGGGTAGTGTGTTCTTGGGTGAAAGCCAGTTCCATATGTTATTCAAAGAGCAAATGGGCATTACCCCTCACCAGTACGTTCTTGGCAAGCGCATCGACCGTTCTCGTCGTTTAATTGAACAAGGTAATCTAAGCCTTGGTCAGGTCGCTGAACTGGCTGGTTTCTCCGGTCAATCTTCCTTTACTCACACCTTTTCACGCCTTCAAGGCATGTCACCATCCCAATACAAAAAGAAAATTTCTGTTAAATAGTGAAACAAAACGGCATATTATTTTAAAGTTTCATATGTGACCTTGTGTTTGTTTTGTTAATAAAGCGAGTTTTTAGCAAAAAACTCGGAGTTTTTGACAAGTAATCCTTATATACTCTAAATACACTGCAGCCATTGTAGAGATCCCGAACTCTTTTCGGGTGTGAGATTAAGGAAAACGCATGTTTACAGCTACTGATGTGTTAAAGCCAGAATTCAATGAGCAGTCGCTTGCTGATCTTTGGACGCTTATCTCACCATTATATATGGTGGATGAAACCCAATGGCTAGAGCAACTTCTGCCGCTAGCTACCCCTTCTGAGTCTGAAAAGCAGCAAATTACAGACAAAACGACGTCGTTGATTGAGTCTATCCGTGCGGATAAAACATCTATTCAGATGATCGACGCCTTGTTGCTTGAATACAGCTTAGATACTCAAGAGGGCATCTTGCTAATGTGTCTGGCGGAAGCCTTGATGCGTATTCCTGATTCGGCAACCGCTGATGCGTTGATTCGCGACAAACTTAGCGTTGCGGATTGGAAATCTCACCTGAAGAATTCTGACTCGGTTTTTGTTAACGCATCAACTTGGGGCCTAATGCTAACAGGCAAGGTGGTTGGACTTTCATCTAAAGAGCAGAGTGCAGGTCAAGCGGTTAACCGTTTAGTGAACAAGCTTTCTGAGCCGGTGATTCGTAAAGCGATGCACCAAGCGATGAAGGTGATGGGTCACCAATTCGTTCTTGGTCGCAGCATTGCTGAAGCGCAGAAGAACGGTAAGTCTATGCGTGACAAAGGTTTTACCTACTCATACGACATGCTAGGTGAAGCGGCACTGACCACTGCTGACGCAAACAAATACTTCAAAGATTACCTAATGGCGATTGAAGCCGTAGGTCGAGACACATACGTCTCTTCAAAATCTAGCCCAGCACCGTCTGTTTCTATCAAGCTTTCTGCGCTTCACCCACGTTATGAAGTGGCGAATGAAGACCGCGTACTGACTGAGCTATGCGACACGCTAGAGCAGTTACTGCGCCGTGCGATTGAGCTTGATGTTGCGATCACGATTGATGCAGAAGAAGCGGATCGCCTAGAGCTTTCGCTTAAGTTATTCGAAAAACTGTATCGCAGCGAGCTAGTGAAAGGCTGGGGCAAGTTTGGTCTGGTTATTCAAGCGTATTCAAAGCGTGCGTTACCGGTTCTAGTTTGGCTAAACCGCCTAGCAAAAGAGCAGGGTGACTTAATCCCACTTCGCCTAGTTAAAGGTGCTTACTGGGATAGTGAGATCAAATGGTCACAACAAGCTGGTTTCGATAACTACCCTGTTTACACTCGCAAAGAAGCGACTGATGTAGCCTACCTAGCGTGTGCGCGTTATCTATTGAGCCCAAGTGTTCGTGGCAATATCTTCCCGCAGTTTGCTAGCCACAATGCTCATACGGTTTCCGCTATTGCAGTGATGACAGACCATAAAGACTTTGAATTCCAACGCTTACACGGCATGGGTGATTCACTTTACAACCATGCAATGGAAGCTTACCAACAGTCGGTACGTATTTACGCGCCAGTTGGTAGCCATAAAGATCTACTGCCATACCTAGTACGTCGTCTGTTAGAGAATGGTGCAAACAGCTCGTTTGTACACCGTTTGGTTGATGCTCGTTGCCCTGTAGCAGAGCTAACACAGCATCCAGTCGACATGCTTTTGGCATTCGATACGTTGAACAACACTAAGATTCCTCTGCCGCCAGCGGTATTCCCTGAGCGTAAGAACTCATACGGTGTGAACATTGATATCGAGAGCGAAGCGCATCAGTTTGAAGAGCAAGTAAAAGGCTTTTTGAACAATCAATGGACTGCTGGACCTGTGATCAACGGCGAATCTCTTGCCGAAAGCATGATCAAGGCTGATCAGAATGTTGAACAAGTAACAGCACCTTACGATCGTCGTATTAGCGTGGGTCAGGTGGCTTTTGCAAACCTTGATCATGTTTCCGCAGCGATCACTGGTGCAGACGCCGCATTTGCTGATTGGAATGCGACATCGGTTGAAACCAAAGCCGCTGCGCTTGAGAAGTTGGCGGATCTGATGGAAGAAAACCTGGCTGAGCTGGTGGCAATTTGTCATCAAGAAGCGGGTAAGACAATTCACGACAGCATTGATGAAGTGCGTGAAGCGGTCGACTTCTGTCGTTACTACGCAAAACAAGCGAACAACCTACAAGGTTTTGAGCTAAAAGGCTTTGATGGTCTAACTCGAATCGCTTCGCGACAAGGTCGTGGTGTATTCGTTTGTATCAGCCCTTGGAACTTCCCATTGGCGATCTTCCTTGGCCAAATTACAGCTGCACTAGTGGCGGGTAACACGGTTGTGGCGAAACCTGCAGAGCAAACAAGCTTAATTGCAGCTCGCGCAGTGGAATTGATGAATGAAGCGGGTTTCCCTGCTGGCACGATTCAGTTACTACCGGGTCGTGGCGCTGAGATCGGCAGTGCGCTAACCAGTCATGATGCGATTGCGGGCGTTGCCTTTACGGGGTCAACACCAACAGCACAACGTATCAACGTGTCATTGGCGAGTCGTAACGCTAAGCCTGTTCCGTTTATCGCGGAAACCGGTGGTCAGAATGCGATGATCGTCGACAGTACCGCACTGCCTGAACAGGTAGTCCGTGATGTTATTCGTTCGGCATTCGCTTCTGCAGGTCAACGTTGTTCTGCGCTACGTGTGCTTTACATTCAAGAAGACATTGCAGATCGCGTGATTGGACTAATTCACGGTGCGATGGATGAGCTAAGCGTTGGTATTCCACATCTTCATAAAACGGATGTGGGCCCAGTTATCGACCAAAACGCGAAGCAGAAGTTGATGACGCACCTAGAAAATATGACTAAGACCCAGAAGAAAGTGGCTCAACTTTCTCTAGGAGCGGATTGTGAACATGGTGACTTTGTTCCACCAAGTGCGTTTGAAATCGATGACATCAGCTGCTTGAAAGAAGAGCAGTTTGGTCCTGTACTGCATATCGTTCGCTTCAAAGCGAGTGAGTTGACACAAGTAGTAGACCAAATTAACCAAACCGGTTTTGGTCTAACTATGGGTATCCACAGCCGTAACGAAACAACTTACCGTTGGATCGAGAAACACATTCGTGTGGGTAACTGCTACATCAACCGTGACCAAGTGGGCGCTGTTGTTGGTGTTCAACCATTCGGCGGTCAAGGTTTGTCGGGTACTGGCCCTAAAGCGGGTGGTCCTCACTACCTATACCGCTTTACTGATGTTCATTTTTCTCAATCACAAGACAAGGCATAAGGAGCAGTATCATGGTTCATCAAGTGACAGGTTTTTCTGATGCTTTGTTAGCGTGGGAACAATGGAATCTTACCGACTTTGATCATAAGAGTGCTCAGGTACTTGCATTCAAATCAGAGATCGAAAGCCAATCTACGTCTTTGGCGGCAGTGGCAACTTATCACCTAGAGCAAGCCTCTGCGCTGCTTTCTGAGCAGCACCTAATGGCTGGCCCGACTGGTGAAACAAACGAGCTGTATGCTGCAGGACGTGGTGTGGCTTTGGTGATTGTTGATGATTGCGAAGAGAAAGTGCCAGCACTGCAAACAGCAACCGCGATGATTACCGCAGCACTATTAGCGGGTAACAGCGTGCAATTGTGCAGTGATGACGTGCAATTCAACACCTTGATCGCTGATGCAGCGAAACAAGCGAATTTACCGACGAACTTGGTGCAGGTTGCTTCGTACGACGCGGCTCAAAAGCTGCTGTCTTGCGATGTACGTAGCGCAGGTTACGTAGGTAACTCACAAACGGCTCAAGCTATCAATTTACAACTTGCTAAGCGTGACGGTGCCATCGTCAGTTTAGTAGCTGAAACGGATCTGACAGCAATGCATGTTGCTCACGATCCACACTTATCGCTGCGTTTCATTACCGAGCGTACGCGAACTATAAATATAACAGCCGTGGGCGGTAACGCGACCTTGCTCGAACTTGGAAGCGAAGCTCACTAACCTTCAGTAACATTGGCTCTAAGCACTTTTGTTTTCTCCATTGTTGGTTTCACCATCTTTGGATTTAACTCATAGTGCCTTGGAGCCTCAATACCTAACTCAATGCACTCGCTTGCCTTTACGGTGAGTGTCTTGCATTGAATTAGGTATGGAAGGCTTTTTACAAATGAGGACTATCAAATGATAGAAAACAGTTTTGCAATAACGACGACGTTCATTGCGTATCTAATTATGATGCTGGCAATCGGTGTTATTGCTTACAAACGTACTTCTAGCTCGACAGACTACTTCCTAGGTGGTCGTTCGCTAGGCCCATGGCCTGCTGCACTTTCTGCTGGTGCATCAGACATGAGTGGTTGGCTACTACTTGGTCTACCGGGTTACGCTTATGCTGCTGGTTTTGAAGCATTCTGGCTTGCTGGTGGCCTGCTAGTTGGTACTTGGGCGAACTGGTTAATCAGTGCTAAGCGTCTGCGTACTTACAGCATTACAACAGAGTCACTGACGCTACCTGAGTTCCTATCTCGTCGTTTCAATGATAATTCTAAGCTGATCCAAACAATTTCTGCTTTCTTTATCCTTTTATTCTTCCTTTTCTACACAAGTTCTGGCTTGGTAGCAGGTGGTAAATTGTTTGAAACAGTATTCGGCCTAGATTACACAACAGCGGTAATCATCGGTACAGTATGTGTGGTTTCTTACACGCTATTTGGTGGTTTCCTTGCGGTATCTTGGACGGATTTGGTTCAAGGTCTGCTGATGTCTGCTGCGCTATTGATTGTACCAATCGCAGCGATGAACGGTGGTCTTGGTCAGCTATCGACTGATCTTCACAACATCAACCCAGAGCTTCTCACGCTATGGAATGATGTGAAAGGTGAGCCACTTTCTGCTATCGCGATCATCTCGCTAGCGGCATGGGGTCTAGGTTACTTCGGTCAGCCACACATCCTTGCTCGTTTCAAAGCAACACGTAGCAACAAAGACCTAACAACAGCGCGTCGTATCGCGGTGGTATGGTCTGCTCTGTCTATGGTTGGTGCAATGCTAGTAGGTCTGGTTGGTCTAATCTACGTGACTAACTCTGGCGCGCCTAAACTAGACGATGGCGAGAAGATCTTCATGCTTCTTGTTAACGCAATGTTCCACCCAGTCATCGCCGGTATCCTACTTGCTGCAATCCTAGCGGCAATCATGAGTACTGCTGATTCACAGCTTCTTGTTTCTTCATCTGCAATGGCAGAAGACTTGTACAAGCAAATTCTGAAGAAAGACGCAACGTCAGAAGAGATTGTTCGTGTTGGCCGTTTCGCGGTTATCCTAATTTCTCTGATTGCTCTTGTGCTAGCGATGACGCCGGACAGTTCAGTTCTTGGCCTTGTATCTTATGCATGGGCTGGTTTCGGTGCTGCATTTGGTCCAGCTATCGTGTTGAGCCTATACTGGTCTCGTATGAACCGTAACGGCGCTCTAGCGGGTATCGTTGTTGGTGGTGTTACGATTGTACTTTGGAAACAGTTCACGGGCGGTTGGTTCGATGTTTACGAAATCGTACCGGGAATCATCCTATCAACTATCTCTATCGTTATCGTGAGCCTAATCACTGGCGAGCCAGAAGACGAAGTTAAGAAGCAACACGCTGAGTTCGAGAAGAACCTTGTTGAGCTAGACTAATTTACATTGTAAAAATACCAATGAATTAGCAAAAGACATGAACAATAGAGTCACTTCGGTGGCTCTATTTTTTTATGTGAGTACGACCTTTGTCTTATTTCAAATTAAGTTTATTCGAGGTTTTCTGATATTGAAATGGGGGTTTACAATGTAAATCGAAAGCGAAGGATCTTGAGCGAGAAATGAAAGGTCTGTCTTGTTGGTGGCGTTTGATGTCAAAAAATAAAATAGAAAAATGGCTATTTTTTGAACTTGGCGCTCACTTTTGTCATTAGCTCGGTGAATTGTGGAACCGAATTGGACATGATGTGTCAATTGTCAGTAACCACTAAAGACCTATAGGACAAAGGTATGCCTGATCTCTATTGCAAAGGATGTAAAAAAACAACACTACATAAGTCTATAATGAAACGTTGTGAGTCAGAGCCCGAGACAGCTTCTGGCCGTATGATGCAATGGACGTCAAAACTATTTAGTGGAAACCTGTACTACGATATGGAAACTCAGCACTTCTGCCGCACGTGCAATTGTCGTTGCGAAACTGGAAGTGCTGTTCCCCAAGTTGGCCTAGCCTAACTCATAGTAAGTGCTTACTAACTTGATTCAAAAAACCTCCGTGCTAGGAGGTTTTTGTGTTTCTAAGCAGCCTTGAGTGCAAGCTCAGCTTCAATGGCATTGCCATCAATCTTCACTTCCCATCCATAGTTTGAGTATTCATTTGCTAGTGCCTGAGCAACATCTTTTGATACCGTTACGTGTGTCCATGAACCAATACCGTAAGGTTTATATGCGAGTTCTTGCGTTTTCATAATAGAGTCATCCTTTCTCTTTGATAATTATATTATTCACTTTGGCCTATATCCTTTCTTTCGTTTCCGGCTCAACTTATTTGTTAATCGGGTCATTTCTATAATAATTTGTTAATAACCAGAGTTTGATTTATAAGGGTTCTTATCTATTTGTATGTGTTTATATCTGGCGTGAATATCATCCGTGCATTTAGTTTTTAAATGTGTGAGCGAGGTTTTCTTCGATTGCACTTGGTATGGAATATACTGAGCGGAATTTAGAATGTTTAAGGAATGTTATGTCTCAGCATCAGCTCGATCGTATCGATAAAGAGATACTAAGAATTCTGCATATGAAAGGGCGTTTACCTGTTGTTGAACTGGCAAAACAGGTCAACCTTACGACGTCACCTTGCTCTGATAGACTCAAGCGATTGGAGAAAGAGGGCTACATCACGGGCTATCATGCTGAGCTTTGTTCAGAAAAGCTGGGACTCGATGTTCAAGTCTTTATCCATATCCGTCTCGATCAGACTAGCTTTTCGATCTTCGACAAATTTGCCCAAGCCGTGGAAATGATGCCTGAGGTGGAAGAGTGCTACTCACTGTCGGGTGACTTTGACACCATGATCAAGGTTCGAGTGAAAGACATGAAGGCGTACCAAGCGTTTATGGCAACGAAGTTGGGCACCTTGCCTGGTGTGATTCAGACACGTAGTGAAGTGGTGATTGAAGAGCATAAAAAGGGCTTCGGCGTGAACCCTGAGTTGTTGGCAACTCTAAAATAGTGGCCTAATTTCGCTTACCAACGTGATTTAGATATAAAAAATGGAAGCAATAAGCTTCCATTTTTTGTTGAGCGTCAGATAAAGAGCAATCCGATAAACTTGTTCGCCTTAAAGCGTAATGGCCGCAGAGATTAAGCCAATCACACCACCGAATACACCGCCCCAAACCACAAGCCAGCCAAGGTGCTTCTTGATCATGGTCTGAACCATCTCTTTAACCAGCTTAGGTGTTAGTTCATTCAAGCGCTGATCGATGATCGCCTCAATGTTTTCTTTGATTTCATCCATCATCGCAGGCGATTCTAGCTCGTCTTTGATGGCATTTTTTACAGAATCACTCTTGCTGATTTCAATCACAGATTCTTGCATCTTCTCAACAAACGGCGCTTTCATTGGCTCTAGTGCTTCTGTGCCACCAAACATTGCCAACATACCGCCAAACTGAGAGTTCTCGATAACATGCACCAGTGAGTCGAATGCAGGGTTAAAGTCGATCTTCTGAATCACAGGCTCTAGATTGAGCGACTTTCCTGTCATCTCGCTGCTTAGGAAGCGGTCGATGTTACTTTCTGTAAAGAATTGCTCCATCATCAGTTGCTTGATGGCTGCCTTGAACTCTTCAAAGCGCGCTGGAATCACTCCAGAACCGTATAGGCCGGGTACTTTCTCGAACAACATGTGAATCGCAAGCCAGTTGGTGATGGCACCAGAAAAGGCGAATAGGCCTGCATAAAGCAAGTATTGGTTTGCTGTCGCATAGCCGCCAGCAAGCAGCGCTAACGCGATAACGTTAGTTAAGACACTTTTGTTCATGGTTGATCTCTAGAAAGAATATTGCGCGCATTTTAAGAAAAAAACGCCAAGAAAAAAACAAAAGGATCGATGAAGTTTATTGGACAGGTAGCAAAGAGCGCCAAATAGCAGGCATAAAAAAGGCTAGCCTCCCCCCGAAGTCTAGCCTTATTCCAGAACGCGCAAGCGAGGCGTCTTTGGTGTTAATGTCATTATATAATTACGACATAACATTCTGCCATGTGTAATTTACCGCTAATAAACAAATTGCTGTGAATCACATCGCACTTTTAAAATAGCACAAAAATTAAGCGTTTGTAGCTTGCTCAAGGTCATCGGCAATGAAGCCACCGGTTTGGTGATTCCATAGCTGCGCATAAATACCATTCTGGTTAATCAGCTCTTGGTGCGTGCCTTCTTCTACGATATTGCCGGCATCAAGCACGATCAGGCGATCCATCGCTGCGATGGTCGACAGGCGGTGTGCAATCGCAATAACCGTTTTGCCTTCCATTAGCTCAATCAAGCTCTCTTGAATCGCTGCCTCTACCTCAGAATCGAGTGCAGAAGTTGCTTCATCGAGAACAAGTAATGGAGCATTCTTTAGAAGAACACGTGAGATAGCCACACGTTGACGCTGACCACCAGAAAGCTTAACGCCACGTTCACCCACTTGAGCATCGTAACCAACGTTGCCAAACGGGTCGGTTAGCGTTTCGATAAACTCATGCGCGTGTGCCTGTTTAGTCGCCGCGTATACCTCTTCGTCTGATGCCTCTGGTCGACCGTAAAGAATGTTGTCTTTGATCGAACGGTGCAGCAGTGAGGTATCTTGGGTCACCATACCTATGTTGCTACGCAGAGAATCTTGAGTAACGCTCGAGATCTCTTGGTCATCAATCAGGATGCGACCACTTTCTACATCGTGGAAACGCAGTAGTAAGTTAACTAGGGTCGATTTACCTGCACCTGAACGGCCAACCAAACCCACTTTTTCACCCGGTTTGATGTTGAGGTTTAGGTTGTTGATCACCCCCTTATTCTCACCGTAGTTAAAGCTTACATTGTCGAAGTTGATACCGCCTTGTGGAACCTCCAGAGGCTTCGCGTCTTTCTTGTCTTCAATAGCAATAGGCTTAGACAGAGTTTTAATGCCGTCAATCACGGTACCAAGGTTCTCAAACAGACCACCAATTTCCCACATGATCCATTTCGACATGCCGTTAATACGCAGAGCCAAGCTGACCGCAATCGCGATTGCACCCACGGTGATTGCGCTATCTAGCCATAGGTAGATAGAGATACCCGCAATGCTGAACACCAATAGATAGTTAGCGAATTCCACGCAGATGTTGAAGCCGGTTACCAAGCGCATTTGGCGGTGCACAGTATCTAGGAAGCCTTCCATGCCTTCTTCGGCGTATTCGGTTTCTCTTTTACTGTGTGAGAACAATTTCACCGTCGCGATGTTGGTGTAGCTATCAACAATACGACCTGTCATCAGTGAACGAGCATCCGCTTGCTCTGAAGACACGTCTTTTAGCTTCGGCACGAAGTGCAGTTGAATACCGATGTAAACGAATAGCCAAATCAGCATCGGAGCCATCAAGCGCCAATCTGATTCAGCAAGCATGAACAGCATCGCCGTGAAGTAAACCGTCACGTAGACAAACACATCGACCATCTTGGTCACAGTTTCGCGCACTGCAAGCGAGGTTTGCATCACTTTGGTCGCGACACGTCCGGCGAAGTCATCTTGATAGAAGGACAGGCTTTGCTTCAAAAGGTAGCGGTGTGCTAACCAACGAATCGACATTGGGTAGTTGCCCAGCAAAGTTTGGTGAAGCAATAGCGAGTAAACACTGATCAAGATTGGCATCACAACCAACAGCAGAATACCGAGCCCCATCAATGTCGATTCGTTGTCTGCTAAGAAAGTGTCTGGGTTGCTTGTTGATAGCCAGTCGACCAATTGCCCCATGTAACCGAACAGCGCGACTTCGATGATCGCGATGGTCATGCTCATCAACCCGAGCAAAATCAATGGTTTTTCGAAACCTCGAGTGTAATGGCGGCAGAATGCCAGTATGCCAGTAGGAGGTTGTATCGGCTCTCCCTTTGGAAAGGCTTCAGTAAAGCCTTCAAATTTCTTGTACATAGATTTCCCTTTATAAACTAGTGCATCTATAAGCGACTGCATCGTTGGTGCAGCTTTGTTTTTATGGTCTTGATTCGAAATTTAACTGCCTTAGTTTGAAATTATATAAGCGCCCATGGGTTCTTATCAGCATTAAGTCATTCGATGGATTTTGTTCTAGCGCCTATTTAGGCACTTGGCTTTAAAACACTAAAACTTTGTCTAAGCGATACAGGAAAGGTCCAAAGAGTGTCTTTCATGACGCGTATTTTAGATTGAATTAGACAGGAAAAGTTAAGCTTATTTCAAACGTAATTGATTGTTATGCAACGGTGATAATCCTAACGTTAAATGGATTGAATTGTAATCAAAACTCGTGATGGGCGAGAAAATGGAATCAGAATATTTATCCATAAAGTGACTTAACGAATATGCATACAGTTGGTTCTTTCTGATGTGCTGTTATCTTGCAGTAAAAATTACCGATTAATCTAAGATCTGCAGTAATTGTTTGGGATAAATATTCAAATCAATATTCTTTTCAGTGAATCTTGTCGTAACAAGTTGTTTACAATTCTGAAGTAAATAAAAGATAGGGACGGTTGAAATGTTAAACCTACACAAAAAATCACTTCATATCACTAATGTTCAAAACGCCAATTGCGTTGTTATGGTGCCACCAAAAGAGTTTAAATTTAACGAAGAAACAGCACGTGATAACGAATTTCAGCACAGAGTTAATCTGACCGAAGCTGAGGTGAAAGTAGAAACGATGGCCGAATTTAAAGCTATGGTCGCTTCGTTGCGTAAAGAAGGTGTGCAAGTTGTAGAGTTTGATTACCCAGAATTGGGCGTTGAAACTCCGGATGCTGTTTTCCCAAACAACTGGTTCAGTACCTGTAGTGATGGAAGCTTATTCACGTTCCCTATGGCGTGTGAAAACCGTCAGAATGAAGTTAAGCCAAATGCTCTTATTGAAGCGTTAGAAGCGTCGGGTCGCATTGTTAACCATAGCGAGTCTCTAGAGTCTTACATCGCGCAAGGTTCTTATCTAGAGAGCACGGGCGTGATGGTTATCGACCATATCAACAAGACCATCTACGCTGCGCTTTCTCAGCGTTGTGACCGCGAAGTGTTAGAAGATTATGCGAAGCGCATTGGTTATTCTCGCGTGGTCTCGTTCCAAACGGCATTACCGTCTGGCCAACCGATTTACCATACCAATGTGATGATGGCGATTGGCGATAACTTCTGCGTGATCTGTGATGAAGTGATTCCTGAGTTTGAACGCCGCTTTGTGGTGAAGTCGCTTGCTAAAGATAAGCAGGTTATCTCTATCTCAATTGATCAGATGAACCGTTTCTGTGGCAACATCCTGCAGCTTGAAACCGTGAATGGCGACAAGGTGATCGCGATGTCTCAATCGGCTTACGATGCGTTTTCTCCAGCCCAGTTAGCTCAGCTTTCGACGCATGGAAAACTGCTGCCATTTAACGTGAAAACGATTGAAGACATTGGCGGTGGTTCGGTGCGATGCATGTTGGGTGAGGTGTTTTTACCAACGCGAGTAAATCGTCTGTAACAAGCACTCACTTTCAGTAATGAATCTTTGAATACCACTCTTATCGCAGAGTGGTATTTTTGTTTTTGTCTTTCACATATAAGAGAACAGAGCTCGATACAGGAGTCAACGCGCAAAAGCTAATGGAAATAAGCTATGAAGCGTCCTTAAAAGCTCTGTGTTCGATGAACTGAGCCGACAGTGTTACGACTTCTTTGGAGTAGACAAGCGCCGTGTGGTTGAGTTTGAGGGCGTAAGTATCCGTTGCTCCTCTCAGGTTGGCGTCTTCGAGTGTGACTGTGCCATCGCCCGGGTTTTTCCCCAGTACAATACGTCCAACTCCGGCGTCGTAGGTGCCTGTAATCACGCCAATCGGCACATCAATATCGTAGTCACCCAAGCCATCACTTAAGATCATTTTGCTCGAACCAAATATAAATCCAAGACCATGATTCGAAAGCGTTTTGGCTATGGTTGCCCCATTGTGCGGCGTACCTGCGGTAATAATGCAGGTGTCTGCAAAGTCGGGTTGGTAGAACTTAAAGTAGTGGCGAATCAGCAAGCCACCGAGTGAGTGACCAAAGAAATAGACCTCATCGTACTCATTAAAGCGAGCATTTACGAAGCGATTGAGGCGTTTGGCTGCAGAAGGGAAACGCAGCGAGTTGTAGGCAAACTTGTGCGTTGTAAAGCCGCGTTTTTTGAAGTTTCTATCCAGATATAGCATGATCAACGCAGGCATATATAGGCCATGAATTAAAACTATATGTTTGTTTTTATTATTCATTATTGCCCTCCGACTGATGGTGTTTTCAGTATATGGAGTCGCAATTCTAAACTCAACAAAACTTGCTGTGAATGGGACACAATAGACAGAGAGTGTCGTAGTGGCAGTTCGTTATTCTGACCTGACCCCGCCATAAACGTCTATAGTTAATCCCCCTTGTTTGGCATAAGTATTGGGTGTTAGGCCAATGGTTTTCTTGAGGTAACGAATTAGGTGCGGTTGGTCACTAAACCCAAATTGAAAGGCGACGTCCATCCAGTCGATGTCATCCAAATTTCTCTTATACAAGTATTCCAACATAGCTTCGAGTTTGTTCATCGATTGGCACTGTTTTAATGTCAGCCCTGTTACCTTGTTGAAGCTTCTCTCTAATGTTCTTTGCGAGCAAAACAGCTTGTCGCTAAGCTCTGCAATCGGCGTCGAATCAAGTACACCCAACACTTTGTGAGTGATTTCACTGTGTCTATCTGTTTTACCGGTCGATAACCATGGAAGTAGTAAATCATCCAGCTTCTGGCAACAAGCTTCAAAGTCGGTTTGAGCAAGCTTAATCAGTGACATCGTATCGACATCAGAGTTGTTTAGTAAATCTGCAAGGTCGATGGTATTGACGCGATCTAGGCTTGGGTGCGGGCAATCAGGGGTGACTAACGAATACAAAGCACCAACGTGGAACTTGATGCCCAAGTGAATAAACGGCTTCGAGTGATCAAGTTCAATGGCTTTGTGATGGGGCAGCAACAGGTGGCTGCCAACCCCTTGCTCGACTTGCTGCTCTATTGTGTAGTGATACGGCTGATCGCAGGGGGACAGGATTAAATGCGCTGAAGGGTCAGGGTTGAGTATCGGAAACTGATGAGTTTGGGCATCGGGCGTTTTCTCGATAAGCCAGTAGCAATCAATGAACTGAGCGATTTCAGGGGATTTTGGCGACTGTAACCAATTGATCATTCGAACTTCTATTTCTGATGAGTACTTTACCACTATATGTGGATATCGTTGTCTGTGACAGTTTTATCCATACTAAGTGCTTGCGCTTGGCATCTTAGCTTCACTTCACACTGAGTGCGCATGCTCAGTGCGAGGTAAAGCTGAGTTTTCAACTAGCGAAAATCAAACTGTAAGATGCGATGCTTTGATGACAACCCAGCGCGTGTGATAGCTTTTTGCGCGCCAATATTGCTATTTTCTGTTGAACAGATAACTTCCAAATCTTGCTGGTTAGCGTGCTGCTTTAGAAAGTTAAGAACACGCGTTGCTAACCCTTTTCCGCGCTCTTGTTGAGCGACAATCATACCCAGGTCGGCAAACTGTGTTTGATGCTCATCGAACTTACGGCACTCACCGGCTGCGAGAACGCTGCCATTTTCCCAGTAGCCCCATAACTCTTGGCGGGCAATCAAATTGCCGTAGTAGCCGGTTAACCACTCTTTTGGCGCACCAATCGTTGATGAAGCAAATTCGACTAATTGATCGAGTTGTTCTTGCGTCGCGAGAGTCATCTCGATGTCTTCAATACGACCTGAATTACGACTAGAGTTAGCTTCTTGGTCTTGGCAATACATCAAGGAGTTCACCTTAAATGAATGGGTGTTATCCATGCATAGTGACAAGTATTGTGGTTCTGCCGTGCTTACGAATGCGCCTTTCACTTCACCAATCACAGAGCTGTTGTTTTCTACGATTAAGGTAAACAAGTCTTCTATATTGGTGTTGGCTGTTGGTGCTAGGTAGAATTGAAGTAAGTAACCTTCTCCGTTCAATACGCAATACCCCACAAGTTTGTCATCTTCGTAAAAGCCGTAATGGTCAGACATAGGTACAAAGCCAAAATGCCACATGCCATCGAGTGGAGCTGTAGATTCAGCAAAGTAAGCCGTTTTAAGTTCGCTTAAGTCGCTAAGTACTGAGATTTTTTTGATGTCTAACATCGCGTTAATTCCTGTTGTTTCGATTCGGTAGAGTGCGTGGTTGTCATCTTGTTCTCAGGTGCGTCAACGGACGATGAGATAAATTGATTAGCCAAGCCACGTTTCAATAGCAGCAATTGTAGGTGAGTACTCTAGATTGATATTGAATAAAAACGACAGTTTTGAAAGGCGTGTAAGTATTAACAGGAGAGCTTATGTTAATTGAAAGAGGGCAAGATATCTTACCCTCTGTTGAACTTATTGATGTGGAAGTTCAACAGAGGGCGCATTACTTATCTGAGTCTTCAGCTTTGATGAGTTTTGTATCGACAGTTTCACTCTTTAACTCAGGATCAACTAATACCTTTATCACGCCTTTTTGTAGGATCAGGTTATTAGGGTAGGTGATAATGTTGCCCGAACTGTGTCGAAGAATAACATGGAACATGGTGATATCGATGATCACACCGCTGATGTCTTCGTCTTTCTCCGCGACTCTTACTCTGTCGCCAATGCGATAAGGGAAGACGAAAAATATTAGTACGCTGGCTGTGAGGTTACTTAGAATCGACCATTGCGCGAATAAAGCGACACCCAGCACCGCAAATATCGAAGACAAGAACAGAGAAATATCACCAAAACCCAAGTTAAGAACAATCGTAAACACAGCGATGAAGAGTAGAAACAGAACAATATTGAAACACTTAATCACGAACTGCTTTCGCTTCAATTCGACACGCTTATTTTCCGCTAATGTTTCTATCCAGTTCTTACCTAAGCGTTTGATCACCCAATACACAGTGATAAGAAGTAAACCTAAAACTACTTGTCTAAGCCACATATTGGATTGCAAAAACTCAACCATTAAATAAACCTCAATTTTTTCAAAATAACGACCTCTGCCGCTATGACCACGAGCAGCCCAACGCAAAATAGTGGAAATGCTATCGGGTTATCTGTTCCGGGTATCCCAGCGATATTGACACCCAGTAAACCGGTGAAAAACCCAGCAGGGAGGAAAATACCTGCAATGATAGAAAATAGGTACGTATTTCTATTCATTTTTTCAGCTTGTTGCTGACTTAGGCTCGCTAAAAATACATTAATTTGTTCGATGTAAAACTCAACAGACTCGTTAATTCTCAGGATGGTATCAAGGCTGTTCTTTATATGACTGTTGTGCTTACTCAATGGCGCAGGTAGGTCACTCATTAAATCTTCAAAAACGTATTTCTGTGGCTTCAAATAACGCCTTAGTCTGAGTAGCCTTGAATGTAGAGCGTTAATGGATCTTATGTCGATATTGGATGTAGATTCTAACTCGTCAATTAATAGTTCGACGGGTGCTAGGAAGGTTGAAATGCTGTGGTTGATTCCACGGATCATGCCCAACAACACATCAGGTAATGATGTAGGGCCTTGGTTTTGTTTGAGATCAGATATCAGATTACTGACCGCTTTTGAAGGAACTTTACGTGTCGATATTAAAGTGCCTTTGTACCATAAGATGCGTAGGCTAAGCATGTCGTCAGGGTTAGCACCTTCGTTTAGATTAATGCCTCGCAGAATCATCAAAAAACAGTCGTGGCCAAATTGTTCGAACCGAGGGCGGGTGTCATCGGTGAGTAATGAATCGATGATGGCATTTGGAACCGTATTACTGTGGAGCCATTCTCTCAAACCGTCAGCATCTCTTTGGCAGTGATACCAAGTTGATTGCTCGAATGAGGTTGGGCTGGTGGTGTGTTCATGTGCCACACCCTCAGAAAATTGCCAGCTTGAAATTATGAAAGCGTCCATTCATTTGTCCTTAATGATATGACGTAAACATTGATATTGCGGCGCCATTCAGGCGCGGTATTGAACTGAGCTTAATCGTGGTAAGTTCAATGAGCGATGTGAGTGAGATGAAGTCTAATAAGACATGTTGGTCTTTGGAGTACGACGGACTCTTCCATTATTGTCTCTATTAAATGTAGCTCATTGTTTCGTCGTTATAAATTAGCACTCTGGCTCCATGTTAGCGACAAAAAAAAGAAAAGACCGAGGTCTTTTCTTTTTAGGGGAGGTTGCGGAGAGCTTGCTCAGGCAACTCGAGTTTTCCGATGGTTTACATAAGCAAAAGCACTAGCGACAAGAAGCAAAAATGTCTTGGTTCACTCGGTATTCTTTGGTTTGTACATCCATTAGGCCGAGTAAAGAGTCGAACAGGTTATCTTGGGAGAAGCTCTGTTCTTTGCCTGCCTTTCTTAAGCAGGTCTGGTTTATCCCTTTCTGCTCGGCGAAACCATCAGACATCCACATTATCATAGGCACATGGGTTTGCTCTTTCGGTGCCAATGAATAAGGCATGCCGTGTAAGTAGACGCCATTTTCTCCCAATGATTCTCCGTGATCGGAAATGTACATCAGCGCAACATTGTACTTATCGGTGAGTTTCTCTAGCTTCTGAATAGCCTGTGATAGAAAGAAATCTGTGTACAAGATGGTGTTGTCGTAGGTGTTGACCACTTGCTCTTTGGTGCAGTTTTCGATATCAGAACGTGGGCAGTCTGGCACAAACTTCTTATGATCTTCTGGGTATCGCTCAAAGTAAGTTGGGCCGTGAGATCCGGAGATATGATAGAAAATGATGCTATCTTGTTTAAGAACTTGAGTATCTTGTTCGAAGTTCTCTAGCATGGCTGTGTCATAGCACACATCTTTATTACACAGCGGGTCGCTGTCTTTGGCGACGAGAGTCATCTCTTTGATTCGATGTGCGACCGCCTTGTCTCCACCATCGTGCTCTCGCCAGATAGAGTGAATGCCCGCGCGGTTCATAATGTCGACTACGTTATCTTGGTTGTAGGCTTTATCACGATCGTAGTTGCTTCGGTTCATGTTAGAAAACATACACGGCACAGAAACCGCAGTGGCTGTTCCGCATGACTGAACATCAGAGAAAAAGATCGGGTTATAGGGTTTGGTATGAGCATTGGTTTCTTTCTCATAGCCATAATATTGGTAGTTATATACACGTGCCGTTTCACCAAGAACAAACACCAATAAGGTTGGTTTTTCAGCTTGTTTAGCTTCTGGTTTTAGCTGCGCATCTAAGCCGATTTCTTGGTAAGGAATCGGTTCTTTGATGTAAGTATTGTTGATGTATTTTGCGGTTGAAGCGACGTATTCGGTCGGAATGATCATCTTTTTAAGATGAGAGTTATTACGACCAATCGATGCGTAATCTTTGTAAAACAACCCGGCAATGATGGCAATGACGATCAACGAAGACAGCAGCCCTATCGACTTCCAAATCGCAAAATCTCTCCAAGATTCTCTTTCAAGATCCGTAAATAAAAGCAGCAGTGACGGGACTCCTCCCATCAGAACAAACCATAAAATAGAATAGCTGCTTAGGTAGCTAGCGGCTTCTCCGCTGTTGGTTTCGAAGACGTTTTCTATCATTCCATAGTCTACGAAAATGCCGTAGTTGAACATGCTGTAGCTGACTAAAGAGGAAGTAAGTAGTAACAAGATAAAAAAAGCTTTGGCGAATATCGGCCAGTTGAATACTTGAAAGATAAAGTTGAATGCGGCGAGAAAGAAAAATGGGATCGAGATGATAAACCCAATGCTTTCGGCTTGTGAGGCACTAAGAATATTGAACAGTTCGCGTGAGATAGGCAAGTTAATGACAAGCAGGTAATACACTGCCAAAACGAAAGGGAGTTTGTTTATCGACATGTTTAAGCGTGGTAGATTCATAGGTATTGTTTTCCTGTGTCACTTATCCCTTTATTTTAGTCTCGCTACCAAGAAAGCTCTAATATCATTGCATAAAGCTCAAATAGAAGGCGCTGAGCGATAAACTGGCTAAAGTGAAATGACGCTAAGGTGTGTAGAAACAAAAAATTCACTTTACTGAGTGACCTTCATGACAAGGTGGAACAGCAAAGTGAATTAGTATGTTCAGCTTATTCTATGTGGTTCAATCACATTAGAAGTTGTATGAACCACCGAAGCTAATGCTTTTGAAGGCAAGCGTGTGGTCACCAGCTGATATCTGAGAGTTCTTAAATTGGACCGTGTCGTCTACGCTTACTGCATCCGCTTGCGAGATTAAGCGTAGCGTTAGGTGTTCGATTGGCGTGTATTCAACACCTACACCAAAGTGGAAACCCGTACCGCTGTCATCAGCGTAACCAGCACTCTTATTTGCGTTTAGGTCAACAGAGCTTAGACCAGCCAATACGAATGGGCGGATTGTGTTGTCGAATGTGTAACCAAGATTTGCTGACAAAGAAACAGACGTCGGAGACAGCTTTTCAGCGCTATTTTTGTAGTTTGCGTAATCTGTGTAGCCAAGTTCAACACCTACGATACGGTTGAATTGGTAGCCGCCGTATAGGTTGTAGCCCATGCCATCTGAATCTAAGCTACCGTGACCGTCTGTGTCAGAATCTTGGTAGACACTAAGTCCGCCACCAATGTACGCACCGCCGTCAGTACCTGCTGCTAAAGCTGGAAGAGAAACTGCGCTGATTAAACCCAGTGCTAATGCTGATTTCGTTATCTTGTTCATCTTTGTTACTCACTCTTAAATGTCATGTCAGTATCAATAATTTTTATTTTGCGACCTTTCGACCGTTGGTGAGTATTATTCCGTAGTCTTGTATGTATTACTGTATGGCTTTGTAAGCTGAATCGTTACATAGTAGAAAAAATACACATCAGGTTGCTTAGTGAGTCAGGCTGTTTAAAACAAGGAATAAACATGCTAACGAAACAAAACACAGGTTTGGTGGTTGTGGACGTACAAGGCAAGCTCGCACGCCTTGTTGATGAGAGCGATACGCTGATTGCTAATTGCGGGAAGTTAGCTCAAGGAGCGCAGGTTTTGGGGCTGTCAATTATTCGTTTGGAGCAGAACCCAGAGAAGCTAGGTGCTACAGTCGACGAACTTAATGACTTGCGGAATGATGCAAAGCCGATACCTAAATTCACTTTCAACGCGTGTGATGAGCCCAAGTTTGTTGAGGCGGTTCAAGCCAAGGATGTAGAGACTTGGTTAGTGTGTGGTATTGAGGCTCATATTTGTGTTTATCAAACCGCAATGGGGTTGTTGGAACTTGGGTACAAGGTTCAGGTAGTTGGCGACTGTGTTAGCTCACGAACGGCACTCAACAAAGATCTGGCAATCCGTCGACTAATGGATGCTGGTATCCAAATCACAGGATTAGAAATGAGCTTATACGAGCTTGTGAAAGACTGCCGCGCGCGTGAATTTAAGCTCATTCTATCCTTGATTCGTTAATCACCGAGAGGCTGTCTATCGCCACCGCCTCGGTAAGAATCGAGCGCAACTTTCAAGCGACGCAGTTTGTCGCGCGAGCGGTTCTTGTGATTGACTGCGATTCCCATAGAAAGCACATCCACTAACGCCAACATAGCGTAGCGAGAAGCCGACGGCTTGTAGATGAAGTCGGTTTCCATATGCTTGATGGGTAACAAGATATCGGCAATTTTTGCTAGCGGTGTATCTTGTGGGGTAATCGCAATGATCTTAAGTCCGTACTGCTTAGCCAGCTCTGCCGTTTCTGTGATCACTGGTGTAAAGCCAGTCGCAGAGATCATCACCATTACGTCATTAGCATCTGCCGTGGCAGCAACCATACGTGACATCAAGCCATCGTTGTACGACACCACTGGGTAGCCTAAACGAAACAGTCGATGTTGCAGCTCTTGAGAAGCAATGGTTGAACCACCACCCATACCAATAGCAATGATCTGTCTGGCGTTATGCAGCCAGCTGACTGCGGTTTCAACGTCTTGCTCTTTGAACAAGGTGCGGTTGATGTCTAGGCTTTGCTTGATCGATTCGTAGATACCTTGATAACCCGTTTGGTCAACCGGTTCGAGGATAAAGCGCTGGCCAACGGTTAGCGTCTGAGCCAACTTAATCTTCATATCACGTACGTTGCTGCAACCGATCGCTTTAGCAAAACGTGTAATGGTGGCTTCACTCACTTGAGCGCTTTCAGCAAGCTCTGTGATGCTGGCATTGGCAGCAAAATCAATGTCGTCCATGATCAGCTTAGCGACTTTTTTCTCTGCATCACGAAGAGCGGGAAAACGCTCCGTTATCTGTGAAATGATATCTACTTCTAAACTCAAGAATCCTGATCCTTTGTTGATGGGGCTAATCGTTATCACCTAGTTATTAAGAACCTAGCTCGTAAGAAGTAAGCTCTTTAGCTTTTTTGCCATTTAGCCGTTTAAAACTAAGCGTTAGCCCCGTTAGTATATCTTATTGTTTCGCTGATTCTAGCTTATTGAAAAATCGAACTAGAAGCAGGTTTCCACCCAGTTTGTTACCTGATGGTCGTCATCGCTGATGGCAATGTGGCGCCACTTATCGAAGGTTAAACACGGGTGTGAGGTTGAGAATGCAATCATGTCGCCCACTTCAATTTCAGAAGAGCCGTCCGTTTCAACAAAGGTATGCTGATCCATCACGGCGGTCGCAGTCAGCCCTTTCACAGAGATAGCTTCGCCATTGCGATAGCCGCGTTCGGCAATAGGTAACCCCGCATCAAAGGCCACATCACGCTTGCCTAGCCCAACAACTAGTTTGGTCGGTTCTGGGCGAGAGATTACATACGCCCATACCTCAAGTGCCGATTCCAGATCTCCACCCAATTCGCACGCGTAACCTTGGTTTACTTGGGCACGCTGCAACACCTTGCTTTGAGCGTCTAGGTAGATACCTGTGTCGTGAATCGCGTAACAGCCCGGGCGGATGATCGCCAAGTAATCGGTTAGGTTCGCTAAACATTCTGCAACCACGTCATACCAAGCCGAACCTGCACCAGTGATGATAGGTTGACCGGTAATTAAACCGTCTGATGCGAGGCTTTCGACCGAGGTCAGCGCTTGGTTTAAGAAGGTACGAATGTCTTGCTCGGCATTGTCGCCATGAATCACGCCCTCATACACCTCAATACCCGCTAGCGAAAGTGCAGGCGTATCTTGAATGGTTTGAGCCAGTTCTAAAACTTCTTGAGGTGAACGACAACCACAACGGCCACCCGGAACACCAAACTCGATTAGAGCTTTTAGCGTCTGCTTTTTGTTGGCGAAGTATTGGTTGAGTTGCTGCACGTTTACCGATGAATCCACACAGCAATAGAAATCAACGTCGAACTCACTAATAAGCTGTTCGATGATCGCCATGTTGGTTTTACCTACCAATTGGTTAGCCATGATGATTCTTTTTGCGCCTGCCATTGCTGCAATTTCTGCTTGTGCAGGTGTCGCAACGGTAATTCCCCAAGCGCCATTTTCTAGCTGTTGACGGAAGAAATCAGGCGTCATCGATGTTTTGCCATGTGGCGACAATTTAACCTGATGATGATCGGCGAATGATTGCATCCAATTCAGGTTATTGGTCAACGCTGATTGTTTGATAATTGCTACCGGAAGCGAAATGTCTTCATCAACCAGTCGATAAACACCGTTCTCAGATTGTGATACTGCTCTCCCTTTTTGGCCTTTTTCAGTCAAGATGAAACTATCTTTTTGATACTTTATAACATCTTTTTGTGCAGGGTTATGTTTCATTGCTGATTCCTAACATGATTTAAGTGGTTGTTATTTAATGTTTAAATATATCTATGATGTGTTTTGTGATAGAAACTATCACATAAATTAAAATATTATGTGTGTTTTGTCACTGAAAATAATCGGCTGGATTTCTAATATAGCTCCATCAACACAGTGGATTGAGAGAGTGAAAAATGTTGTTCGATACGATAATCAAAAATGTAGAGGTGTTTGACGGCACCGGCGAACAATCGTTTTGTGCCGATGTAGCAATCCTTGATGGAAAAATCGCCGAAATTGGTCAAATCGATCACGAAGATTGTGGCCAGTTGGTTGAGGGAGCAGGCTTAGCATTGGCTCCTGGATTTATCGATGTACATACACATGACGATACCAACGTAATTCGTTACCCAGACTGCCTACCTAAGATCAGCCAAGGTGTGACAACCGTGATTGTTGGCAACTGTGGCATCAGCGCATCGCCAACGGTTTTGGCTGGCGATCCACCTGACCCAATGAATCTTTTAGGTGCGCAGGCTGATTTTAAATACCCAACTTTTGCGGCGTATGCACAAGCGGTAGAGCAAGCGCAACCAGCGGTGAACGTAGCAGCATTAGTTGGCCACACTACACTGCGTAACCAAGTGATGGACGACCTGCAACGCACCGCAAGCGAAGAAGAAATCGCGGTAATGCAAAGCAACCTTGATTTAGCGATGGAGCAGGGTGCACTGGGTTTGAGTTCAGGTTTGGCTTACGCAAGCGCGAAACAAGCCAACGCCAATGAAGTGATGCAGTTAGCGAAAGTGCTGTCTAGTCATGGCGGTATCTATACCACGCATATGCGTACTGAATTCGAAGAGATCTTAAGCGCGATGGAAGAAGCGTTTGAGACCGGGCAATACGCGAAAGTACCCGTTGTTATCTCTCACCTTAAATGTGCAGGTGCAGGCAACTGGGGCAGAACTGTTGAAGTGCTTGATTTGATGGACAAGGTTTCAGAGCACCAAGATGTGTCTTGCGACTGCTATCCATACTCAGCGAGCTCTTCGACATTAGATCTGAAACAGGTGACAGACGATTTCGACATCTTCATCACTTGGTCTAAAGCAAAGCCTGAACATGCAGGCAAAACGCTTAAGCAGATTGCTGATGAGATGAACCTACCACTGATGGACGCAGCAAAAGCGCTTCAACCAGCCGGTGCGGTTTACCACTGCATGGATGAGAACGACGTAAAGCGCGTATTGAAATACAAGCTGACCATGGTTGGTTCTGATGGTTTACCAAATGACCCGCATCCACATCCAAGATTGTGGGGCACTTTCCCGAAAGTCTTAGGCCACTACTGCCGAGATGAAAAACTGTTTGCGCTGCCAGAAGCGATTCACAAAATGACCGGAATGTCTGCGAAGCGCTACAACCTCGCGGGAAGAGGTGAGATTCGCCAAGACGCATTTGCCGATTTAGTTTTATTTGATCCAAAGAATATTAAAGACACAGCAACATTTGAAAACCCTATTTCAGTTGCTGAGGGAATCGAAAGTGTATTTGTAAATGGTGAGTTAACTTACCAAAAAGGAAAAGTGAAAAATAATCGTTCAGGCGTTTTTATTTACCGTAATTAGAATTTAATTATTTTATTAGATATACAGTAATAAGAAAACGACGAATTAATTTAAATATATTGGAACAGAACCAATATTATCTATAAAGAAGTGGAGTTAAAAAATGACTATTAAACGTTACGGTGTTGAAGGCGGTACAGGTACAGGCGGACAACATTTACCATTTGCACGCGCAACTGAAGCGGGTGGTTTCCTATACGTTTCTGGCCAGACACCGATGACAGATGGTGAAGTGGTAGAGGGTGGCATTGTTGACCAGTCTCGCCTAGCGATCCAAAACTGTGTCGATATCATGACTGAAGCGGGCTACGGCCTAGAAGACGTAATGCACGTAAAGGTTGTGCTAACGGATTCTCGTTACTTCCAATCTTTTAATAAGGTATTCAAAGAGTTCTTCGGTGCTAACCCACCGGCTCGTATCTGCATGGTCTGTGACCTAGTGGTAGACGTGAAGGTTGAAGTAGATGTGACTTGCTACCGCGCGGATCGCGTTTAGTAATAACCTAATCACAATTACCTACTTAGAGAGTATTAGGGGTTAGTCATCACTGTTATTATCCTTTAATACTCTCACCCTACATTTATAAAAATTACTTTAATTAAAATAGATAAAATCAATAAAGTAATTATATGAAATATAAAAATGAATGAATCATAAATAAAGTTCAAGAATGAACTCAATATTTCACTGAGAGGTGTCAAATGAACAGCACACTTTTTCTTACAGGCTTCGGCGTGTACGTATGTCTGATCAGATCGTAGGTTCTTGATTTAGTTCCATTGAATTACGCAACAAAGCCCGTATGTTTTCTAATTTGGTTAGGCTGGTTTGTCTCGCGTAATCAAAAATCTGGCGAAGATTTCTTATTAGGCGGCCGTGGCCTGCCATTATTCTTAGTACTTGGTACAACGGTTGCGACTATGGTCGGCACGGGTTCAAGTATGGGCGCGGTTGGCTTCGGCTACGCAAATGGCTGGGCAGGTGCTCTGTACGGAATTGGCGGTGCTGTCGGCATCCTATTGCTTGCACTTTGGTTTGCTCCGGTTCGTAAACTGAACTTCATGACCATGAGTGAAGAGCTGGCTTATTACGTTGGCGCTAACCGAATCGTAAAAAACGTGGTTGGCCTACTTATCTTTATCGCGTCAATCGGTTGGTTAGGTGCGCACATTCTAGGTGGCGGCATGTACCTAGCGTGGATTGCAGACATCGACCTTAACCTTGCGAAAATTATTATTGCTGCAGCTTTCACTATCTACGTTGTTATCGGTGGTTACACAGCAGTTGTATGGACCGATACGATTCAAGCAATCATCCTTTTTGCTGGCTTCATCCTAATGGCGGTAATGTCTGTTGATCACATTGGTGGCATGGATAACCTTTACGCTGCGATGGACCCTGCTGCTACAAGCTTTTTAGCAATCGATAAACTGGGCATTCTGCCTGCTGTTTCTCTGGCTGTGGTTATCGGTGTGGGCGTACTTGCAACACCTTCATTCCGTCAGCGTATCTACTCTGGTAAAGATGTTTCAACTATCCGTCGCTCATTTGTCGCTTCTGGTGTGTTGTACCTTTTCTTCTCTATTATTCCAGCAATCATTGGTATGGCTGCGCACGCAATCGACCCATCATTGGATAACCCGAACTACTCGTTCCCATACGTAGCTGCAACGGTTCTTCCAGTTGGCGTAGGCATGATTGTTCTTATCGCAGGTCTATCTGCAACCATGTCGAGTGCAAGCTCAGATGCGATTGCCGGTGTATCTATCCTACTGCGTGACGTGTACGTGATGTTCACAGGCCGCGTACCAAACAAAGAATCAATGTTGAACTACTCTCGTCTAGCTTTGGTTGTGGTGATTGGCTTCGCACTACTGTTCGCACTGACGTCAAACGACATCATTGGCTACATCACTAAGATGATTTCAACGGTTATGTCGGGCATGTTTGTGTGCGGTATGTTGGGTAAATTCTGGAAACGCTACAACTGGCAAGGTGCGCTTGCAACACTAGCGGGTGCTTCTGTAGCTTCATTCGTAGTAATGTTAAACGCTGACTACACAGCCTTCTGGGGCAACCCAGTTATCCCATCATGTCTGTTTGCTCTAACGGCAGGTGTGGTTGTGAGCCTAGTGACTCCGGCTAACCAAGTAACACCTGAAATGGCAAAAGCGATTCTTGATGACGAGCGTGCTCTGATGGAGATGGAAATGTCTGAGACTGGCGTACTTGAAGAAGAAGCGGCACCTCAACGTCCTGCAAATCAAACAAGCTAAACCTAGTCTCCACAACTGGTTTGCTTAATTCAGGCCCTGCTTAACGGTAGGGCCTTTTCTAAAGTCAATTATCTTTATTTTTAGGAGCGGCTATGTCGGCATCTTCTCTGTTCAATATTGCTTTCTTCGGCGAATGTATGGTCGAAATCAGCGGCTCTCCATTAACCAAAAAGTTTGGCGGTGACACACTTAATACCGCACTTTACCTTTCTCGCTTAACTCAACATCAAAACCTCTCTGTGCACTATGCGACAGGGCTTGGCAGTGATGAGCTGTCTCAAAATATGATTGATAGCTGGCAACTAGAAGGCATTCAAACCAATTTCGTCGAACGCATTGCGAACAAGCTTCCTGGACTCTACATGGTTGAAACCGACGAGACAGGCGAGCGACACTTTCATTACTGGCGCAACGACGCGGCAGTCAAATCTTACTTTCAAGCTAGTGATCTGAATAAGCTTGAAATCGCCCTGACCGAGAAACAAGTCGATGCGGTTTACATCAGCGGTATCAGTATCGCGATTTTAGATGACGCCTATCGTGAGCGCTTATTCAAAGCTATTAGCGTGTTCTCAAATCAAGGCGGCAAGCTGATTTTTGATAACAACTATCGCCCGCAACTTTGGACGACTGAACAAGCTCAGCATTGGTACGCCAAGTTACTACCATTGGTCGACATTGCACTGATTACCGAAGACGACGACCTGCTGGTTTGGGGCAATGGCGAGAGCGTTCAACAACGCTGCCTTCGCTTAGGCTGCCAAGAGATCGTCATCAAACGTGGCTGTGAGCCATGCAAGATTGTTCAAGTTGAACAAGGCGATGTTGTTGAGAGTTATGTATCCGCGACTCGTGTTTCTAACGTGGTCGACACCTGCGCAGCAGGTGACTCCTTCGCTGCGGGTTATCTGGCGGCGCGTCTTACAGGTGAGAGCACCAATGATGCAGCTGAACTGGGTCACCAACTGGCTTCTACCGTTATTCAATACTCAGGCGCGATCATCCCGGTAAGCGCTATGAATCACTTAATTAAAAAATAGAAAAACAAAGCGAATTTATTATGTCTCAAGAAATGATCAACACACTTAAGCAGTTCAAAGTTATCCCTGTTATTCAAATCAACAAGGTGGAACATGCGATTCCACTAGCAAAAGTGTTAGTAGAAAACGGCCTGCCAGTCGCAGAAGTGACGTTCCGTACCGAAGCGGCAGCGGATTCGATTCGTGCGATGCGTGATGCCTACCCAGAGATGTGTATCGGTGCTGGTACAGTATTAACGCCAGCGCAGATCGACCTTGCGAAAGAGGCGGGCAGCGAATTCATCGTAGCACCGGGCCTGAATCCAAACACCGTAAAACGCTGCCAAGAGATCGGCATGCCAATCGTTCCGGGCGTAAACAACCCAAGCCAAGTAGAGCAAGCGCTAGAGCTTGGTCTTAACTTCTTGAAGTTCTTCCCTGCAGAAGCGTCTGGCGGCATCAACATGGTGAAATCTTTACTCGCACCTTACGTTGATGTGTCGCTAATGCCTACTGGTGGTATCGGCAAACACAACGTTAATGACTATCTAGCTGTGGATCGCGTGGTGTGCTGTGGCGGTACTTGGATGGTATCTCCGAAGATGATCGAGAACGAACAGTGGGACGAGATCGCGGAGTTAGTCCGAGAAGCGGTCGCTCTTGTGAACTAACGAGAAGCGTTTGGAATAAAGATAAGTGTTTTAAATAAAGATAAACAACAGCAGTGGTTGATGGTTCTGTTTTGTGAATTGCCTCCGATAAACAAAACAGAACGCCCGTTATATAGGAAAACTAATAATGAAAAAAACTATATTGTCTCTATTGATTTCAAGTTCAGTAGTGTCCCCAATGGCGTTAGCAATGGCTCCGAATACCGATCTAAATTTAATGCCGTATCCACAAACAGTCGAGCTGCAAGCTGGGCAAGTTAAGGTCGACGGTAACTTCAAGGTTTACATCAAAGGCTTTAACTCTGATCGCGTTGAATACACCGCGAAACGCTTTATCGATCGCCTAGAGCGCCAAACTGGCGTGCCGATTCTAAACTGGCAGGTTGATAGCGCAGACGAAGCGAACCTGATCATTGATATCGACGCGGCGCCAAAGTCTGAAGTACAGAACATCGACTCTGTAGAGTCTTACAAAATTACGACTCAGGGTGAGCAAATCACGCTGAGCGCACCAAGCCCATATGGCGCTATTCACGGCATCGAAACCCTTTTACAGCTCGTTGAAACCACAGCAACTGGCTACCATATTCCTGCCGTAACCATTGTTGATGAGCCCCGCTTTCGTTGGCGTGGAGTCTCTTACGATACCTCGCGTCACTTCATTGAATTTGATGTGTTGATTCGTCAGCTAGATGCGATGGCTTCTGCGAAAATGAACGTGTTCCATTGGCACTTCTGGGACGATCAAGGTATCCGCATTCAAACGGAATCTTGGCCGCGTCTATGGTCAGAAACCACTGATGGTGATTACTACACCAAAGACCAAGTTCGTTACTTAGTTGAGTACGCTCGTAATCTTGGTATTCGTGTTATTCCAGAAGTTTCACTGCCGGGACACTCTTCTGCTGTGGCGCACGCTTACCCACGCTTGATGTCGGGTGGTGAAGGTCAAAGCTACGAACAAGAACGTGGCTGGGGTGTATTTGAGCCATTGATGGACCCACTTAACCCAGAGCTCTATGAAATGCTGGGCGACGTGTTTGATGAAGTGACAGAACTGTTCCCAGACGAGTACTTCCACATTGGTGGCGATGAGCCGAACTATGCGCAATGGAAAAACAGCGAAAAGCACCAAGAGTTCATCGAAGAGAACAATATCGATGGCGAGCGCGGCTTACAGTCTTACCTCAACGTAAAAGTTGAAAAGATGCTGGAAGAGCGTGGCAAGAAGATGACGGGTTGGGATGAGATTTGGCATAAAGATCTGCCAACTTCTATCGTGATTCAAAGCTGGCAAGGACACGACAGTATCGGTCGTGCGGCGAAAGAGGGCTACCCAGGTATTCTGTCTACGGGTTACTACCTAGACCAACCTCAGCCAACCAGTTACCACTATCGCAATGATCCAATGCCAAGTGGCATCACGGTTGACGATAAGCTGCACAGTGGTGAGAAGTTTGTGACTTACCAATGGCAAAAGCCTCGCTCTAAAGGCAGCCCACGTAAGGGAACACTGACTATCATTGAAGCGCAAGACGGTACTTTCCGCGCGTTCAGTGATTACAACGGTAAGTCTCGTGAAGAGATCTACATCCTTGATTACGTGCCGGGCAAAACCTTTGTCGGCCACTTCGATAACTTCATGTCGTACACCGAGTTCAACCTGAACCTAAATCCAAATGGGTTTGCGGAAGGCAGCTATCAGTTAATTGGTAACGTGCGCTGGCCAACCACAGGTGAAGTGATTGCGAGCAGTGATGTTGAAGGCAGCGTGATCCCTGAGCCAAATGGTGGCTACCCTGCAGAGTTAACCGACAAAGAAAAAGAGCTGATTTTAGGCGGCGAGATCACCATGTGGCTAGAAAACAAAGACAGCCTCACGGTTGAAAACTACCTATGGCCACGTAGCTATGCAATTGCAGAGCGTTTCTGGTCGGATGCAGAACTGACCGACGAACGAAGCATGTATAAGCGCATGAAAGCGATGGATACATGGTCGGAAGTATCGGTAGGGCTACGTCATCACGCAGATGCTGATATGTTGTTGAAGCGCATTGCCAAAGGCCAAGATATTCACGACCTGCGCGTGCTAGCGAAATACACCGAGCCGGCTCAATACTATGCTCGCAACTGGGAAAAGTGGAACTCCACTGAACCTAAGGGCACCTTGTACAGCCAATACGAGCGCCTAAATCGCTTCGTGGATGCTTTGCCAGTAGAAAGCTACGCGGTGTATGAGATGCAAGACTTGGTCAATGAAGTGGCGACAGGCAATCAGCAGGCGCTAGAGCAACTTGCAGAGCATTATCAGCAAGCAAAATCAGCTGCACTAGCGGCGGAAACTGTCTTCGCTGGTAACGTGTCTTCGGTAGAGACTGTGGTGGTTGCAGAGAAAACCGTTGAAGTTGCAGATTTAGCATTAACTTTGATTGCTAAAGCGCAAGCTGGCGAGAAGGTAAGAGAAGCTGACGTGAATGCCTACCAAGCGATACTGTCTGATTCAGCGAAAATCTACGATGAATCGATCATCGCGATTGTGCGCCCAACAGAACTGTTGTTGAAGCAGTTAGCTGAGTAAGTCGTTAACGGATTAGTGAATAAGTCACACGCCAATAAGTGAATCAAAATCGCCCTCTGTGGGCGGTTTTTTAGTTCTAGCGCTTCAATAGAATGTGGAGTTCAAGGTCTGTGTAAGTAACTACTCACTATCGCTATTGTTTAGTGTTAACGTAAATGTCATGCCTTGGTCTGAATTGTTCTTCGCTATTAATGTGCCTTGCATATCGCGCACGTTGTTCGCTGTGATAGCCAACCCGAGCCCCAAGCCTTCGCCCATCTTTTTGTTGGTATGAAATGGTTCGAAAATGGTTTCGAGTTGATCTTCAGACACACCACAACCGTTATCTTGAACCTTGATGATCACGCGTTGTTGCTCGGTATGAGCGCTGATCACAATGGTTGCTGGTTTCTGATTCTGCGTGGCATCGACAGCGTTTCTAAGCAGGTTACCAAGCACTTGACGAAGTCGCGCCTCTTCTCCCATTACCATCGAAATATTAGAGGCGACACGCACGCGAATATCGACGTTGTCTAATTCGGCTTGGTGAATTCGTAGGGTTTCTTGCAGTGCGTCAGTCAGTGAAACTGGATAGGGCTTCTCAAGTCTTTTAAATGCGAACGACTTCAATTGACTGGTCATGTTAGCCATTCTGTCGATCAGGCTCATGACTAAGTCCATGTTCGCTTTCAACATCTTGGTCTCGCCTCTTTCCATCAATAGCTGGTTACTTGAAAGTAGCGTTTTTAGGCCAGTAAGCGGCTGATTGAGTTCATGAGTAATCGCACTCGACATCCGCCCTAGTGCAGCCAGTTTGCTAGATTCGACAAGTTCTTGCTGCGCATCTTTTAGATCTTGAGTTCGCTCTTCGACCCGCAGTTGTAGCGTTTTATTGGCGTTTTGCACCGCAATTTCGGCTTTCTTACGTTTGCTGATATCGATTACGGTACACAGGTAGTAAGTCGTCGCATGCCAAGGAAAGGCGCTAATAGAGAATAAAACAGGGAAGTAGCTGCCATCGCTGCGTCTTGCCATGGTTTCGACGCTAGTTATCTCGGCCAGCTCTTGATGCTGCTCTAAGTTTTTGAGCAGTTGCAAGGTGGTTGAATTCGGGTTACCTGCCTCAAATAACTGCCACGCCTTGATGTTATTGATCATTGAATCAGATAGTGAAAAGTAGTTCTTCGCCATCAGGTTGATATCGTGAATGCGTCCGTGTTTATCGATCAGTATTAACCCAACATGGGTTTTATTGATCATCCCAGACAGTCGTTTCTCAGACTCTTCGATAAGCTTTTGGATTCTCAGATTGCTGAGCTTTTTCTGGCGTCTTTGGTAAAGAATAACCAACAGTAACAGAATGAAAAGACAGCCAACCGCCACACTCCAGCTGATCCAGTTCGTGGTCTGGTTGAGGCTGGTTAATGGCGTTAGGTAGGTTAAACGCCAATTCAGATCGTCTAACTTGATGGACTGAATTAGGTAATCTTTATCTTGCAATCGCCACACGCGAATATGGGTTTGGTCATACAGCTCACGTTTTGTCGCTGTGGGCTGAGAATTGAAGGTGTCATTGAACCAATCGGCACTCAACCTGTTGTCACTGGAGAGAAAGAACTGATCGCGAGGGTTCTGAAACAGTATCGCCTCACCATCGGCAAACCATTGATCGGTTAACAATGACAAATCGATTTGCACCGCGACAATGCCAACCACATCAGAGGCTCGATATACGGGTGCGGCAATGAAGTAATCGGGCGTCACGCCTTTGTTTTTTGTTACCACTGAAATCGCACCACCTTGTTGGTGGATTTTAGAAACAATCATGCTGGCGTTATTATTGCTCAGTTTGCTTCTTTCGACACTCGATACCAACAAGTCACCTTCGCCAGAAAGCAGATACCAGCCCTTGGTATTGGCGGCTTTATCCAATTGAATCAGCTGTTTCTTGATGCGTTTTTCAAGGCGGTCTTCACCATCGATAAAACGAACCGTGGTTTCATCATTGGTTACCAGGTAGGGCAGATAATAGAAACGCTTAAGGGTTCGCCTCGCTTCTGCAATGTAACCAAGGAAGCGTTGTTCGGCGTAGCGTTGGGCTTGCTCGAGTTTCCACTGGCTGATGCCATTCTTGGTGGTAACCTGCACCAAACCAATCAATAAACAGGTACACAGGAATAACCAATATCGATTGTTATTCATCATTTCTGATCAAATCCCTTTAAAATTAGTGGCTTGCCTCTTTGAGCTAGTGGTTTGACAAGGTTTTATGTTTGCTTTTTAAGCGAATGGAGAGTGAGACAAATCGAAGCTAACAAACATTATTAAACTGTTAAAGGAGTGTTATTCAAAGTGGGAGCTAGCTCCTTTTCGTCTGAGGTTTTTTTACATACCGTGGACGATATTAATCAGATGTAGAGTGGCGGAACCAAACTATGCAGCGTATTGCTTTAATTGAAGATGACGCGATTGTGCGTCAAGCAACCAGCCAATGGTTGCAGCTGGCGGGCTTCGATGTCACCGCATTTGAAGTAGGACAAGATGCGTTAAACGCCGTAGAGCAGGGTGATTTTCAAACCATTATCACCGATGTTCGTTTACCTGATATTGATGGTGTTGATCTGCTAGGGCGTTTCAAAGGTCTTGTGCCAGATGTGCCTGTTATTTTGATTACTGGGCATGGTGATGTCGATATGGCGGTGAAAGCCTTACAGCAAGGTGCCTATGACTTCATTGAGAAGCCATTCGACCCAGAGCGTCTGTCTCAAACGGTATCGGAAGCGGTAGATAAACATCAAAGTGGCCAAGACAGAAACAGTCGTCAGAACTATCTGGATAACCTTAAGGGCATTGAACAGGTGCTGATCGGTCGCAGTAAAGTGATGTGTGAACTGCGCGAGCAAATCCAGAAAGTCGCTTCCATAGACACCAACGTGATCATCTATGGTGAAACGGGTTGTGGTAAAGAGCTGGTCGCCTCTTGCTTACATGAATTCAGCCAACGTAAAACCCATCCGTTTGTTCCGCTCAACTGTGGCGCAATCCCAGAAAATCTCTTTGAAAGCGAGCTGTTTGGACACGAAGCCGGAGCGTTTACTGGTGCGGCCAAACGACGCATTGGTAAGCTGGAATTTGCCGACAAAGGCACAGTGTTCCTTGATGAAATAGAGAGTATGCCGCTGTCGATGCAGGTAAAAGTGCTGCGCACCTTGCAAGATAATGTCGTCGAACGCGTGGGGGGGAATCAGCAACAACATGTTGATCTACGAGTGGTCTCTGCCTCGAAAAGCGATCTACTGAATCACCCCGACTTTCGCCAAGATCTATTCTATCGTTTGAATGTTGCCCAGCTGCATTTGCCTCCACTCAGTGAGCGTGAAGAAGATGCCTTACTTTTGTTTGAACACTTCACCCAAGAAGCCAATTCCGAAACACGTATAGCCAGTGAGGCTGATCGCTATGCACTGCTCTCGTATGCGTGGCCGGGCAATGTGCGTGAACTGCGTAATGTTGCGATTCGTTTTGCATTGGATGAAAGCTTGACCGTTGGGGATATTTTTGCGTGTCGTCCCAATTCTGTCACAGAGTCCACAACGGCGGGCATCCCTTTGGCGGTTCAAGTACAGAGCTTTGAAAGGAAAGTGATTCATGATGCCTTAGTTCGTTATAAAGGGCGTATCAATGACGTGATGCAAGATTTGGATTTACCTCGTCGAACATTGAACCAAAAGATGGTGCGTTATGGGTTAAATCGAAGTGACTATGTTGACCCTTAGAGAGCGGCTTCATCGCAGTGCTTGTTGATTTTTAATGAGCAATAAATGGCTCATTGCATATTTATCAATTTACATACATTGATCACACAACTGCAACATGGTGTGACTTGCTTCCCGATCTACAGGTGTTAATTCCGGTAGCCGATAAGCCAAAAATGGCTTACTTAATAACAGGGGAATAAGCAAAAAACGGCTTATTTTGAATAGGTTTTAAAATAAAAGTAAATTAAAACAAATAGTTAAAAACTGGCATTACGCTTGCTATCTATTGTTGTTAACAAAAATATAACGTGAATAACCCTACATGGAGAGTAACAATGAAATACAACAAGCTGGTTAAAACTTTAGCGCTAGCAATGGCTTCTCTTGGCCTTATCAGTAATGCGTCAGCTGAAGAAGATCGCAGCTATATTTTAGCGACGGCTTCAACGGGTGGTACCTATTATCCAGTGGGTGTGGCCTTAGCGACATTGAGTAAAGTTAAGCTTGCGCCTAAGCAGCATTTTTCTTTAGCGGCTATCAGCTCTGCGGGCTCGGGTGAGAACGTAAAGTTGTTGAACGAGAACGAAGCTCAGTTCGCAATTCTACAAGGTTTGTATGGTGCTTGGGCTTGGCAGGGTTTGGGGCCATATGAGAAATCTGGCAGACAAACTCAACTGCGTTCAGTTTCCATGTTATGGCAAAATGTAGAACACTTTATTGTGCGTTCAGATCTAGCAAAAACAGGTACGGTAAGCGATCTAGAGAACCTAAACGGTAAGAAATTCTCTATCGGTAAGAAGAACTCAGGCACTGAGAATTCAGGACGCCAGATCATGCAGGGCCTATCGGTTAACCCAGAATAATTTAAACTCGCCTTTATGGGTTACGGTGGCAGTGCTAGTGCACTACAAAACGGCACGATTGATGGCATGAATACGCCTGCTGGTGTGCCTGTTGGTGCGGTAACACAAGCCTTTGCTGCCTTGGGTGAAGATATTCAAATCCTGTCGTTTACCGATGCGCAGATCAAACAAGCGAATGGCGATTACAATATCTGGACCAAGTACGAGATCCCAGCAAACACTTATCCAGGTGTCGACAAACCAATTACTACGATTGCCCAACCTAACTTCCTAGCAGTTCGCGAAGACATTTCTGAAGACGATGTGTATCAACTGACCAAAGCTATCTATGAAAACCTACCTTTCCTACAAGGTATCCACAAAGCAACCAAAGCAATGGCACTTGAGAAAGGGATCGCAGGCCTTCCTGTTCCGCTTCACCCAGGTGCTGCTCGTTACTATAAAGAAGTGGGTATAGAAATCCCTTCTGAGTTGATCGTCGACTAACCCTTTGTCTTCGATTAGCCATTTATCTTTAACTCGCTATTTGGCGTGAACTGAATATTCGCGTTAATTAATTGCTTGGTGCGTTTTCATATGTTTCGGTTGCTTTGTTTGATTTGACCGTCTCCGATTCGTTCGATTATTTGAAGTGAAAACGCACCACCCTACTTTATGGATTTTCTCTGCGCGTTTGGCTGTGGAGAGCAGGAGTTTTCTATGAGCGATTCGCTGCAGCAGGAACTGAAAAAATTCGAATTGCCTACCCGAACAGATTTCCCTTGGGTAGGCAAAGCAATAACGACAATGGGAGTGATACTCTCCCTCCTACATATTTGGTTTAATACCTTATCTACCTTGCCAGAGCTTTGGATTTCGGCGACGCATTTCGCTGGTTTCGCAATCATTTGCGCACTTTGGTATCCCGCCCATGTCTCGCTTAAAAAAAGCAAAATAGCATTAGCTATCGATATTGGGATTGCCTTGGCTGCTTTAGCTTGCCTTATCTACATTCCCTTTGCCGAAGATGCGTTGTATGACCGAGGCGTAAAATTTATCGCCAGTGATTGGTTTTTCTCTATCTTGGCGATTGCCATCGTCATTGAGCTGATTAGACGCACTATGGGCTGGTTCATTCCAGTGCTTATCTTAGTGTGCTTAAGTTATGTAGTGCTTTGGGGACAATGGACCAGCGGTATTTTTCATTTTCCGGGTTTAAGCCTTGAGACGTTACTTTATCGAAGCTTTTATTCATCAGAAGGGATGTTTGGTTCGATCTCAAGAATCAGTTGGACCTTCGTGTTCATGTTCATCTTATTTGGCGCATTTTTAGTTCGATCTGGTGTCGGCGACTACATTATTGATGTATCCCGTGCCGCGGCGGGCAAAGTGATTGGTGGCCCTGGTTTCATTGCCGTTATTGGCTCCGGCTTGATGGGCTCTGTCTCCGGGTCGAGCGTAGCAAACACAGTATCGACGGGCGTGATCAGTATTCCCTTGATGCAAAAGGCAGGTTTCCCTTCGCGCTTCGCGGCAGGTGTTGAAGCGGCTGCATCTACTGGCGGGCAGCTGATGCCACCTGTGATGGGTGCGGGCGCGTTCATCATGGCCTCTTACACGCAAATTCCTTATGTCGATATTATTGCGGTTTCCTTCGTTCCTGCGCTTATCTACTTTTTGTCTGTGGCATTCTTCGTGCGCATCGAAGCAAAACGCAGTGGTGTGCAAAAGGTGACTTCTGGCTGTGAACCTCTATTGAAAGTATTGCTGTCGGGTTGGCACAACCTGATCCCATTAGCGGTGTTAGTGACTCTGTTGGTGAAGGGCTTTACGCCGACTTACGCTGCGGGCATCTCGATTCTGTCTGTCGTGGTGGCTTCATGGTTCTCTAAAAATCACAAAATGGGTCCAAAGGCGATCATCGAAGCGCTTTCTCAAGGCGCAAAAAACATGGCGACCACGGCTGTGTTGCTAGTGGGCATTGGTCTGGTGATCAACGTGATCAGCACGACTGGTATTGGTAACACCTTCTCGTTGATGATCAATAGCTGGGCGAACGGCGATTTGTTGGTGATGATCGCCTTAATTGCACTGGCGTCTTTGATTCTGGGCATGGGGTTACCAGTAACCGCGGCTTATATCGTGTTGGGTACTCTGTCTGCACCAGCTTTGTATAAACTGATTGCTGAAAGTCAGTTGCTCGACCTGTTGGTTTCGGGACAGTTACCGGAACAGGCGAAAGCTATCTTCATGTTGGCTGCGCCAGATAAGCTTGATTTGCTGAACGCGCCAATGGCACTTGAAACAGCCAAAGAGATGATTGCGTTAGTCCCTGCTGATTTTGTGGAAACTCTGCTTGAACAGAGCCTTGGCTTAGAAGCGATCAGCCTTGCACTGCTTTCTGCCCACTTGATCATTTTCTGGCTATCGCAAGACAGCAACGTGACTCCGCCTGTTTGTTTAACTGCATTTGCGGCTGCAACCATTGCTAAAACACCCCCGATGAGAACGGGATTAATGGCATGGAAGATAGCCAAAGGCTTGTATTTAGTACCATTGTTGATTGCCTACACTAACTTGGTAAGTTGGGATGTGATCTCCGTGTTAGTCACGGGTGGCTTTGCTGTTATTGGTACTTACGCGTTTATCGCGGCGATTGAAGGCTATCTAGAGAGCGAAGTTAATATTATTACTCGAGTAGCGTTGGTTGCGGTAGGTATAGCTCTAGTATGGCCTGATGTTTCAGTCGTGATCCGTTTGGTATGTGTTGCCATTTTTGTTGGCATCTTTATCTACAGCGGTCGTAAATACGATGCTAATCAAGTGAAAATGGAATCAGAAAGTGAGGAAAAAAAGTTACCTCAAACCGGGTCTAACACTGTCGCGTCTTCCCTATAATTAAAAGGATTGAATGTAGGAATATTATGAACTCAATATACGACTATATTATCGTTGGTGGCGGCATTGTTGGCGTGTCGACGGCTTGGCAATTACAGCAAGCTCACCCTGATAAAAGTATCCTTTTAGTCGAGAAGGAACGTGGTTTCGCGCAGCACCAAACTGGCCATAATAGCGGGGTGATTCATGCTGGTGTTTACTACGCTCCGGGCAGTTTAAAGGCGGATTTTTGTAAACGCGGCGTAGAGCGCACCATCGCCTTTTGTAGCCAACACGATATCCCCGTCGAAAACTGCGGTAAGTTGTTGGTCGCGACCAATGAGCAAGAAGTGGAGCGAATGAATGCGCTCTATCAGCGTTGCCACGATAACGATATTGATGTTGATTTGTTGGATCAAGCTCAGCTCAAACTTGCCGAGCCAAATATCACGGGTTTGGGTGCGATTTATGTCAAAACCACCAGTATCGTCGACTACAAAAAAGTCACCGAAGTGATGGCTCAAGAGTTTGTTGAGGCGGGTGGTAAGCTTAGCCTTGGTACGGAAGTGATCATGGCCGATGAGCAAGAAGATGAAGTGCAGTTAACGTGCAAAGTAGATGGTCAGACTCTTCAACTGAACAGTCGATTCTTGATCACGTGTTCTGGCTTGATGGCCGATAGAATGACCAAGATGTTAGACATCGAAACCGACTTCCAAATCGTGCCTTATCGCGGTGAGTATTATCAGTTAGACGCTAAGCACAACCAAGTGGTGAATCATCTTATCTATCCGATCCCTGACCCAGAACTGCCTTTCTTGGGCGTGCATTTAACACGCATGATTGATGGCTCCGTAACAGTAGGGCCAAATGCAGTTCAAGGCTGGAAGCGAGAAGGTTATGGCAAGCTTAACTTTAGCTTCAAGGACACTTGGCAGATGCTGAGCTTTGTGGGTTTTTGGAAAGTGACTGCGAATCACTTGAAAACAGGTTTGGTCGAGTTTAAGAACTCGTGGTGGAAACCGGGATATCTAAAGCTAGTGAACAAATACTGCCCGAGTATTACGGTTGATGATTTTAAGCCTTATCCTGCTGGGATTCGTGCTCAAGCGGTACTGAAGGATGGCACCTTGGTCCATGATTTCCTGTTTGCCGAAAGCCCAAGAAGCTTACATGTATGTAACGCGCCATCACCGGCTGCGACCTCTGCAATGCCGATTGGTGAGTACATCTGTGGCAAGGTAATGAAAAAGACGGCTTGATGATAACTAAAGGTTATTAAGTTGAGATGCTCTCCGAAGACAATAAAAAATCCGCAAGCTCCAATCTATTTATGATCGTGGGCTTGCGGATTTTTAGTTTTAGCCGTGTTTGCTAGGTTTAATTGTTAGTCAATTAACCAACCTTAAAGCCAATCAGGAACGAAGTTAGCGACGATGGTGACATCACTAAAGTTACGGTAACCGCGCACCATGATGCTGAATTCACCCGCTGGCTTGTTCAATACACACTGTTCGTTGCTGCTGTTCTGGTATGGGCGGCAGTCGTAGTTCGCTTTCGATACGGTGCCGTTGTGTTTCACATATAAGTCGGCATCGCCACTTCGAGGGCCGGTTAATGTTACCGTTAACTGACCTGCACTTTGAGTCGTAAATGTGAAGAACTGCTCTTCACCATATCCTGCAGTAAGTCCTTTAACAGGCACGCCATTTTGTAGCTCTTTAGGGCCTGCAACGGGTGAATCAAGGCTGGTTTCGACAAGGTAAGCAATGGCTAGTTTGGCGAACTTGGTCGCGTGTGTCGCCGTAGGATCGGAGTTCTCAAGCGTGTCGTGCTCAGTGTGAATACTTGGGTTGTAATCATTGAACATGCTTTCGAATGGCATGGCTGCTGGGTAGCCAACATTGTGCCAAGAGGCGTGGTCAGAACAGGCATAGCCACAATCATCGAAACCGTAACTGATGTCGCTCGCGTAAGTGTCGATCAGCTCGCTTAAATAGGCGGTGAGGTTGCTGTCGGTGTAGTCTGTGATGAAGGTGATATCGTGCGCTGAACCGTTGTAGTTGGTCATGTCTAATTGCAATACCGATACAACGTTGGCTTGCTCATCTCTTAAAGCGTTGGCGACATCTTGTGAGCCACGTAGCCCTACTTCTTCAGCAGCATAACCATAGAACTTAATGGTTTTGTCTGGTTGAATACCACTGGCGATCATCAGGCGAAGCGACTCTGTTACCGTTGCAATGCCAGACGCATCATCATCGGCTCCCGGTGAGATGGTGCCTTCGCTTGTCCAAGATCCAACGGTCGAATCAAGGTGTCCACCAACCACGACGATCTCTTCAGGATATTTAGCGCCAAGCAGTGTCACTTCAACGGATTTCTGTGGGTATTCGGCATGCGTGATCTGGCGTGCAGACGCATACGGCACATCTTTAATTTCCGTCTCCCAACGTTCTAAAAGCCAATCTGAAGCAGCGACACCAGTAGAAGTAGTATAAAAACGGTTGGTGAAGTTGGTTAGATTTTCGATGGTCGTGACCATGTTGTTCGGCTCGACCTGAGCGAGTAGGTCGTTCACCGTATCTTGATGGCTGATAACTGGCTTTTCGAAGTTGCTCATGGTCAGTGGCATAGCTGCCGCTTTGAGTGCGCTTGCTTTGTCTTCGTGCACCATGTAGCCACCACAACGGTGGGTTTCTTCGTGCATGTGGCTAGATAGTTTCGCCAGCTCTTTCTGGTTGATTTTCGCGACGATGGAATGCTTGTTTCCGGTCACGCTTGGATAAACCGTTGCGCCATGCTGAGTCATTATATGCTGTGCGTCAGCATCGGTGGTGATCCAAACTTCTTCGTTCGCTGGTGGTGTGATGCCTAGGGATGCGTAAGCCGAAGTACTGTTGATTAAGGCTAAAGAACCTCCGAGTACAGCCAAAGCTAGCATGCTTTTTTGAATAGCCATTTGTCGTCCTTTTTATGGTGAGTATTGTTATGTTGATGGGGGTGATTTTTGTGTAATACGTGGATGTTTTTGTGTAGATGTTTCATTTTCTGAACAGTTAACCGCGAAAAGGGCCCCTTTCGGAGCCCTGAATTTACTATCGATTATTGTGTTTTAATGAAACGGTAATGCTTGGTTTCTGAACAGATATCGCTTGAGGTACACACTTGGTACTCCACATCCACTGTGCCGTTGTGACGGAACTTGTCGACGTATGAGTTGAAGTCTGTAGCACCAACATTCTTGCCATTACGCTTAATCACGAAGTAGTCGTTGGTATCGTAATCCCATGCCAGCTTAACGCGCGCCTTGCCGTTCGGGTTTTTGTTACCAAACTTCAGTTTTAGCGGGAAGCCTTCTGCTGAGTCACCTTCAATCGTGATCGACTTGCTGGTTGATGTTGCAACGCCTGCATCGTCAGTCACGGTTAGAGTCACCACGTAGTCGCCAGCTTCAGCGTAGGTATAACGAGTCACTTCACCGGTTTGCGTGTTGCCATCGCCTAGGTTCCATTGGTAAGAGACGATCTGGCCATCGCTGTCCGAACTTGTGCTACGCAGCTCTACTTCTTTGCCTACGACCGTGTGTTCGAAAGAAGAAACTGGCGGTACGTTAGCATTGCCTGATCCGTACGATGCTTTCAGATTTGCACCTGCGTAATCTGAGTAACCCAGAATGTTCACCGTGTAGCGACCAGCTGTTGGGTTTTCAATTACACATACTTCATCGGTTACGCTTTCACTCTTACAGATATTCTCTTGAGAGCTTGGCGCATAATCTAGACCAACATACATATCCGGATCACCAGTAGACACAGCAAGATCAATCGTTAGCTTGTCTTGGCCTTCTGGTACTTCGATATCGAAGTAAGTTTTTGAGCCTGTTTCACCAGCAACTGCGGCTTCAACACCGTTTTCAAGGCGTTGATATTCCGGTTCTGGTGGAAGTGGTGGTTCGCCACACGGTGATACACCCACTAAGTTAAACGCAGAAACAACATCATCGGCACTGTAGCCAAGGTCGGTTGCTGAGTTTTTCACGCCACAGGCGCCCTGCCAAAAGTCACTGTTTTCAGACCAGTAGATCTGGTTGGCTAGCACGAACAGTTCGAACGCTTTTTTGGTGTCCCAACCTTGTGTGGTTGCAAGATGGTAGAACGCCTTGTTGAACACGCCAGAGCTGTAGTGCACGTTTAAGCCATCGTAGTACTCGGATGCGTTGTTGATTGAAGAGCCATCGCGTGATGGATCGTCCATGTAACGCAGCGCACCTTCGCCTTTAAAGATATTGCGTCCGACCATCCAGTCGTTGGTGCCTTTCATATAGTATTCTGCGGCTTCACCGGCCATGTCAGAGAAGGCTTCGTTCATACCGCCGGATTGGTTTGCGTATATCAAACCTGAGTTTTGCTCAGTGAAACCGTGGCTCACTTCATGGGCTGATACATCTAGGCTAACAAGCGGGTAAAAGAAGCTCTCCCCATCACCAAAGGTCATGGCTCTGCCGTCCCAAAATGCATTCTCGTAGTTTTCACCGTAGTGAACACGCATCATGAGCTTGAAGGAGAGTGGCGCTGTGTCGAACCAGTTTTTATACATATCGAACACGATGTTGCCAAAGTAATGGGCATCGTTGAGTGGTGAGAATGCGCCGTTCACGGCTTTATATTCGTTACGAGGACATTCATAGCTGTAAGTGGTGTCGCCGTCGGTCGCGCCATTAAGGTCAACGGTAACGACATTTTCAGACTCCATTACACACTCTGTGCCCACTTCTTGAACATCAAGGTAGTGGTAGTCGGTGCCGTATTCGTACATGCCGGTTTTTTCGTTGCCGCCAGGGCCAGTGCCGATCTGAGCATGGGCAATACCTTCCCAGCGGTCGATGACTTCGCCTGTGTGCGCGTCTAGCATGGTGAACGGTCGAGTCGGCAGTTCACTGCCTTCTAATAGGTAAGAGACAACGTACACTAGTCGTGTTTTATCTACGCTTTGCTGTCCGATGCCTTGCTTCACAGAGCCTTGATAGATAAATAGCTGATGTTGAACGTTGTCTAGAGATTTGCTGGTTAAGCCTTGAGTCTTTAGATCTTTACTTGCGAGTTCAACCGCTTGAGCGCTGTTGATTGATGGCTTAACAAAAGATCGCTCTAAGGTCGTTGTTTTAAGGTAGCGACCTTGAACGGACTTAAGTGCGCCACCTTGGACACTTTGGGTGGCATTTAGGTAATGTCCCCATACCGGTGTTCCCCAGATGTTCTGCTGGATCTTAACTTTATAGATACCACGCTTTTTCAGGTTTACTTCTTTCACCATCTTGAAGCTAGAGGCGTTACTGACTCCTAACTGAGCGTTTAACCCAGAGAAGCTAGTAAAGTTGATCGGTTGATCGATTTGAACGGATTCACTTGCATGCACTGACAAAGACATAGCACTGGCTATAGCAACGGCAACTAAACGTTTTCTTATTTTCATTGTTGTTTTCTCTTTCCATGTAAAATCCAAGAAAACGTAACAAATTAATCACAGCGAATTTACATCATTCGATCTGATTAATTAGTAGCATGGTAATGATCTCTTTTATTCATGAAACTTATATTTCTCGTATTTACAGATAGTTATCATTTCTGTTTATTTTTGAACGCACCTATATGTTTATTTATAAAATCATGACACTTTTATTAAGTGTTTATTTCTCTTGGAAATTAAGATTTTCGAGTAAATTGATCTGTGCCTCAATTAACGGATTCTGGGTTGATAGAAGGATCAACGATTTGAAAGTGTCACTTTAAACAGAAGGCCATTTAGCGAATTTAGGGGCAATTTTGATAAGAAATCGAAGACTTTTCGGCTTATTTTTCGAATTGTTAGTTAAAAGAGGGAAGGGGAATCGGGCACTTGTTTGGCACAGAGCACAAAATCTGCTGGATGAAAAAAGCCAGCGACGGGTCACTGGCTTAGATTAACTTAGTTTGTGCAGGCTACTGAATATAGGTAGGCAACTGCGACACTTAATTATGGTACGTGGCTAACGTCACTATAGCGAATTACTGCTTTTTACCGCCAACTTGTACGTAGTCGATACCGATAATACGGTTGATGATACCCAGAACAGAGCTCGTATCAGAGTTTGTTGAGCGAATCGTATCAACCGTTGCACCTTCAGGTACTAATTCCATTGCGCGGTCTTGAGTGTTACCTGGCACTTGGAAACCGACAATGTTGAAGCTCTCTGCGTGCGCTGTGTACACTTCTTCGTTGTGGCTGATACCAGAACAACCCGCTAGAGAAACAATGCCTAAAACAACTAATAACTTTTTCATAAAAATACCTTAAGAATGATTGGAACCTAGATGGCAAGGCACAAAGGCAGTGGCATGATTATCTAGATTTAATAAGTTCATGGGAGACAGCATCTCCCGACCGATGTTGAACATTATTCCAGAGGTGTTTTGTCGTTACTGTATGGGTTTGTCAGCTGAATCATTACATAGCTGAATGGTTATGGTGAATACTGCACCCTTTAAGGCTTGGCTCTGACCCACTTCCACAGTTGCGTTATGTTGAGCACAGATCTTCTCGACGATAGATAACCCTAACCCATGGCCGCTCTTAGCTTTATTACGTGCTTTGTCGCCAACATAAAAGGGATCGAACAGGCGAGCTTGATGTTCTTGAGCCACACCATCACCGTCATCGTGTACCGCAATCTGTAGCTGATCTTGATGCACGGTCGCTGCAATCGACACTTGTGAGCGTGCGAATTTCATTGCGTTACGCACTAGGTTATCTAGTGCTCGGTTAAATAGCGTTTCATCCGCCATTATTGAGCTAGGTTGCTCTGGTAGCGATAGGTCGATGTTGAGCTGAGTGTCTTTGTTCCAACGCGCCATTGCGTGGTCGAGAAAGTCTCGAATCTCTAATGGCTTTTTTAAGTTTTCTAGGTCAGTGCTATCGAGTTTGGCGTAATACAATAGTTCATCGACCATCTTTTCCATCTCTTCCGTGTCTTCGACAATACTCTCAATCGTGCTTTCTTGCTCTGCGTTTAGCTGGGTGTCTTTCAACATTTCAGCTTGCCACTGAATACGGAATATTGGCGTGCGCAGTTCATGAGCGACAGCATTAGTGAGTGAGCGATTACTTTCTACCAAGCGATGAATTCGGTCGGCCATTAGGTTGAAGGATTTGTTCAGTGAACCAATCGCAATACCACTTGAAGTCTCGGCTCGTGTCGAGAGATCGCCCTCCGCAAAACGCAGAGTGGCAGCCTCAAGCTTTTTAACTCGGCGGAAGATAATAAATAGATGACATAACCCATATAAGATAAAGCTCGCTAAAAAGAACAACCAAATGAGGTCATCCTCCAACTCTATTTTTTGCCTAACGAACGCTTCACTGTTGGGGAGGTAGTGATAGGTATTGTCACTGCTTGCTAAGCGAAACCATAGGTCCCGTTCATCATCGTGAAAAACAAAGGTATTCGGATTCGTGCTGAAGAACTCTGAAACGGGGCTGGGTATTTCATCGTCTGGGCTGAACGTAACCAGTTTATTTCGTGTGGTTTCTACAAATTGGTTTATCGCTTGATGAGCAGCTTCAAGACCCTGATTTTTAGCGATATTTTCGATCAATTGCTGATGGGCAGTCGCTTCGTAATCTTCCAGTACATATTCGTAGTCGGTATTGAGCTGATAGACGCTAATCTCGTAGGCGACAAGGCCGGCCATGAAGCAAACTAACAGCCCTAATAGGGACTCCAAAAAGATACGTCGCATAATCGCTCTCTCTATTACGCTCGTATTGAGCGAGGTTAACGCCAGGCGGTCGAAACAAATAAGTAGCCTTTACCGCGAATGGTCTGAATTTTCTCTGCTGGTGTGTGGTCGTCGCCCAAAATCTTCCTTAGACGTACAACCTTGTTGTCAATCGTCCGGTCTATTCCGTCGTACTCAATCCCGCGCAATGTTTGCGTCAAGTAGTCACGAGATAACGGCGTGTCTGGGTTGCTTGCCAATAACCAAAGTAGGTCAAACTCGCTGTCAGTGAGTGATAAAACCGCACCATAAAGTTCACACTTCTTATAAGTGTTTTTCAGAACGAGTTGATCGAACTGAAGGGTGTCTGAGTCATCGACTGAAGCGGTATTGGTGTCTTGGCGGCGTAATAGCGAACGAACTCTGGCCAGCAGAACTCTTGGTTTGATTGGCTTGGTGACATAGTCATCAGCCCCTGTCTCTAAACCAGCGACGTGGTCAAAGTCGTCATCGCTAGCAGTGAGCATCAAGATTTTACCTTTATAGTGCGTACGCGTCTGTCGGCAGATTGTAAGTCCATCAGTTACAGGAAGCATCAAATCCAGCAGTACGATGTCAGGTTGCTCCGTGAGGATGGTGTGTGCGGCATCACTGCCATCGTCCAACACCGTGACATCAAAATCTTGCGCGACGAAGTAGTCCTGCAACATTTTCTGAAGTTTCAAATCGTCTTCCACGATGATCATTTTAGGTTTTGTCATTCCATTATCAGCCTTGTCGTGCGTTTAACTTATTGAGATTAGGTGAGCGAGTCTTCGTCGTGATGAACCATTACGATTATACGCTATTGCATATAAGTTCAGATGCTTCGCCAAATACCTAAAGCGAATGATTAAACACTTTATAAGTTAGTTCAATGATGAATTGGCATTTATAGGAAAATAAAAAACATCGTTCAAATAGGCTCGACATTCTCATACATTTCCACGACAGATAAATTCATCGCTAAACAATAGAATTTTCTCATCAAACATTTTGGGAATAACGGTATGAACGACTATAGAAATGCATTACTGGCGTTACCTTTGATTCTGTTAGCGGGCTGTAATTCAAGCTCTAACTCAGGTAAAGCTGCCACCAAAGTGCAAGCAAAACCTCAAGCGGATTACGTATTTTCATCAGCGAAACTGGGTGAGTTGTATAAAGAGCGACAAGAGGTCCAAGAATCCATAAAACTTGATTACAACGGTGTGCAGTATGAAATCGTTCTGTTTGCGGAAGATATTAGTGATAAGCAAAAAGTGGTTAGGCTTGCGGATAGTTTAGGTCAAAGTGTGGATCTGTACCTCCCTGATGCAGGATTTGATAGCTGCGGTATCTACACAGAGAGCAAGGGTTTGGACGTGTTTGATTGTGGTGCGGCTCAACGCTCAATCGGCAATGACACCACGTTAATTAACACGACGACGAATACTCATAAGCCCGTCGAGCTTGAGTATCACAATGAACTGGTTCAATACGTGACTAGCCTTGGGTCTACCATTCTGAGTAACACTAAAAGTGGGAACAAGGTAACGATAACCACCTCGTTTGCTTTCAACGCTTTTTACCGTGATGTGCTCAACGAGACTGGCGCTGTTGATCGCATTACTTCCACTCTAGGCGCATCAACCTATTCTCAGCTTTTTGATATCGTGAAATTGTATCAAGGCAGTGAGATGACGTTGAAGTTTACCAACCATATTGGTGGCAGCGCTGACGATGATATCAATATGTACACCGGGCGCATGATCCACAGTAACAACATGACGACGATCGTAACGCCTACGGGGTCGGTGTTCTCTGGCGGCACGGATCTTTTCGCTGCGGGTAACCCACGAGTTTTGCAACGAGCAGATACCACTAAAGCCATTGAGCTTAATAAGCAGGTTGGTGTGCACAGTTGGGCTGAGGATGATAAAACAGCCAAAGACTTCCCATACACGAACGAAAGCCATCGCAAGCAAGCGACCTACTTTAAAAAGGTAATGGGAGACAAAGGAATCGACTTCTATATCTTCACGTTGGATTCTGCTCCGGCTTCTGGCGAACACTGGGTGACTAAGGCTGAGTCAGATAAATACGACTTCATCACTCGCATTGAGTAGTTTAGGCTTGCAATAACATTAGAAACGACTGAGAAGGTTGGTGATGACGCTGTTGTCGCCAACCTTTTTTGTTCATTTTTTGATTCGTTACCTGTGTTGATTGTGGATTTCCTTGTCTTAAATTTCAGTATGAAAATTCCTTGATACTTCCTTTCCACTCCCTCCCCAAAAAGTTTCTACAAGGACTCTCACTGATTGATTCTTGAACTTTCTAAGCAAAAACATTTGACCAATAACTATCACACCTCAAATCTTTAATTGTTTTCGTTAGTGCTCTGAATGATATTTAAGCTGTTGTTCCATAGTGATTTTTGTTGTTTTGAATGCTGTATTGTTACGAGTTTGTCTTAAATAATCATTTGAACCCTAACTAAATTTCTGTCATTTTATATTTAACTGAACGTTCAATATAAAATAAAAGGACTAAGAAATGCCGAAGGTTGGGATGCCTGATATACGTAAACCACAGCTTGTTCAAGCCACCATGACGGTGATTGATCGAGTGGGTTTGCATGCCGCGAGTATTGCGTTGATCAGCAAAGAAGCGGGAGTCTCCACTGGCATTATTAATCACTATTTTGGTGGAAAGCATGGGCTGCTAGAAGAGACCATGCGTGAAATCCTTCGCCAACTTTCCAATACCATCACCACGTCACTAAAAGCACTTCCTGTTGATGCTCACCAACAGAGAATTAACGCGATCATCGATGGTAACTTCGAAGGTTACCAAGCAGAAAATAAGGTCGCGAAGGCGTGGTTGGCATTTTGGTCATATTCAATGCATGACGAGCAGCTGAAAAGACTGCAACGTGTGAATGAAAAACGTTTGATTTCACACTTACGTCTTGAGTTGAAAGGTATTTTGAATCATGAACAAGCGGATCTCGTTGCTCACGGGATTGCGTCTCTGATTGATGGTTTGTGGCTGAGAGGCACATTAAACCCAGATGGTATCGATGCTCAAAAGGCGCGTGCCATCATCAATGATTATCTAGATAAACAACTTACGTTCTACTCGTGTCACAGCAAATAGATCGCAGTGGTAGCGCTAGACGTTGAGCTAGAGCAAGAGCAAGAGCTAGAACGACCACTATTCGCACCTAATACTCACATATAGACCAGTAGAGTCTAATAACAATAATTAAGTCAGAATCTCAAATGGAAATGAACTCGTTATACATCGATGGCGCAGCGGTTAAAGCAACCTCTGGTGAAACCTTTGATAGCATTAACCCTGCAAACGGTGAACCTATCACGACGTTAGGCCAAGCATCTTCTGCGGATGTCGACAGTGCTATTGAATCTGCGAAACGCGGATTTGCGGTATGGTCAGCAATGACCGCTGTGGAACGCAGCCGCATTCTTTTGAAGGCAGTGGAAATACTTAGAGCTCGAAATAATGACCTTGCAAATCTTGAGGTTGTTGATACGGGCAAGCCTCTGCAAGAAGCGATTGAAGTGGATGTGGCGTCTGGCGCTGATGTTATTGAATACTTTGCTGGTTTGGCTCCAACGCTACAAGGCGACCAACAGCCGCTGAGCGAATCTCAATTTTTCTACACTCGCCGCGAGCCGCTAGGCATTTGTGCGGGCATTGGCGCGTGGAACTACCCAATTCAAATCGCGATGTGGAAATCGGCTCCGGCATTGGCCGCGGGTAACGCGATGATTTTCAAACCTTCAGAAGAAACGCCGCTAACGGCGCTCAAGCTTGCAGAGATCTTTACCGAAGCTGGTCTTCCTGATGGCGTGTTCAACGTGGTTCAGGGCGATTACCGTGTTGGTCAGATGCTAACGGCGCACCCAGATATCGCGAAAGTATCGTTCACGGGCGAAACCGGTACCGGTAAAGCGGTAATGGCAGACAGCGCTAAGACGCTGAAATCAGTCACCATGGAACTTGGCGGCAAGTCACCGATGATCGTGTTTGATGATGCGAAATTGGATGATGCAGTTTCAGCTTCGATGGTGGCTAACTTCTACACCCAAGGCGAAGTGTGTACTAACGGTACTCGCGTTTACGTTCATGAAAATATCTACAACGATTTCATCGACCAACTTAAAACACGCACTGAAAAGCTCATCATTGGTAACCCAATGGACATGGAGACTCAGATCGGCGCGTTGATTTCTAAAGAACACCTTTCAAAAGTCCTTGAAGCGATTGAGCTAGCTAAACAGTCGGGCGCAACCCTGCTGACGGGCGGCTATCAAGTGACAGACAACGGCCTCGAAAACGGTAATTTTGTTATCCCAACCGTGTTTGTGGATTGCGAAGACAACATGCCTCACGTTCAACAAGAGATCTTCGGGCCTGTGATGTCAGTGTTGAAGTTTTCGGACGAAGACGATGTGATTCGCCGTGCAAACGACACCAAATACGGCCTTGCGGCTGGTGTGTTCACGCAAAACCTTTCTCGTGCGCACCGTGTTATTCACCAAATGCAGGCGGGTATTTGTTGGGTTAATACGTGGGGTGACTCACCAGCAGAAATGCCAGTTGGCGGTTACAAGCTTTCGGGTATTGGCCGTGAAAATGGACCAGAAACTCTACTTCACTATACGCAGACTAAGAGCATTCTTATTGAACTTGGCGACTACGCCAGCCCTTATGCCTAACGCGTAACACTCAATTTTATGGGTTAGCTTAACAGAGCTAGCCCTACTGACTCATCTCAGGGAAATCAAAACATGGAACAACGCTACGATTATATTATCGTCGGCGCGGGTTCGGCCGGCTGTGTGTTAGCGGATAGGCTAACGGAAAGCGGTGAACATAGCGTTTTATTACTGGAAGCTGGTGGCACGGATAAGAGTATTTTTATCCAAATGCCAACCGCGCTTTCTTACCCAATGAATACTGAAAAGTACGCTTGGCAATTTGAAACAGAGAAAGAACCGGGCCTTGATGGACGTGAACTGCACTGCCCACGTGGCAAAGTGTTAGGCGGCAGCTCATCGATCAACGGCATGGTTTATGTTCGTGGCCACGCGTGTGATTTTGACCAATGGGAAGAAGAGGGTGCAGCGGGTTGGAACTATCAAGCATGCTTGCCTTACTTCCGCCGCGCTGAATCATGGAACAAAGGCGGTGATGAATACCGTGGTGACAATGGCCCTGTCGGCACTTGTAATGGTAACGATATGGAGCTTAACCCGCTTTACCAAGCATTCATCGATGCAGGTAAAGACGCTGGTTACCCAGAAACCAACGATTACAACGGCTACCAGCAAGAAGGCTTCGGCACTATGCATATGACGGTAGACAAGGGTGTTAGAGCCTCAACCTCTAACGCTTATTTACGTCGAGCATTGAAGCGTTCAAACCTGACCTTGAAGAAAGGTATCGTGGCGCGTCGTTTCTTACTTGAAGCACAAGACTCAAATGGTCAATCGGGCTTGAAAGCCGTCGGTGTCGAGTTTGAAAAGTCAGGAAATACCCAGGTGGCTGTGGCGAACAAAGAAGTGATCTCTTCTGCGGGTTCTATCGGTTCTGTTCAACTGCTGCAGCTTTCTGGTATCGGCCCGAAAGCCGTGCTTGAAAAGGCCGGCGTTGAAGTTAAACACGAACTAAGCGGTGTCGGTGAAAACCTTCAAGATCACCTAGAAGTGTACTTCCAATATCACTGCAACGAACCGATCACACTCAACAGCAAGCTTGGCTTGGTGAGCAAAGGCATGATTGGCGCGGAATGGATTCTGACTCGCAAAGGTCTGGGTGCTACTAACCACTTTGAATCGTGTGCGTTCATTCGCTCTCGTAAAGGATTGAAGTGGCCAAACATTCAATATCACTTCCTGCCAGCAGCGATGCGTTACGACGGACAAGCGGCCTTTGATGGTCACGGTTTCCAAGTACACGTTGGGCCTAATAAGCCAGAAAGTCGCGGTACGGTTGCGATCACTTCTGCTGATCCGCATGCCAAGCCAGAGATCATTTTCAACTACATCTCGACTGAGCAAGACCGCCAAGATTGGCGCGATTGTATTCGTCTAACGCGTGAGATTTTGTCTCAACCAGCAATGGATGCTTACCGAGGTGAAGAGATTCAGCCGGGTCTAAGTGTGACTTCCGATGAAGCAATCGACGAATGGGTTAAACAGAACGTGGAAAGTGCGTACCACCCTTCATGTGGCTGCAAAATGGGCGCTGATGATGATCCAATGGCAGTGCTTGATGAAGAGTGTCGCGTTCGCGGTATTGATAATCTGCGTGTCGTTGATTCGTCTGTTTTCCCAACCATTCCAAACGGAAACTTGAATGCCCCGACCATTATGGTTGCCGAGCGCGCATCCGATTTGATTTTGGGTAAACCAATGCTCAAAGCGCAAGACGTTCCAGTGTGGATTGCACCTGAGTGGGAAGAGAAGCAAAGAATAAATAAACCAGCAAGAGATGCGTAAGCCTCTGTTATTGAGATAAAAATAGCAAAATTAGTCAAAAGTCAGCAAAACAGCCCCGATGAGTATGAGTTAGGGCAGAAAAAGGAAAGATAAAAAGGAATCATTATGACGACTCAACATAAACAAACCGCTACAAAAAAGGCGCTCGCAACGCTAGCAATCAGTTCATTCGCGTTCAGTGCTTACGCCAACGCTTCAGTAGAACCGCAGCAATGTGAAAACGTTCGCTTCGCTGATGTAGGCTGGACTGACATTACCGCAACAACCGCCGTTACTTCTGAACTATTAAAAGGCCTTGGTTACAAAACCAAAACCGACCTACTTTCAGTACCGGTGACTTACTCTTCAATGGCGAACGGCGATATTGATGTATTCCTAGGTAACTGGATGCCAACTATGGAAGGCGATATTGCTAAGTACCGTGAAGCGGGCACGGTTGAAACCGTTCGTGCCAACCTTGAAGGCGCAAAATACACACTAGCTGTACCAAAATATGTGTACGACTCTGGCGTAAAAAGCTTCGCAGACCTAGCAAAACATGCCGACAAGTTTAAAGACCGCATCTACGGTATTGAGCCGGGTAACGATGGCAACCGCTTAATCCAATCAATGATTGATTCTGACGCGTTTGGCTTGAAAGATTTCAGCCTAGTGGAATCAAGTGAAGCGGGCATGGTATCGCAAGTATCTCGCGCTGCTCGTCGTAGCCAGTGGATTGTTTACCTTGGTTGGGCTCCGCACCCAATGAACAGCAATGTTGAAATGGAATACCTTTCTGGCGGTGACGACTTCTTCGGCCCTAACTACGGCGGCGCGAATGTTTACACCAACGTTCGTTCAAACTACCTGTCTGAGTGTGCAAACGTCGGTCAACTTCTACAAAACCTAGAATTCACTCTTGAGATGGAAAACCAGTTGATGGAAGAGATTCTTAACCAAAAAGTGAAGCCAGAAAAAGCGGCTCAACAATGGTTGAACAAGAACCCTCAACAAGTTGAAGCTTGGTTAGACAACGTAAAAACGCATAAAGGTGAATCAGCGACTCAAGCCGTTACTGAATACCTAAAGCAAGTTAAAGCTTAGTTCTACCTATCTCAACAGCTACATAAATAATAAAGGTGGGCTTGCCAATTTATCGATTGGTTTGAAGTAGCCCACCCATAATAAAAGGCAATATTGTGAATTTTATTACGGAAAACAAAATCCCTGTCGGACAATGGATGGAAGCGGGTGTTGATTGGCTAACAATCAATGCAGCAGGATTCTTTGACGCTATTTCGATTTTTCTAGAAACCGTCATTATGTTTTTAGTCGATGTATTTAAGTGGATGCCGCCTGCACTGCCAATCGTGATGACTGCTGCGATTGCATGGTACTTACACCGTAAACCTTCGCTGGTGATCTTTGTGGTCGCAGCACTGCTGACTATTCTTAACCTCGGCTATTGGCAAGAAATGCTGGAAACCTTTGTTCTCGTCTTTGCGGCGACAACGATTTCCGTATTAATTGGCGTACCGGTTGGCATCATGGCTGCGCATCGCCCTTGGTTATATACGGTGCTTAGACCCATTCTTGATTTAATGCAGACGGTTCCAACGTTTGTGTATCTGATTCCGACTTTGGTTTTATTCGGTTTGGGCATCGTTCCTGGCTTAATCTCGACCATCATATTTGCCATTGCCGCGCCAATTCGTTTGACCTACTTAGGTGTCACCAAAGTGCCTGAAGAGTTGATTGAAGCGGGTAAAGCGTTTGGTGCAAGCCGCATGAAATTGCTGATGAAAGTGGAATTACCGGCGGCTTTACCAAGCATTATGGCGGGTGTAACTCAATGTATTATGTTGTCGCTTTCGATGGTGGTTATCGCCGCCCTTGTCGGAGCTGACGGACTTGGTAAACCTGTTGTTCGAGCATTGAACACAGTGAACATCTCACAAGGTTTTGAAGCTGGATTAGCGATTGTATTAGTCGCAATCATCCTTGACCGCTTGTGCAAAACACCAAACCAGAAGGAAGCTTAATCATGTCTAACTCTCAGGAAAAAAAGACAATGGACGCGATTACCATTAAGAATCTCGATGTTGTGTTTGGTAATAAATCGAAACAAGCGCTTGAGCTACTCGACCAAGGTAAAACTCGCCAAGAGATCATTGATGAGACTGGCCAAGTGGTTGGCGTAGATAATGTGTCGCTGACCGTTGAAGAAGGCGAGATTTGTGTGCTGATGGGGTTGTCTGGTTCTGGTAAATCATCTTTGCTTCGCGCAGTTAACGGCCTGAATGAGATCAGCCGTGGCTCATTGGCGATCAAAGATGGAGACAAGCAGGTTGATTTAGGTGAACAGTGCGACGAAGCGACCTTGCGTCATCTTCGTACTCACCGCGTTTCTATGGTGTTCCAAAAATTTGCCCTAATGCCTTGGTTAAACGTGTTAGATAACGTGGCGTTTGGTCTTGAAATGCAGGGTGTAGCGAAAGATGTTCGTCGTGCTAAAGCGCGTGAACAGCTTGAAATGGTGGGTTTGGCAGAGTGGGAAACCAAATTTCCACATGAGCTTTCTGGCGGCATGCAGCAACGTGTTGGTTTGGCGCGTGCGTTTGCAATGGACACCGACATTCTGTTGATGGATGAACCGTTTTCGGCGCTTGATCCACTGATTCGTGCTCAGTTGCAAGATGAGCTAATTTTATTGCAAAACAAGCTTAACAAAACGATTTTGTTCGTGAGTCATGATTTAGACGAAGCGCTGAAGATTGGTAATAACATTGCGATCATGGAGTCAGGCAAACTGATTCAACACGGTAAGCCTGAAGAGATCGTACTGACGCCAAAAACCGAATACGTAAAAGACTTCGTTGCTCACACCAATCCATTGAATGTGCTTAAAGGTCGTTCTTTAATGCAGCCTCTTGATTCACTGACGCAAGAGAATGAAAGCTGGAAGATCTGCGATTCTAAAGATCTCTGGATTGAACAGAATGAAGGTGCTTTATCGGTGAAAGGTGAACCTACCTTGGCGCTTGTTGAGTGGAGCGAGTCTGACGACCTAACCGCGATTAACGCGTCTAGTGTGGTAGTGACAAGCCCGGAGATTGGTATGCGTGATGCGATTAAGCTTAAGCAGATCAGTAACCACCCAATTCTGTTGGTTGAAAATAATCAATTGGTAGGGATTTTGGATAACAGCGAGTTTTACAACGCGCTAACGGGTAACTTTCAGATGAATACCGCTGCGTAAAATTTCGTTTTTCAGCTTAGCTATTGAGGCTGGTTTTTTATTGGGTGGAGAGGATTAAATCTCTCTACCTCTATGATTATTAAAATATATTATTCTTTGAGTTTGTATTCTCTGGTTCATTATTTTTGTCTTCATTGAAGCTTTCATTCCCCCTTCATTAAGCAAAAGTGCCGTACCACGCAAGTTTAGTGGTATAGAAAAGATTGAGAATAGTATGAACATCAGTACAATGCGGAAAAATCAATGAAGTAATTTATCAATTTACAGTGTAATTCGAGCGCGCGTGACGTAATCACTCGAGACATTTCATCGCTTCGACGCTGTAAAACCATTCACAGTATATTAGTACAAAGGTCTGCATCTTGGACAAACATGACGAAATCCTGGTCGCTATTCGCCAAATTATTCGCGCTATCGATTTACACTCGAAGAAGCTGAGTAAAGAGTATGGTTTGACTGGCCCTCAATTAATCTTAATGAGAGCAATCCAAGAAATGGGTAATGTGACGATCAAAGAATTGTCTAATCAGACCAATGTAAGCCAAGCAACGACGACGACGATCATCGACCGTCTTGAGTTAAATGGCTATGTACAACGAGTACGCAGTTCATCGGACCGCCGTAAAGTACACGCGAACCTGACTGAAAAAGGTCAAGAGTTGCTAAACAATGCGCCACCGCCGCTGCAAGATAACTTCGTTAAAAAATTCCAAAACCTAGAGACGTGGGAGCAAAGCTTACTGCTTTCTTCGATGCAGCGAGTATCATCAATGATGAACGCAGAAGACATCGACGCCGCTCCAGTACTTCAACTTGAAGGCATTGCAAACGTAGCCAAGAGCTAACCTTATTTATAAATTGTTTATTTAGAACAACAACTTAAATAATTGTCAAATGGTCGCACTAAGCGGCCATTTTTGATCCTGCCATTTAAAATCTCTATTTGCCCTGCGTGTTAGTTACGCCTTCTTATTTTAAATTCCCCTGACTTTTTGCCCCGTTTGTAGCCGCCTCATTGGATTGTCATCAAAACTCCATTGACGATTCTCTGACAATAAAATACTAGACCGACCGGTCTGTTGTGTATTGTTGTGTGCTCATCTTAACCACGAGGTGATGTATGAAACACGAATTGACGCCAACACAAATGACCATGACGTTGAACAGCATGCAGGGAGCTTTTGCACAGAAACCGATGCCAGCGATATCGGAGAGAATTGAGCAGCTGCTCGCACTTAAATCTGCGCTAATCGATTACACAGATCGTTTGTGTGTAGCCGTGAGTAAGGACTATGGTCAACGCAGCCGACAAGACACTTTGATGGCTGACATATTGCCTTGTATCGGAAATATTGATCACAGCATTGAGTGTTTACCTCATTGGTCGACATCTTCGATTCGTCATTCCGGCCCATTGCTTTCAACCTCTCGTGTTGAAGTGGTTTATCAACCCAAAGGCGTCGTCGGGATTATTGCTCCGTGGAATTTCCCGATCATGTTATCCGTCGGCCCACTTATTTCGGCGCTGGCTGCGGGAAATCGCGCCATGATCAAGATGAGCGAATTTACCCCAGCGACGAACCAAGTATTAACAGCGCTATTGGCGGAAGTTTTCCATGCCGATGAGGTGTGCTTGGTTGAAGGTGAGGTAGAAATCGCAGCCGCATTTTCGGCGTTGCCGTTTGATCATCTTCTGTTTACGGGGTCAACCCAAGTGGGTCGCCAAGTGATGAGGTCAGCGGCTGACACGCTAACTCCAGTCACGCTAGAGCTAGGCGGTAAGTCACCGGTTATCGTGGCAGAAGACATGCCGATCGATATTGCGGTAGAGCGAATTATTTATGGTAAAAGCTTAAACAACGGCCAAGTATGTGTCGCTCCAGATTACGTGCTACTCCCTGAAGATAAGCTCGAAGCCTTCATTCTGGAGTACAAAAAACAATACCAACAGCTGTTTGATGAAGGGATCTACTCTGAGGGTTTAACCTCGCTCATTAACCCTCGCCAATGTGATCGTATTGCTGGTCTGTTGAATGAAGAGCAGGAAGCTGGGACACGAATCGTTGCTTGCCATGACGAATCGATGGACCTAAATACTCATCGGTTGGTGACACATTTGATCGTTGAACCAAGCCTGTCATCCAAGGTGATGAACGAAGAAATTTTCGGCCCATTATTACCTTTGATTACGTATCGCAATGTCGAAGAGGCGTTCCAAGTCATCAATAGCAAACCAAGGCCGTTAGCACTCTACCTGATGAGCTTTGATTTGAGTTTACAGGCTCAGGTTAAGCACCAAGTTCACTCCGGTGGCATGTGTATTAATGACTGTGTTTTCCATTTAGCGGTTGATGACGCGCCGTTTGGTGGCATTGGCGAATCAGGCCAGGGCAATTATCACGGTAAAGAAGGGTTTATCACTTTCTCTCACGCTAAAACTGTGTTGGAAACAGGTTTAGATCACCGCGTTAAGCATCTGTTTTCAAAAGAAGACAACGAATTAAAAACCGCAGTGATGGGCATGCTTGGCCAGTAAATCACTGTTGGTATGACACTGTTTATTTTTCAAAAAGTTATTTTCACGAAATTATTTTAAGAGGTTACTTTTATGTTGGAACGTTTTTTTGAACGTACGATCAAATCGTATTTGATGATTACAGGTTTCTTAACGGCGACGGCTTTTTCCACTTTCCTAGCGCCTGATTGGAGTATGCAGACGCTGTTCTCGTACAACGATACCATGATGGAAAACAAAGAGTATTTGCTCGGTACTTATCAACACTGGGGTGTGGTGGTTGGCTGTATTGGTGTGTTGTTGATGTTCTCGGCGAAGTACAAATCGCTGCGTACCTCAACCATGATTTACAGCGCATTTGAGAAGTCGATGTTTGTTGGCATCTTCTTATACAACGTGTGTATCAACGATTATGAGTGGTTCTATGGCAGCAACTCAAGAGTATGACCCCGCGCTCGACTTATTACATTGGATGTCGCAAGCCGCGCACTAATTCAAATCCTAACTCAGGTTAATCACAGAAAGGTTAGCCTCAGAAAAAGTTATTCGCAGAAATTGGAGAACGTCTTATGCAGACATTCAAGAAATCGTTAGTCTTCACTGCAATGGCCGCGGCAAGCAGTGCTGCTCTTGCGGCTGAATCAGAAAAACCGAATATTGTTGTTATTGTTGGCGATGATGTGGGCTTTGCCGATACTCAGCCTTATGGCTCAGAAGCGGATACCCCAAACCTAATGGCGCTGGCTGAAGAGGGGTTAAGTTTACTAACTTTCACGCGTCACCAACCTCATCGGTAACGCGCTCTATGATGTTAACCGGAGCAAATAGCCACGAGGTTGGGCTAGGCACCTTCGACTATGCCGTCTATCCGGGAGCTATTGGTAAGCCAGGCTATGAAGGTTATCTCACCAAAAAGGGCGTAACGGTAGCTACGTTACTTAAAGAGAGTGGCTACAACACCTATTTATCGGGTAAATGGCATTTAGGTCATGAAGATGGTTTTTTACCTGATGACCGGGGTTTCTCTGAAAGTTATGGCATTTTAGCTGGCGGTTCGAATCATTTTAATCGAGATATGATGTTCCCTGCCAAAAATGCTGCGACAGCTGATGCGCTGCAAAAAGGCGATATTCCCGGCGTCGAAGTTGAGCCAACTTACCGCAACGGTGAAGTGGTTGAGGATAAATACAAAGGCGAATACTCAGACCAAGTTTACACCAACGAGATCATCAAGATGATCGACAGCAAAAAAGACGACGGTAAGCCTTTCTTCGCTTACGTCCCATTCACCGGTATTCACCTGCCACTGCAAGCGCCTGAGTCTGCCTATCAAGATAAAGTCGATTACTACGTTGAACATGGTTGGGACTCGGTTCGAGAAGATCGTTTCGAACGCATGAAAGAGATGGGCGTGATTCCAAAAGAGGCTGACATTTCAGGACGTAATTCATTAAGCCGCCCTTGGGACTCGCTTTCTGAGAAAGAACAAAAGTGGTACGGCAAGAACATGGCTGTGGCGATGGGCATGATGGAGATGCAGGACCAACAAGTCGGCCAGATAGTCGATTACCTGAAAGAAATCGGCGAATACGACAATACCTACATCATGTACCTAGCGGATAACGGCCCAGAAGCGGCGGATATTACCGGTGAAAATATCAGTGATTTGATCCGAACGTGGACTGCTCATCATTTCGATAATTCGACTGAAAACTTGGGTAAGGCGAACTCCAGTGTGTCACTTGGTCCTGAGTGGGCAAGCGCTTCAACCGGTGGCCTATCTTGGTACAAAGCTTACACAGCAGAGGGCGGTATCCGTGTGCCATTTATCGTTAAGCCAGCCAAAGCGCTTTTAGGCGGTGAAGATGCGTTGCAACCGGGAACTCAGACAAACGACTTATCCCAAGTGAAGGACATTGCAGCCACGATTCTTGAGATTGCAGAGGTCGATCATCCAGGAACCGAATATCAAGGTCGAGAAGTGGCGCCGATGAGTGGTGTGAGCTTGTTGCCTTACTTCAAAGGGGAAACGGCAGACGTGCACAGTGCCAACAATGCGATTCCATTTGAATTGTTTGGTAGCGGAATTCTGCTTAAAGGTGATCATAAGATCATCCGAATTTCTACGGGAATGGGCGGTGACAGTGAGTGGCACTTATACAACACCAAGAAAGATCCAGCTGAGCAACATGACTTGAGAAATGAAATGCCAGATCTGTTCCTTGAAATGGTCGCTGAATATCAAGAATACGAAAAAGCGCAAAATATCGTCCCGGTTGACGAAGCGTGGAACCCGTTTGAAAACGTGAAATAGAGGAAAAACCACTCGGCCAACCTAATGCCATCAAGCTTGGTTGGCCGATGAACACCGTGTAAAGGAATTACGAATTGTTTTGGCTAATATAATAACTTTTACATCGAGGCACTCTTCATGACGACATTATCGCTATCAAATTTGAGTTCAGTTCCGCAGTTCAATGGCAAAGCACACAGCAAACTTCAGGCGTTAGCAAAACCCATTGGGGCGGTGTGTAATATCAGTTGCACCTACTGTTATTACTTAGAAAAACAACAGCTGCTTGAATACCCAAAAGGCTCTCAATATACGATGGATGAAGCTCTGTTAGAGCGTTATATCAAGCAATATATAGAAGGGCAGAATACACCTGAAATCATCTTTTCTTGGCATGGTGGAGAACCTACTTTATTGGGGATTGAATATTTTAAAAAGGTGGTCGCACTGCAGAAAAAATATTGCCCTAGCTACAGCAAGATCAGCAATGACCTTCAAACCAACGGCACGTTACTGAATGATGCGTGGTGTGAGTTCTTCAAGAAGAATGACTTTATCATTGGTGTGAGTATTGACGGCCCAGAGCACTTACACAATCACTACCGAACCAACCGTGCAGGCAAAGGAACTTTCTCTCAAACAATGCGCGGCATTCGCTACTTGAAGCAACATAACGTCGAGTTCGCGACCCTAACCTGCGTGAATGATGTGACAGGAAAGTATCCGTTAGAGGTCTATCGCTTTCTACGCGATGAAGTGGGTTCGAAGCAGTTGCAGTTTATTCCTGTGGTCGATAAGCGCGAAGCTCACACCAACAATAAATGGTTGAGTAACCAACAAGCGATCATTCCCGTATCAGGCGAGGTTGAACCGTGGAGTGTCGGCTCTGCGCAATGGGGACAATTCCTCACTACCGTTTTTGATGAGTGGTTTGAACACGATTTTGGTCGAGTGTTAGTGCCGTACTTTGAAAATTTTGTCGGTGTATGGATGGGCAGAGAAAGCACCATGTGCACGCTGAGTGAGATCTGCGGCAAAGGGTTAGCGGTTGAGCCCAATGGCGATGTGTACTCATGTGACCATTATGTATTTCCTGAATTTCAGTTAGGTAATATTCAGGAACAAGCACTTTCAACTTTAGCCTTTTCGCCAAAGCAGCAGAGTTTTGGGTTCGCCAAACAGAAGTCTCTGCCGAAACAATGCCAAGCCTGTGAGTTTAAATTCGCATGCCATGGCGAGTGCCCCAAAAACCGCATCATCAAAAGCCGCGATGGTGAGGCAGGGGTAAATTATCTCTGTGAAGGATGGCTGAGCTTCTTCAAGCATATCGACCCGGTTATTAAGGGCTTACTCAAAGCCAATAATATTGCGTCTCGTCTGGGGTAACGGAGTAAGCGTGAATCGATTTAATCAAAATTTACAGTAAGATAGAAGGCTCGCTAAATTATGCGAGCCTTTTGGTTTCTGGTTTCTGGTTTCTGGTTTCTGGTTTCTGGTTTCTGGTATTTGGTAACGGGTATATCTAGTCAGCCGATTCTTGGGCTGGGCTCATGGCGAGAAGAGTCTCTTCCATGGCATTGTTTAGAATCGAACGGTTACGCTGCATGGCGGCCATGAGCGTTGAGCCTAGCCATAGGCCATAAAGCATTCGAGACAGCGATTCGGGCTCTGCGATAGTGAAATCACCGGCCTCATTGCCTTCTTCAAACAGCTTCGCCATACGCAGGATGATCTTTTCCGCGCCTTCAGCCATGGTCGATTGCAACGGGTTTTCAGATCCAGCTACTTCTCCCGCCAGTTTTACGACAAGACATTGGATATTGAAGTCTTCAGTCAGTTTCGATGCACACCAAAACTCGAAATAGGCTTTAACGCGATCACGACGAGAAAGCGATTCATCACTTAAAAAGTCATCCAGCTTAGCGAGATGCTCATCAAAGTAGTTAGTAAGAAGGATCTCACCAAAGTGCTCTTTGGATTTAAAGTAGTGGTAAAAAGAACCCTTCGTGCCTTCCGCTTGGTTGATGATCTTCATCAGGCCAACACCAGCAAACCCGTGTTCATTAATAAGGCTAAATCCTGCATCGAGCATAGCTTGTCGCATGTCTTTCATTGTTCTTACTCTTTATGCTGAGAATGAGGAATAGTGTAACGAGCAACATACCAACCGTCCAGTCTAGCGCGTTAGGACGCGGTCAATAATTGACTCGTTTCGTCAAAGTAACTTTTTCTCTTATTGGCACTTCTAAGCGACAAAACTTTTTTCAAGATAAGCGCATGCTATAAAACGAAAATAATAACCTTAAAGAGCTTGTTTGGTGCCTTAAAATGGCCAAATCGGGGTGTTTTAAGTTGCTGTTTTTGTTGGTTTTTAATTTGGTGTTTTCTTGAGATCGCAATGATAGTCTTAGCTTAATTTCTTTAGGGGGCTAAATGGACACCAATAACAGCACTTATCATCACCACAGTTTTGCTCAGCAAGACTTATCAGAGCTTACATTTACAGCCTGTACGTTTATCCGTTGTGATTTCAGACGTTCGAACTTACGTGATGCAACGTTTATTAACTGTAAGTTTATTGAACAAGGCGATATTGAGGGATGCCACTTTGATGTTGCCGACTTACGAGATGCAAGTTTTCAGAATTGTCAGTTGGCGATGGCGAACTTTAGTAACGCGAATTGCTATGGGATTGAGCTACGTGAATGCGACTTGAAAGGGGCGAACTTTACTCGTGCTAATTTTGCCAATCAGGTGAGCAATCGCATGTATTTTTGCTCTGCGTATATTACGGGCTGTAATCTGTCATACGCCAATTTTGAACAAGCTTGTTTAGAGAAGTGCGAGCTGTTTGAGAACCGTTGGATAGGCACTTACCTTGGCGGCGCGTCACTGAAAGAGTCTGATCTTAGCCGAGGTGTGTTCTCGGAAGATGTATGGGGGCAATTTAGTATGCAAGGGGCGAATTTATGCCATGCTGAATTAGAAGGGTTAGATCCTCGCAAAGTAGATACAACAGGAATCAAAATTGTCGCGTGGCAACAAGAACAACTGCTTGAAAGCATGGGTATTGTGGTGATGCCTGATTGATAGCTGTAATTTCTAACTACAGGCTATTTGGAATATGTAAGAATTCGCTATAGAAGAAAAGCCCAAAGCTAATAACTTTGGGCTTTTCCGTATTTGGTAACCAGCATTTTATAATGAATTTTTAAAAAGAGAATGCTTGGTGATAGAGAACTGATTGGTTGATTAATGCATGCCTGAGCGCATTTTGTCGGCGAGCGCAAAGAAGACAAAAACGACGAAACAGACTAGAGCAGCACACAGTGAAGTTAAGATGGTTGTGGCGTCTTTTGAAATCAATGGAATGGTGATAGAAGCTAGCGCTATCAACATAACAAGGATATGAACAATTCGACCCGGAATTGGATTTTTATGACAGAATGAAGCCCAAAGGTAACGCATTTTCAACACCAGTATAAAATTAGTGGTTTTATTCTATTTTCTTAGTGAGTATTTTGTAAATAACAATTGGTTACAATTGGTTGTAAATATGATCTAAGTCGAATTAGTATTAAACCAGTTAAATAACAGCAGTTTATTGATCTTTTATTGAATTTTAACTTTCAAAATGAACATCATAATATTCCGTATTCTTTGGAATGCTAAGTCAAATATTATTCGAATTTTTGTTTTTTGACTTAAGAACTCATTTATTGAGTGTTCTGTTAAGAGACCGTTTGCGTACAGGTATTGGTGGCGTAACTATCAAGCGAATTAGAGTCATCCTAGAGCCTGTTATTCGTTTTATGTTATTTATCAAAGAGAGTGTTCGAATTGAGAGCGCGGTAATCTTGTCTTAGATTCAGTTTGGTATACTCAAGGTTCAATCTACGAAGATGATGGAGATGATAGGCTTTGTTGCGTAATTCAATGGAACTAAATCAAGAACCTACGATCTGATCAG
>NZ_MAKD01000084.1:0-62985 GCF_001691235.1 Vibrio sp. ZF57 | reverse complement strand
CGTACAGTTCTTAGAGGGGCGGCACTTGGTAACAAGTGTCGTCTACTCGACAGAGGCGTGTCAGCATGATCGTCGTTGGCATGTCCCCAGTTTTTGTGATCAGCAAGGGAGCGGATATCCCGCGCCTTCATGTATGTTGTCATATGAGTTCAGTAAAACGGAACGGTACTGCAGAAAAGTGCTTGGGCGCATACTTCGAGTTAACTCTTCAGAAGTACAACATGCTTGGTTATTTACCTTTGCTGAGCCAAATCTAATTGAGTTTGCAGAGCGAATTGAAGATGACATTCCGGAGTCATGTCTTTATGCCCACATGAGAGAGCAAAACAAGCCTCAGATTCCCATTCAGCGTAATGCTTCTAGTAATTCTCGCTCTTTGCTGAAGAGAGTAACGGCTCGAATGTTACTTGAGGAAGTAACGGTGCCCATGTCTATGAAGGCGGTTTCGGAGGGAGTCTAAGAGTATTTGATGAGCTTCAGCTTGGGGCATTTTGGAAAGGGTTATTTCGTCTTTTTCATCTATATAGTTGAACACTGCATCGTAGATTCTTTTGCTAATACCAGATTTGAATTGCTATACTGCTGTGCAAATGCACAGTATAAAGGTGTTAAAAAAGGTTTATGCACCTAAACCATTCAAAAACATCGATTAAAGTATGCGAAAAATAATTCATATTGATCTCGACAGTTACTATGTCTCTGTAGAAGCAAGGGACAACCCCTCTTTACGTGGAATTCCTCTAGCAGTTGGAGGGAAAAATGGTCGCGGTGTTATTGCAACTTGTAGTTATGAGGCGAGAGCTTTTGGTGTGCGTTCGGCTATGTCTACAACAAAAGCGTTACAACTTTGCCCAAGCTTAACAGTAGTGTCTGGAAATATGGAAAAGTATAAGGCGGTATCTAGGCAAATCCATGAAATATTTAGACGGTATACGGATGTAATAGAGCCACTATCCTTAGACGAGGCGTATTTAGATGTCACAGGTTCTAAGCTGTTTCAAGGTTCAGCAACTTTAATTGCAGAAGACATACGCAAGTCTATTCAAACTGAATTGAATTTAACGGCTTCGGCAGGAGTTTCCCCATTAAAGTTTGTTTCTAAAGTCGCTTCAGATGTGAATAAACCTAATGGTATATGTATTGTCCCACCTTCTGAGATCCAAACTTTTATAGACGAATTAGAATTAGGGAAAATAAATGGTGTTGGGAAGGTGACGTTAGAGAAATTAAACAAACTCGGCTTATATAAAGGGGATGATGTTAAGAATTTCGATAAAAACACTTTGATTTCAAAATTTGGCAAATTCGGACATACACTTTGGCAAAGGTGCAATGGTATTGATGATAGAGATATTGTTGTCGAAAGGATTAGAAAGTCAGTAGGGGTTGAACGGACATATTTAAATGATATTCATAGTTTGGATGAATGCACACTAGCCATAAAGCCTCTGTATGTCGAATTAGAGCAAAGGTTAGAAAAAGCGCTTGCAGATAAAGTGATCACGAAACTCGGTGTAAAATTAAAGTTCAACGATTTTCAACAAACAACGGTTGAACATAAGTATGATGAAATGGATATGCAGTTTTTTATCAAGTTATGTGAAGAAGCCGTTGCTAGAAGTCATGGACGAAGTATACGTTTAGTCGGATTAAGTGTTGGTATTGAACCCAAGAAATCAACGGACCAATTACAACTCCCTTTGTGATTTTTGTAAGTGGATTTTTAAGAAAATACTAGTTTTTTACATAAATTTCTCGGATTTTTTTGTTAGGGGGTTTTGTTAGTAAGAATTTGTATCTAACCCTATGTTATAAAAACGCATTCACTTACTCAGCTAGTCAAACTTACATTTTTCACCTAAGGGTTTTACAACGCGGCTGTAGAAATGCGTGATAACCCTGCTTACCGAAATCGCCCGTTAGCTGTTGGTGGGCATGAAAAGCAACGCGGTGTTTTGAGTACCTGTAATTACGAAGCCCGCAAGTTTGGTGTTCGCTCTGCAATGCCGACCGGAAAAGCCCTGCAGCTTTGTCCTAATCTATTGGTTGTGCCGGGAAGAATGTCGGTCTATGTCGAGATATCTAAAAAGATCCGCGAAATCTTCTCTCGATACACATCAATCATTGAACCTCTTTCTTTGGATGAAGCTTTCCTTGATGTCACCGATTCTAAGCGGTGTCATGGTTCAGCAACACTTATTGCCGAGTCTATTCGCCGTGATATCTGGAACGAACTGAACCTGACAGCTTCTGCAGGAATTGCACCGATTAAATTCTTGGCGAAAGTGGCCTCGGATCTGAATAAGCCCAATGGTCAGTTTGTTATCCCTCCACAAGACGTGCAATCAGTGATCGATGAGCTACCACTTGAAAAGATTCCCGGTGTTGGCAAGGTGAGCATTGAAAAGCTGCATCAAGCAGGTTTCTTTACTTGTAAGGATATTAAAGAGTCTGACTATCGAGACCTGCTACTCAAGTTTGGCCGTCAAGGTGCATCACTCTGGAAGCGCAGTCATGGCATTGATGATCGAGAAGTTATCATCGAGCGCGAGCGAAAATCGGTAGGCGTAGAGCGCACCTTCACTCAAAATATTTCAACTTACGCTGAATGTTGGCAGGTAATCGAAGACAAGCTATTTCCTGAACTCGAGACTCGCTTAGAAAAGGCTAGCCCAAGCAAAGCGATCATCAAGCAGGGCATTAAGCTCAAGTTCGCCGATTTTCAACAAACCACGATTGAGCACATCCACGCCTCTCTCGATCGTGAGCACTTCAAAGAGCTGCTTAGTGAAATACTGAAAAGACAACAAGGGCGAGAGATACGCCTACTTGGTTTAAGTGTAATGCTGCAACCCAAAGACCAAATGCGTCAGTTGAGCTTCTTTTAAAGATAATGAGTGAGATGAATACCGACTACGCTTCATAGCCTAGTCGGTTTTTTATAAGTAAGAATTACCTAGGAAGTTGTTTTACTCGCGCTAAGGTATCACTGAACGGTTGCTGCTCTAGCTTGCCGTAACCGACCATTTTACTGGCTTTGAGTTTGGTTGAAAGCGGGGTGGCGATTCCACATAAGAAGCGAGTAATTGCCTCGTCGGTAATCAGTTGTTGGCTAGCCGAAATAAACTCATGTATCCATGTCATCACCGTCTCATCATCGATAGGTTCAACATCAACGGTTGGTAAGATTGCCACTTCTCCTCGACATACAGAGCAGTGACCGCAGTTTGTTGGTGCTTTATCATCGGCAAAATAACTCGCAAGGCGTGAGCTTAGGCAAGTATCCGCCTCAAAGAAATTCAGCATTTGGTTAAGGCGGTTTATCTCGCTGTTTTCTTTTGCTTTAAACAACTCAGTGAGGCGCTCTGACAGTTGCATCATATCTTCAGAAGTATTGTGGATCGCGTAGACATCGGTGATCTGCTTGCTTTCTAGTTCAATCCAACCTTGTTCATTGAAGTAGTCGATAGCCGCAATCACACGCTGACGATCGGCTTGGAAGTGTGTCCAAAGCGCATCGAAGTCGACTTGGCACCACACTCTTGCTTGAGGAGAGCATTGGAAAATCGCTTCGACAAATTGACGACGTTCACTTTGAAATTGCTCTGTGATCTGCTGTTTCGGACGAATGAACTTAAATTTGTAGTCTGCGAAGTAGCTGTACTTGGGCTCAATCACACCTTCAATTTCGAGATACACCAGTAGTGTTTTTAGCGGTAACTGACGAATGTTGGATTCACGTGATAGTTGATTAAGCATGATCTCCCATTGATTCGAGCCAGAAGCGCCAATGTTTTGATTTTCGTAGATCTCTTTTAATACCGCTTGGATCGATATGTTGTCTGGCGTATCACCAAAAACGAAGTTCTCGAGTGTGCTTAAACCGTGTTTGTTAGCCAGTAAAATACATTCAGACGCTTGCCCATCTCGACCAGCTCTGCCGATCTCTTGTGAGTAGTTTTCGATCGATTTTGGTAAGTCAAAGTGAATCACTCGGCGAATGTTGGACTTATCCACGCCCATACCAAACGCGATAGTTGCGACGATACAGCTCACGTCATCATTCATGAATTGGTGTTGAATAGCATCTCTATTTTCAGGCTTAAGACCCGCATGGTAAGCCACTGCATTAACGCCAGCATTGCGAAGCTGCTGAGCCACCATCTCTGCCGTTTGTTGAAGGGTGACATAAACAATAGTCGGAGCGAGAGAAGCTTGGTTAACCACATTGCACAAGGTTTCTAGCTTACTGGTTTGTTCACAAGGTTGAATCGACAGATCGAGATTTTGACGATAGAAACCCGTAACCACAACGCGCTCCTCATCAATTTCAAACTTTGACTTCATATCTTGGATAACCGCTGTAGTCGCAGTGGCTGTCAGTAGTAGAACCTGAGGAATATTGAGCTGTTTTTGGTATTGAGGAAGCTTCAGGTAGTCGGGTCTGAAGTTGTGTCCCCATTCTGAAATACAGTGCGCTTCATCGACCACAAGCAGTGAGATCGACACTTGGGAGATAAACTGACGAAAGCGTTCGTTCTTCAAGCGCTCGACGGAGATCATGAGGATCTTGGTGTCACCGTTACGCACTGACTGCATAACCTGTTGTGTGGTTTGTCGGTCTTGGCTTGATTCGATTGCCGCTGCGCTAATGCCTTTACTGTGCAGGAAAGCGAGTTGGTCTTTCATCAAGGCTAACAGTGGCGATATCACCAAGGTTAAGTGCGGTAACTCTAATGCTGGTAATTGATAGCACAGCGATTTACCTGAGCCTGTCGGGAATATCGCGGCAGTCGAGTGACCAGATAGAACGTTATCAATGACTTGCTTTTGCCCATTGCGCAGTGAGTCGAATCCGAATACTTGTTTTAGCTTCTGCTCAATCATTTATGTTCTACCTGAGTTATTAAGTGTCGTATTGATGCTAAAGCGGGCGCCCATTCATGATAGCGTCGCTTGATGAATCAAATGTCTTGCACCTGATTGTACCTAATTCTATTCTGTAGCTCCTATAGAAAAGCACCCCAATAGTATGAATAAGTCTGAGCTTCGCCAAATAATCATAGAGCAACTTGAATCCCGATTACGTATCGCACAATCTGCTACTCAACGCGCTATTGATGCTGCGACAGATGAAGAGACAGTGCCTGAACATAAGTACGATACATTGGCATTAGAAGCTTCGTATCTCGCCCATGGTCAAGCGGTGAGGGTACAAGAGTGTGAAGACGATATTCAGTGTTATCGTAACTTAGTGTTGCGTGATAGTGAGAAGGTTACGGTGAGCAGTTACGTTGTGGTCATTGACGAGCATGATCAATATAAACACTTTTTTATGGGGCCGAGAGTCGGCGGACTTTCTGTCACGTGGAATGAGAATGAGATTGCCATCGTGACGGCAAATGCACCTTTTGGCCAGGCTCTAATGGGTAAAGAAGTTGGTGATGAGATTGAGTTTAAGGTCGCAGATAAACAGTTTTGCTACGAAGTTATCTCTATCGACTAACTAACTGACTAATAGATATAAAACGTTTCTCTGACAAAGGAGCATATACCAAGGGTATAGTAATCTGTCAGATTGATGAGAGGATGTTATGAAAAACAATGTATTTATGAAAAACAAAATATTTATTAAAAACAATGTATTAATCGCATCGTTAACAGCGGTAATCTCTTTTGTGAGCCTGCCAACTTTTGCTGCTCAGTGTCGAGTTGATTTGAAAAATGAATTGCGAATCGATGACCAAAAAGTCGAAATTCATCAGGTAAATGGTGATACCGCCGTGTTCGATGATAATAACGATCTCTATATTCATGGCGAGAAAGTTGAGCTTGATGCTGACCAACAAGCGGCGATTGAAAAATATCGTGAGAGTATGAGTGAGTACATACCACGAGCTAAGCAGATGGCAAGCGAAAGTCTCGCATTAGCCAATGATGTGATTGATGATATTGCTGTTAGTTTAGACTCTCCAGAATCGTTTGATAACGTAAAAGAGTCGATGAAAACGTTTTTCGCAGACCTAGAAGCCCGTTACTACAAAGATGGCGAGCTGGTTTTGCCTGCAGACAGCTTTGAGTCGATGGCCAATGGTTGGTCTGAAGACTTCGAAAAAGCTAAAGAGATCTTTAACCAAGAGTTTATCTCTAGTGCTTTTAATGCCATGTCAGAAAAGATGAAGCAAGAAGGTGGGCTCAACCTTACGGAATTGACGGACAGCATGGCTGAACTCAAGCTGAAAGTTGAAGAGCGAATGAAAGAACACTCTCAACAAGTACAACAAGAAGCGAATGAGTTCTGTGATTCACTTGATGAGATGGCAGAACAAGAGCAAGAACTGCATGAAATCATTCCGAACTTAAAAGATTACCAAGTATTCACAATTTAATTCGAGTCTAGTGATGAATAGCAAGAGCACCGGTTGGTGCTCTTTTTGTTTGTATAAATGGAACCACACGGCGAGTATTTATCTCAATTCAATCCATTTTCTTCTTAAGCCTACTACTTCGCTTTGTTGATTATAATTGAACGATAAGACTGGTTGTTTGTTAATTTTGTGGTTCCAAATAGCGCATTGATTGTAAAAATCAGAGAATTGTTCATTTATTAGTTGTGCCTATCATTGCTTTTTATTACTGTACTTCTCAACTAGTTCATTGATTTTTAATGCGGGCGATATGGACCAACAATCTTCCTCTTCAAGAGAGCACTTTAGCTCTCGTTTAGGCTTTATTTTAGCAGCGGCTGGTGCAGCGGTTGGCTTGGGTAATATTTGGGGTTTCCCGACTCAAGTTGCCAGCAACGGTGGCGGTGCTTTCCTTTTGGTCTATTTGATCATGATCTTCGTGGTTGCTTTCCCTATGCTGGTGGTAGAGATGGCTATCGGCCGTCACGGCCAAGCAAACCCAGTTGATAGCATGCGATCTTTGACGACAAACCCTTTGGGTAAGAAAGTCGGTGAGTTTGTCGGTTGGGTTGGACTGAGTGTACCAAGCGCAGTGTTGGCGTTTTACAGTATTGTTGGTGGCTGGTTGATCTGTTTCCTAATTGGTGCGGTCGCGGATCTTATCGGCCTAGAAGCGATTGCTGATTGGTTTAAGGGCTTCAGTGTTGAGCGCAACGTATTTGGTACCGTCGCGTTCTATGTACTGACTATCTTGATTGTGCAGGGCGGTGTTAAGCAAGGCATCGAGAAATGGTCGACTCGTTTGATGCCTGCGCTGTTTGTTTTATTTGGCTTATTGTTTGTTTACATCATGACGCAATCTGGCGCGATGGAAGGCCTAAAACATTACCTTATTCCAGACTTTGAGAAAGTGTGGGATAGAAAACTGATTCTGGCGGCAATGGGACAGGGGTTCTTCTCACTCACTATTGGCGGTTGCTCGATGTTGGTTTATGGCTCTTACTTAAGCAAGAAAGAGAACCTACCAAAAATGGCGATGAACGTAACTCTGGTGGATACTGCTGTCGCTTTTATTGCTGGCCTAGTGGTGATGCCAGCAATGTTTGTTGCGATGCAAAAAGGCGTTCAAATCTACGCTGAAGACGGCTCACTATTAAGCTCTGACACTCTAGTATTCACGGTTTTGCCGTTGATGTTTGATAGTTTAGGTGTGCTTGGTCAGATCTTTGCGATTGTGTTCTTCTTACTACTAACGATTGCAGCACTGACTTCTTCGATTTCGATGCTTGAAGGCCCGGTTGCGCTAGTGAGTGAGCGTTTCAATACCAGACGAACGCCAACAAGCTGGGTAATTGGTGGTGCTATCGCGCTGTTTAGTGTGGTGATTGTTTACAACTTTGCTGCGATGTTTGGCATGGTAGCGATGATTGCAACTCAGTACCTTCAACCGGTCGCTGCATTGATGTTCTGTGTGTTTGGTGGTTGGGTATGGAGCCGAGCTTCAAAAGTGAAAGAGCTTGAACAAGGCAGTCCTGATTTTCAACTTGGTTGGTTTGGTAAGGTTTGGCCAATGTATGTGAAGTTTGTGTGCCCAATTTTGGTAGCAACGGTTATCTGGGCATCTTTCGGTTAATGCAGAACCCTATCTGGGCTTTTTGAAATTACCTCCTCTGAACTTGAAATATTAAGCACAAAGCCACTCATAAAGAGTGGCTTTGTTGTTTTTATATAAAGCTTAGTGGCACGAAATATAAAGCTATAGCGGCACGAACAAGATAGAAAAAAGGCGCTGAATATAATATTCAGCGCCTTTACATTGTTCGTTAAGCAATCGTGATTACTTAATTTCCATACCTTGAGCTTGCAAGTCCGCGTGGTAAGAAGAACGTACAAACGGGCCACACGCTGCATGAGTGAAGCCTAGCTCTAGAGCAATCTCTTTCAGCTCATCGAACTCAGAAGGCGGCACGTAGCGTTCTACTGGTAAGTGGTGACGGCTTGGTGCTAGGTATTGGCCTAGTGTCAGCATAGTCACACCATGTTCACGAAGGTCTTTCAGTACTTGAACGATCTCTTCTTTTGTCTCACCAAGACCCATCATCACACCTGATTTTGTTGGGATATCAGGGTGCTGCTCTTTGAATTTCTTCAGTAGATCAAGAGACCACTTGTAGTTCGCACCTGGACGCGCTTTACGGTATAGACGTGGCGCTGTCTCTAGGTTGTGGTTGAAAACATCTGGCGGGTTGTCTTTCATTAGATCAAGTGCAACGTCCATACGACCGCGGAAGTCTGGAACCAGTGTTTCGATACGAATATTTGGATTTAGTTCGCGAATCTCACGGTTACAGTCAGCAAAGTGCTGAGCACCGCCGTCCCGCAAGTCATCACGGTCAACTGAAGTGATTACAACGTACTTCAGTTTCATGTCTTTAATTGTCTTAGCTAGTTTCTTCGGCTCTTCAGCTTCAGGAGCAACAGGGCGACCATGGGCAACATCACAGAACGGGCAGCGACGAGTACAGATAGCGCCAAGAATCATAAACGTTGCCGTACCGTGGTTGAAACACTCGGCTAGGTTAGGACAAGACGCTTCTTCACAAACTGAGTGCAGGTTGTTTTTGCGCATTGCTGATTTGATTTCTTGAATACGATGGCTGTCTGAAGGAAGTTTAATCTTCATCCATTCAGGCTTACGTAGAACTTCTTTCTGTTCAGCAGGCATATTCTTTACGGGAATTAATGCCATTTTGTCAGCGTCACGATATTTAACGCCTTTTTCCATTTGGATTGGTTTGCTCATGATTTTATGCTTCTGCTGTAATGTTACTGGTGGCTTGAATGTCTACTTGGTCATAGCCGAGTAGCTCTACGAGCTCTTGTATTAACTGTTGCTCAACGTTTTCTAGTTCACTTGGTCCGCCGAGTTGGCTTACCTGCGCCATTTCCATACCTTGGTAACCACATGGGTTAATACGTAGGAATGGAGACAGGTCCATATCGACGTTGAGTGCTAGCCCGTGGAACGAGCAGCCACGTCGAATACGTAATCCGAGTGAACAGATTTTCTTGCCATCGACATAAACACCAGGAGCGTCAGGTCGGGCAGCTGAATCTATATTGTAAGCTTTCAGAGTATTGATTACGAGGTTCTCGATATGAGTCACCAAATCACGCACTCCGAATTTCTTGCGGCGGATGTTAATCAGAAAGTAAGCCACTAATTGGCCTGGGCCGTGATAAGTCACTTGGCCACCGCGATCGCTTTGTATTACAGGGATATCACCGGCATTTAATACATGCTCAGCTTTGCCTGCTTGTCCTTGAGTGAAGACAGGGTTGTGTTCAACCAACCAAACTTGGTCTACGTCTTCTTCCGTGCGTTCGTCTGTGAACTTATGCATGGCTTTCCATACAGGTTCGTAATCCTGACGGCCTAATTTTTTTACGATTAGCTTATTTTGCAAAGCTGCACTCCCTCAAGGATTAATAAAGTGAACGCATTATAAACGCGAAACATGATTCTAACTACAGACGGACTGCAAGGTTTTTCAACTTTCTTTGTATTTATTGAAAATTAAGTTGAATGAATTTGAGCTAGATAGGGTGCTTTAAACAAAAACAGCGGCAATAAGCCGCTGTTTTTCATGTGCAATCGGAGATTACAGAACCATACGAACGATTTCGATCTCGCCCAGTTCTTTATAAAGAGTTTCTACTTGTTCAATTGAAGTCGCAGTAATATTGATAGAAACAGAGTGGTAGTTACCTTTCGCACTCGGTTTTAGCGTTGGGCTGTAGTCACCAGGAGCATGACGCTGGATCACTTCTAGTACTAGCTCAGTCAGTTCTGGCTTAGCGTGGCCCATTACTTTGTAAGTGAATGAACAAGGGAACTCTAAGAGGTCTTTTAGTTTTGCATCAGAATTGATGTTCATGATTAGCTCCAAAAGGCTAGACGCTCGCAAATTGGCGAAATGTCGATAAAAAGCGTGTTCGGTCAACAGACACGAGTAATAAGGCGGAATATTACGTGTAAATATCACCGAACTCAAGATCAACAAAAGCCGCACATGGCGGCTTTTGGTTCACTAATGAGCAAATCATGAACTTACTCATTAGGTTAGCTATATAACAAGCTTAGGTTTTACCTAGAACAAACCTTTGGCTTGTTTAGAATAAACCCTTGAATAGAAGAACTAGGTAGTCCCATAGACGGCTGAATAGGCTGCCTTGGTCTACATCTTCAAGTGCTAGTAGGGGGTATTCAGCAACGTCTTCACCGTCTACTTGGTAGAATAGTTTACCAACTACATCGCCTTTGCTGATTGGCGCTTCTAGCTCTTTCTCAAGAACGAAGCTTGCCTTCAGGTTCTTAGCTTGACCACGAGGTAGCGTCACGAAAGTATCTTCGTCGACACCTAGCGCAACTGTGTCCTTGCTACCCATCCAGATCTTCTCTTCTACGAAAGTTTCACCGGCTGTGTGTGGTGCCACTGTTTCAAAGAAGCGGAAGCCGTAGCTAAGCAGTTTTTTGCTTTCTGTTTTACGAGCATTCGCATTCTTGGTGCCCATAACTACAGCCACTAGGCGCATTTTGCCTTCTGTCGCTGAGCTTACTAGGCTGTAACCTGCGTTGCTTGTGTGGCCTGTTTTGATGCCATCAACGTTCATGCTCTTATCCCATAACAGACCGTTACGGTTGTATTGGGTGATGCCGTTGTATGTGAATTTCTTCTGTGAGTAGATACGGTACTCGTCTGGTACGTCGCGAATCAGCGCCTGACCAAGTAGCGCCATATCGTAAGGCGTTGAGTATAGGTTCGGGTTGTCTAGACCGTGCACGTTAGCAAAGTGCGTGTCTTTCATGCCGATAGAGCTTGCCCAAGCGTTCATTAGGTCAACGAATGCATCTTCAGAGCCAGCGATGTGTTCAGCCATAGCAACACATGCGTCGTTACCTGATTGAATGATGATACCGCGGTTTAATTCTTCAACTTTAACCGTAGTGCCCACTTCAACGAACATCTTAGATGAATCTGGGAAGTTTTTAGCCCAAGCATTTTCACTGATTACAACATCGTCGTTTAGGTTGATGTTGCCACGGTCGAGCTCTTGGCCGATCACGTAGCTCGTCATCATCTTGGTTAAACTTGCTGGAGAAAGCTGAGTATTCATCTCTTTCTCTGCTAGTACTTTGCCTGAATGGTAATCCATCAGAACAAAACCTTTAGCGGCGATTTGAGGTGCATCAGGAACAACAATAGGAGCGGCGAATGACGATGTAGCTATCGTTGCAGAAAGAGCAACAGAAGTAGCAAAAATCGATTTAACAAGTTTATTAGATTTAATCATTTTGAATGCAATTATTTGGTGAACTATTCATATATTAACAGAATCACTCTGTCACACCAGAGCGCTGATTACCAGAAGTAACTGTTAGATTAATTAGCGAGTTAGGGTGTGTTTTTTTATATAAGCTGACGGGTAACCCATTAGCTTAACTTGTTCTAATTTCTCTTGAGTCAGAGCATAGTCATGAAATGGCCCAATCATCAGACGGTATTTGTCATCATTTGGCTGCAAGAACGTTGCTACTTCTAGCTTTTCGGCTAGATCTTTCGCTAACTTTTCGGTCCTATCTTCATGTGGAGATGTTGCGACTTGAATAATAAATTGCGGTAAAGCAGCCTTTTTATTTGCGTCGGTTGGCATAGCCACAGTAATGACTTCAATCTCAACATTTGCCGTGCCGGTTCTCAACACATCGAGCTTGTAAGCTGCCGCATAACTAAGGTCAATGATTCGGCCTTCATGGAATGGACCACGATCATTGATACGAACAATCGTGGTTTTGTTATTGTCGGTATTGGTCACTTTTACGTAGCTTGGAATAGGCAATGTTTTGTGTGCTGCAGACATCGAATACATGTCGTAGATTTCGCCATTAGACGTTAAATGACCATGAAATTTCTTACCGTACCAAGAGGCTTTTCCTTTCTCGGTAAATCCTTCCGTCTCCTTGACGATCTTATAGTCTTCGCCACGCAGAGTGTAATCCGTGTTACCACCTAAACTATAAGGTTCATACTGAGGGTGAGCATCTTCTAAATGCTCTACCGAAATCGGTGCGTCTGGTGCAATATCTGAATCAATATCGTAGCGGCCTGTTGGCTGCTTTGAAGAACAACCATTGATTAAAATCGCTAGCCCCAAGATAGAGACTATTTTTTTGATTGGCAGCTCTTCAACCAAGGATGCTTTTTTTTGAAACGTTGTAATAGACATCGATTAGGTCGCCTTTGAGAATGCTTTTCTGTGTGTATGTATCGACATTAAAATACCAAAACCAGCCATAAGGGTAACCATTGAAGTACCGCCATAACTGACTAGAGGAAGAGGAACACCAACTACAGGTAGAATGCCACTTACCATGCCAATGTTTACAAAAATATAAACGAAGAAGCTCAGTACAATACTTCCGCCCATCATTCGACCGAATGCGGTTTGAGCTTGGCTCGCAAGCACTAAGCCACGTCCAATAATAAACAGGTAGATCGCAAGCAAGAACAAGATACCGATCATGCCCCATTCTTCGGCGATGACCGCAAAAATGAAGTCAGTATGACGCTCTGGGATGAACTCTAGTTGAGATTGAGTGCCTTGCAACCAACCTTTTCCTGATATACCACCCGAACCTATCGCAATCTTACTTTGAATGATGTGGTAACCCGCACCTAATGGATCTGATTCAGGATCAAAAAGGGTTCTAACACGCACTTTTTGATATTCACGCATCAAGAAGAACCATAGGATTGGGATAAATGCCCCTAATGCGATTGCCGCGCTAGCAATGATTTTCCAACTGATACCAGCCAGGAATATCACGAAGATACCAGATGCGGCGATAAGGATAGATGTACCTAGGTCAGGCTGCTTTGCGATTAGAATCGTCGGTACAAACACCATCACTAGCGAGATCGCTAATGTTTGGAATGTTGGTGGAAGTGAGCGCTTACCGATAAATCGTGCCAGCATCAAAGGCACCGCGAGCTTTAATAGCTCTGACGGTTGGAATCGAACAAAGCCGAAGTTTAACCAACGCTGGGCGCCTTTAGAGGCTTCACCAAAGAACAACACGCCCAATAGCAAGATGACACCACCTACAAATAGCAGTGGTGCCAAGGTTTCATAAGTACGAGGTGAGATTTGCGCTAGGAAGATCATCACACCTAAAGACAGAGCCATGCGCATCGCCTGGCGGTCCATCATCGCAAGGCTTTGTCCGCTTGCGCTGTACATGATCAGCAGGGCAAAGCCCATTAAAACCAGAATGCCAAGCAAAAGCGGCAGGTCGATATGCAGCCTTTCGAATAGGGCTCTATTTCGTCCAGTTGAAGGATCAAGTTTCATTATTTAATTGGCTCACTTTGATAATCTTCTGCAAGGATAATATGGTCTAAAATCCTTCTTACTACTGGGCCGCCGTTAGAAGAACCGCCACCTGCGTTCTCTAGAACGATAGTCACGACGGCTTCAGGATCTTCAAAAGGCGCGTAACCCGTAAAGAGGGCGTGATCGCGTAAGTGCTCTGCGATTTCATCCGCGTTGTACTCTTCATCTTCTTTTAAGCCGAATACCTGTGCGGTACCCGATTTACCAGCGGTTTGGTAAGACATCTTCTGGAATGAACGTCTTGCCGTACCTTTCATACCGTGGTTAGCCAGCCTCATACCTTCCTGAGCGATATCCCAATACTTCTTCTTAACCCCGGTTAGCGGTGGGTAAGTTTCAATGTCCGACATGATTTGTTCATCGAATGGACGACCGTTATCAATGGTTGAACGAAGTAGGTGAGGTGCGGTTACTTCACCTTCATTGACCAAAACTGATGTGGCTTTTGCAATCTGCATGGGTGTTGCAGTCCAGTAGCCTTGGCCAATACCAACTGGGATGGTGTCACCTTGGTACCAAGGCACACGGTGTCTTGCCATCTTCCAATCACGAGTTGGCATATTGGCTTTGCTTTCTTCATAAATATCGATGCCAGTATAATCACCAAAGCCGAACATCATCATCCATTTGGATATGCGATCAATGCCGAGATCATAAGCAATTTGGTAAAAGAAAGTATCCACTGACTCTTCAATCGCTTTCTCTATATCAACGACCCCGTGTCCCCAACGCAACCAGTCACGGAATGGTCTTGTTTTTGAATTAGGGATCTTCCAATAACCTGGGTCATTACGCGTTGTATTAGGTGTAATCACACCTTCTTGCAGAGCCGCAACAGCAATGAATGGCTTGATCGTCGATGCTGGTGGGTAAATACCTAGCGTTGCACGGTTAACCAAAGGGCGGTCTTTGTCTTGAAGCAGGGCGTTATAACCTTTAGACGAAATACCATGTACGAATGCATTTGGGTCGTAGCTTGGGCTAGATACCATGGCTAACACGCCATTGTCTTTCGGGTCGAGAACGATAGCTGAGCCACGGCGGCCATCCAGTAACTTATGTACGTATAGTTGTAGCTTGATATCCAAGTTGAGCACGATATCTTTACCCGGAACCGACGGTACAAATTTTAGAGTACGGATCACTCGTCCACGGCTGTTAACTTCGACTTCTTGATAGCCAGCGGTACCGTGAAGCATGTCTTCGTAGTAGCGCTCAATACCAAGTTTACCGATGTCGCGAGTGGCTTGGTAATTGGCGTCTTTCTCTTCGCGAACCAGGCGCTGCATATCACGGTCATTGATGCGCGATACGTAGCCAATCACGTGAGTTAACACATCACCATAAGGGTAGAAACGTTTTAGCGTACCTGTAACTTCAACGCCTGGGAACTTATGTTGATTTACAGAGAAGATCGCAACTTGTTCTTCGGTAAGCTGATTCAGAATAGGTACTGACTTGAAGCGTCGTGAATTGCGACGATCACGATCAAATAGTTCAATGCGCTCTGGCGGGATCTCGATTAATTCTTGTAGACGGACGAGCGTGTCATCCATATCTTTGATTTTTTCTGGTGTGATTTCTAGGTTGAAAACCGGGCGATTTTCGGCAAGAAGCACACCATTACGATCATAAATCAAACCACGGTTGGGGGCGATTGGAACGACCTTGATACGGTTATCGTTAGAGCGGGTTTTATAGTCTTGATATTGATTGACCTGAATGTTGTACAGATTAACAACCAACATCGATATCATGACTATGATCCCCGCAAACGCAACAAAAGCACGATTAGTAAATAGTCGTGCTTCTGCTTTGTAATCACGGATTTGGCTACGTTTACGTAACATTAACGCTTATTCTCGATGATAAGGGTGGTTAGCAGTGATGCTCCAAGCTCGATACAAGCTTTCAGCCATGATAACGCGTACTAATGGGTGAGGGAGAGTAAGCGCAGACAGAGACCAACTTTGGTCTGCAGCCGCTTTACATGCAGGTGCTAAGCCTTCAGGCCCGCCGATAAGGATAGAAACGTCGCGTCCATCCAACTTCCAACTTTCCAATTGCTCTGCCAGTTGTGATGTGTCCCACTTTTTACCTGGGATATCAAGCGTGACAATGCGGTTGCCTTTTGGAACCGCTGCCAACATCGCTTCGCCTTCTTTTTGAAGAATGCGTGCAATATCCGCATTTTTACCGCGCTTTCCCGCAGTAATTTCAATGAGCTCTAATGGCATATCATGAGGGAAGCGGCGTTTATATTCTTTAAAGCCTTCTTCAACCCACTTTGGCATTTTTGTGCCAACTGCGATTAACTGGATCTTCAAAGCTTAGCCCCAAAGTTTTTCTAGTTGGTACAGTTCACGGTGTTCTTCTTGCATAACGTGAAGCATGCTTGTCCCCATATCTAGAACAACCCATTCACCTTCTTGCTGGCCGTCCATGCCTAGTGGCTGCATACCTGCTTTACGTACTTCATCAGCAACATGCTGTGCAATAGAAGCAACATGGCGCTTAGAGGTACCTGTACAAACAATCATGTAATCAGTAACGCTTGATTTGCCTTCTACATCGATAGTCACAATCGATTCTGCTTTCATGTTGTCGGCTTTGTCTGCAAGAAAATCTTTTAGTTCTTCACGTAACACTGGGTGTTCCTTTAATCTGAATTTAGCTTTGTTTAGGGCTTGTTGACCCTAGAATATAACACGCTTTTATGCGTGGAATGGTATTGAAGCTGAAGGGATACAAAACTCTACGCTTAACTGATGAATTAGTGGCCAAGGCGACTGCTCATATTGAGTTTTTGTCATCAATTCAGCTTGAGTGAGCAACGCGAACAAAGAGTGTAATTGAGAAATCGAAACTCTTGTTAGCGCGGCGTTATAAAGAGGCTTTTTAGATTGCCAGATACGGTGTTTTTCGAAGACCTGACCAATCGGCATCTGTTTCATTTGTTGCTGCATTTGTAATAGCAGAGCAAGCTCTCGTTGTATGCTACGTAATAAAATGACGGGTTCGACACCTTCAGCTTCTAGCTGACGCAGGATTCGTTGTGCTCGGTTACCTTTGCCTGCCAATAACGCATCACTCCAATGGAATGGAGTAAAATGGTTGTGTCGACTCAGCGATTCTTCTAAGCGTACTAACGTGAGTTTTCCATCTGGGTATTGGAGAGCCAGTTTTTCTAGGCTTTGGGTGAGAGCAAATAGATTACCCTCATGCCATTGCGCCAGCATTTGAATCGCTTCAGGGTCTGGCGTTAAACCGATTTGACGGCAACGCGCTTGGACAAACTGAGGTAACCGACTGACATCTGGCGTTAGGCAACTGACCCAGTGACCCTGATTCGAAAGAGCCTTAAACCACTTAGCGCTTTCTTGAGCTTTGGTGAGCTTAGTGCCCACCAAGATTAACAAGATATCACTGTGGATATGCTCGGAGATTGCGAGTAGCTCTTTCGCTATTGCGGCATTGACGCCTGACTCTGGCAGTTCAAGCTCGATGACCTGACGGCTAGAGAATAGGCTCAGTGCTTGAGTGCAGTCGTAGACTTGATTCCAGTCGAGACTGCTATCAATCGCAAAGCGGTGACGTTCTTCAAAGCCTTGCTGTTTTGCAGCCTTTTTAATCGCTTCTCGGCTCTCTTGCAACAGTAGCGGTTCGTTACCAAAAATTAGGTAAACATTACTCAACTGTTTAATAAGTTGCTCTGATAAGCGGTCAGCAAAAATACGCATCAAATAAACCTATTACTCAGCCGAATCGCTAAGTGTTGGTTGTTCTTCTGAAGCTGGTACGATCTCAACATTCTTGATGTTGTATTGCTTTTCGAGTTCTTTCACTTGAACGTGCTCTAGTGCATCTAGGTCCATGCTATCAGCTGCAATGTTCGCTTTTAGTCGAGCCATCTGACGAAGGATTTGGCTTGTTGCCAACTTACGCATCTCATCTTCGATCATGTCTCGTTCAACCGACTTCGCAAGTGCAGTTAGCGGGTTATCTAGGTAACTACGGGTTACGCTGGTTGAGAACGTCTTTGAGCCTAGATCCGGGACAGTTACGCGGTATGAAGCGCGGAATGTCAGTTCTTTCTCTGCTGCACGAGTGTTTTGGTATAGAGACAGAGTTCGCTCACCTACGCTCTCACTAATAATATGCAGGTTAGGTGTATTCTCAGCCGGTGGCACAATTTCTACATCATTCATACGCAGTTGACCTTTCATCATACGTGTAAACGTACTGTATTGGTCGTAACTGGTTACGGAGATCTTGTTGAGTTCTTCTGGTACGGAGTAATCACCACGTAGGTGGAAACCACACGCACTTAATAGGCTGACGGTTAAAACAACAACAGTAACTTTCAATGAAGATAGTGAAATCAGGCGCATTATTTGATGGCTCTCATGAAGGTAGAATACTTATTTAAAGGCTTTAGTTCGTTTGAGTGGTTAGGCTCAAGTCTAAAGCGCTTAAATAAGTAGACAGGGCAATTAGCTACCCTGTCTACAGACTGCTTTTGATGAATTAAGTTCGTTAATTCTTTAGCAATTGCATTGTGCTAACGAAATTAGTTAGCAACGATGTTTAGAAGCTTACCTGGTACGAAGATAACTTTACGGATAGTTAAGCCATCTAGGAACTTCTTAGCGTTCTCATCGTTTAGACCAAGCTCACGAACTTGCTCTTCTGTTGCATCAGCAGCAACGGTTAGTTTCGCACGTAGCTTACCGTTGATCATAACAACGATAGTTTTCTCGTCTTCAACTAGCGCTTTCTCATCGAAAGTTGGCCATGTTGCTGAGTCTACGTTTGATTCACCCAGTGCAATCCACATTTCGTAAGAGATGTGTGGCGTCATTGGGTAAAGCATGCGAACAACAGCTTTTAGCGCTTCATCAAGGATTGCACGATCTTGTACAGACTCTTGAGGTGCTTTCGCTAGCTTGTTCATCAATTCCATGATCGCAGCGATTGCTGTGTTGAACGTTTGGCGACGGCCGATATCGTCCGTTACTTTCGCGATAGTTTTATGGATATCACGACGAAGTGCTTTTTGGTCGCCAGATAGCGCAGAAGCATCAACAGATTCAGCAGCACCCTTAGAAGAGTGAGCGTGAACCAATTTCCAAACACGTTTAAGGAAGCGGTTAGCCCCTTCAACGCCAGACTCTTGCCACTCAAGCGTCATGTCTGCAGGTGATGCAAACATCATGAATAGACGTACTGTATCAGCGCCGTACTTGTCTACCATCTCTTGTGGGTCGATACCGTTGTTCTTAGACTTAGACATTTTGATCATGCCTGAGTGTTCAACTTCACGACCTTGATCGTCGACTGCTTTTTCGATGCGACCTTTACCGTCACGTTCAACCGTTACGTCAGTCGGTGCAATCCACTCTTTGGTGCCTTTTTCGTTTTCGTGATAGAACGCGTCAGCCAGAACCATGCCTTGACATAGTAGTTGCTTGAACGGTTCATCAGACGTCACGTAGCCAGCATCACGTAGAAGCTTATGGAAGAAACGAGAGTAAAGCAGGTGCATACAAGCGTGCTCGATACCACCAACGTATTGGTCAACTGGTAGCCAGTAGTTTGCTTTCTCTGGATCTAGAATGTCGTCTGCTTGCGGTGAACAGTAACGTGCGTAGTACCAAGAAGACTCCATAAACGTATCGAACGTGTCAGTCTCACGTAGAGCGGGTTCGCCGTTGAATGTTGTTTCAGCCCAAGACTTGTCAGCCTTGATTGGGCTCGTTACGCCATCCATTACTACATCTTCAGGAAGAATGACTGGCAGTTGGTCTGCTGGTACTGGGTGAACTTCACCGTCTTCAGTGGTTACCATTGGGATTGGAGCGCCCCAGTAACGTTGACGAGATACACCCCAGTCACGTAGACGGAAGTTTACTGTCTTCTTACCTTTGCCTTCAGCTTCAAGCTTCGCAGCAATTGCATCGAATGCTTCTTGGAACGCAAGACCATCGAATTCACCAGAATCAAACAGTACACCTTTTTCAGTGTAAGCCGCTTCAGACACGTCTAGTTCAGAACCATCTTCAGGTTTGATTACTGGGATGATATCGATGCCGTACTTAGTTGCGAACTCGTAGTCACGTTGATCGTGAGCAGGAACCGCCATTACAGCACCTGTGCCGTAATCCATAAGTACGAAGTTTGCTACGTATACAGGAACAACACGACCGTTAAGAGGGTGGATAGCCGTTAGGCCAGTATCCATACCTTTCTTTTCCATCGTTGCGAGTTCAGCTTCAGCAACTTTAGTGTTACGACACTCTTCAACGAATGCAGCAAGCTCTGGGTTGTTCTTCGATGCTTTCTCTGCAAGAGGGTGACCTGCAGCGATACCAACGTAAGAAACACCCATTAGTGTATCTGGACGTGTTGTGTACACTTCTAATGGTGCTTCTTCGCCGTTAACAGCGAAAGATAGCTCAACACCTTCAGAGCGGCCGATCCAGTTGCGCTGCATGGTCTTAACCATTTCAGGCCAACCTTCAAGGTTGTCTAGATCGTCTAGTAGCTCTTGAGCGTACTCAGTGATTTTAATAAACCACTGTGGAATTTTCTTTTGCTCTACTGGAGTGTCACAACGCCAGCAACAACCGTCTTCTACTTGCTCATTTGCCAGTACTGTTTGGTCGTTTGGACACCAGTTCACTGAAGATGTCTTCTTGTAAACCAGGCCTTTTTCGTAAAGCTTAGTGAAGAACTCTTGTTCCCAACGGTAGTACTCTGGAGTACACGTTGCGAATTCACGGTTCCAGTCGTAACCAAAGCCTAGAAGCTTAAGCTGGTTCTTCATGTACTCAATGTTTTCGTAAGTCCATGGTGCAGGTGCTGTATTGTTTTTAACAGCGGCGTTTTCTGCAGGTAGGCCGAATGCATCCCAACCAATTGGCTGCATTACGTTTTTGCCTTGTAGACGTTGGAAACGAGATACCACATCACCGATGGTGTAGTTACGCACGTGACCCATGTGCAGTCGGCCACTTGGGTAAGGGAACATAGAAAGACAGTAGAATTTTTCTTTGTTTGGGTCTTCACTTACAACGAAAGTCTCGCTGTTATCCCAGTGTTGTTGAACCTTTTGTTCAATCTCTTGCGGGTTATATTGTTCTTGCATCGATGGTATCCGGTTATCTTGGAATTTGTGAGTTCGGTTAGAACAGAATCTTACAGATCGTCATAGAATACCTAAAGGAGCTGAGTACAACAATAGTTATACCCTTCATACTTGCAGTTGCCGCTTAGTAGATTGTGTAATTTTCACTGAATTTCGCAGGGCAACTATACTTAAGAGTATGAATTGCATTTGTTTGTAAGCGGGAGTGCATTGCAGCGCATCCGTTTGCTCACTAAAAGGTTGGTTATCTTAAGGAGGTTGTTATGCCGAAGAAAAAAGCGCTCTATGAAGAAGTCGTCGAAGAGGTGATTGAAACGCTGAAGCATAGCCCTGAAGAGCTCAACAACAAAATCGAAACGTCGGGCAAGTTTGCGAAAGCAGCTAATGATATGACTAAAGATGAGCTTTCATTGATCTCTGCCTACGTGAAGTCGGACTTAAAAGAGTTTTCCGAAAGCTATGAAGAGAGTAAAAGCGGTCCATTCTATTTGATGATTGCGGACTCTATTTGGCAAGGGCTGTTGGATATTACTGATCGTACTAAGGTGGAATGGGTTGAACTGTTCCAAGACTTAGAACACCAAGGCTTGTATCAAGCGGGTGAAGTCATTGGCTTGGGAACCTTAGTATGTGACGAGTGTGGTCACCAAACCGAATATAACCACCCAACCAATATCATTCCATGCATTAAATGTGGTTCTAAAGGGTTTAGTCGTAAAGCCCTTAAACCGTAAGCTTCTGAACCATAGCGTATCAACGCAAAACTACAGCAATGAAAAAGGGTTGACCCGATCAGTCAACCCTCAAATCACTTTTCGTCGAATCTAGCTTTTTGGCTTTCTAATTACCCAACCAATCACCAAGCTGAGCATCGCCCAGATATACAGTGGCCAAGTACCTACTGTGTGATAAGGCGTTTGACCATCCGTTGAAATGAGTTCAGCTTTTAACACTGCCGTTTCAAACTGAGGCACTTGCTTGATTATATTGCCTTTGTAATCAGTAACTGCCGTCACACCGTTGTTGGTCGAGCGAATAACCGGCTTACCAAGCTCCAGAGCACGCATCTGTGCAATTTCCATATGTTGCAGAGGGCCAATCGAACGACCAAACCACGCATCGTTAGAGAGCGTTAAAATAAAGTCAGTCTCGTCGGTTACGTTCTGTCTAACTTGATCATTAAAGATGATCTCATAACACAGTGCCGGCGCTAAGTGACGACCATTTGCCACTATGTTTGGTTGAACAAAGTCGCCACGGCTAAATGATGACATTGGCAAGTTAAAGAAAGGTGCTAATGGACGCAAGATATCTTCAAACGGCACAAACTCACCAAATGGTAACAGGTGGTGTTTATGGTAGCGTTCGTCTGGATCGTAGCTGTACTCACCGTATGGATTCACACCGAGAGAAAGAACACTGTTGTAGTATTTCTTATCTTCAGACTGATTCAGCACACCGGTAATGATCGAACTGTTGTTCATCTTCGCTGCGCTATCCAAGTTACGTAGGAAAGATGGGATCTCAACTTCGAATGCTGGAATAGCCGCTTCAGGCCAGATGATGATATCCGCTCCCCAGTTTTCTCTGCTTAGGTCGGTGTACTTCATCATGGTTGGCCAGCGATGACTCGGTAGCCATTTACTGTCTTGATCGACGTTGCCTTGTATCAAGACGACTGACGTGGTTTTTTCAGGGTTCGGCGTGACCCAGTCGATGTTGCGAATACCAAAGCCTGCGCTAAATACGACAGCGGGAATGATAGCGATGCTCCAAGCCCGGTTAACAATCGCATAAGTGAATGCAGAGGCTGAAACAATGATCGCTAAAGTTACTAGCTCTACGCCGCCAATCGGTGCAAATGAACCCAATGGCGAATCGATTTGGCTGTAGCCTAACCAAAGCCAAGGGAAGCCCGTCATTACCCAGCCACGCAGCCAATCACAGACTAGCCAGAATGCAGGAGCTGCAAGGAAAAAGCGGCTTAGGTTATTGGCAGGGAAGAATTTATTCAAACCCCAGGTAAATAGCCCTGAATAAACGGCTAGGTAGCCAACAAGCAATGCCATCAAAAATAGGTTGGCTGCCAGTGGCATGCCGCCAAAACCATCAATGCTGACGTATACCCAGCTGATACCTGTGGTGAATTGACCTAAACCCCATGCGTAGCCAATCCAAAGCGCACTTTTAGGAGAGCGGTTGTGGATCAGTAACAGCAGCAAAGCTGGGCTGAGAATAGCAAGAGGCCATATAGAGTATGGAGCGAATGAAAGGGTGGTTATAGCGCCAACAAAAACGGCCGCAAGCGGCCGTAATAGGCGATGAATAAAGGTATTAGTCATCTAATTTCTGTCATCTCTTTAGAGAGAAGTTGTTATTCTTCGATAGTCGGAAGAGGCTGTTCGTCAGGAATGGTTACCTGTAGCTGAATCACACGACGGTTATCTGCTGATGTTATTTTGAAATGGTAGTTTTCGATTTCTACAATTTCGCCACGAACCGGCAGGTGGCCGAGTGCTGTCATAACCATGCCGCCTACCGTATCCACTTCGTCGTCACTAAAGGCAGTGTTAAACGTATCGTTGAACTCTTCAATAGTGGTTAAAGCTTTTACAGAGAAGGTATGCTTACTCAGCTTACGAATATCTAGCTCTTCTTCATCGTCGAACTCGTCTTCAATTTCACCAACGATTTCTTCGAGGATATCTTCAATGGTTACCAGGCCAGAAACTCCACCAAACTCATCGACAACGATAGACATGTGGTAACGCTCTTCTTGGAACTCCTTAAGCAGGCGATCAACTCGCTTACTTTCAGGAACAACCACGACAGGGCGAATCACTTGTTCGATATCAAATGGAGCACTTTCTGAACCCAAATACTTAAGTAGGTCCTTCGCTAATAGAATGCCTTCAACATGGTCTTTATCTTCACTGATCACTGGGTAGCGAGAGTGTTGAGCATCAGTAATGAGCGCAATCAATGTATCTAGATCATCTGTGCGTTCAACTGTAACCATTTGAGAGCGAGGCAGCATGATATCGCGTACTCGCATCTCTGAAATTTCCATAACACCCTCGAGCATGTCGCGTGTGTCGTGGTCAATTAGGTCATTAATTTCTGAGTCGCGGATTACATCTACGAGCTCTTGGCGATCTTTTACTTCACCTTGAAATAGTTGGCCTAGGCGTTCAAAGAAGGACTTTCTACTCGGACCTTCAGATTTTTTACTTCCCTCAGAAGTGGGGGGGTTACCTTCGTTCATGATTTCTCAAAAAATAACGCTATCAGAAGTGTGATAGCACACGTTACAACTCAGATTCCTGTGAAAATCACAGGTTCGATGAGTTATTGTTTCTCTGCAACCTACTTTACTAGAATCAATTTACTTTTCTAGAATGTAAGGGTCTTCAAACCCCATAGATTGCATGATTTCTGTCTCGAGTGACTCCATCTCTTCAGCTTCATCATCTTCGATATGATCATAACCTAGCAGATGCAGACTGCCATGTACAACCATATGAGCCCAGTGTGCTAGCAGAGGCTTACTTTGCTCTTCTGCTTCTTTTTCGACAACTTGGCGGCAGATAATGAGGTCGCCCAGTAGATCTAACTCGATCCCTGGAGGAGCCTCGAATGGAAAAGACAACACGTTAGTTGGCTTATCTTTGCCACGATATTCATGATTGAGCTGGTGGCTTTCTTGTGTATCAACGATACGAACCGTCAACTCAGCGTTCTCTTGAAACTGAGGAATTGTCTTGTCCAACCAAAGCTGAATATCTTGCTCAGTTGGAAGACCTTGCTCATTTTCGACCGCTAATTGCAGGTCTAGTTCAATAGACATCTATTTATCACCTTGTTCTGCAATTACAGAGCTATTTTGTGTTGCTAATTGTGTCGTAACTACCTGCTGAGCCTCAAGAAGTTTGGCTTCACGCTCTTCACGTTTACGCTTTTCAAACTCTTTGCGCTCTTTCTGGTCTTTTGCTTCCCACTTCTCGTATGCGTTGACGATACGAGCAACTACAGGGTGACGAACGACGTCTTCAGACATGAAGAAGTTAAAGCTAATGTCGTCGACTTCATTGAGCACTTCAGTCGCATGGCGTAAGCCTGATTTTGCACCACGAGGTAAATCGATTTGCGTAATATCACCTGTGATCACAGCGCGTGAGTTAAAACCGATACGGGTTAAGAACATCTTCATCTGTTCTACCGTGGTGTTTTGGCTCTCATCAAGAATGATAAACGCATCATTCAATGTACGACCACGCATGTAAGCCAGTGGCGCAACTTCAATTACGTTACGTTCAATCAGCTTCTCAACTCGCTCAAAGCCAAGCATCTCAAACAGCGCATCGTAAAGTGGACGTAAATATGGGTCTACTTTTTGGCTTAAATCACCCGGTAGGAAACCAAGCTTCTCACCGGCTTCAACAGCAGGACGAGTCAGTAGGATTCGGCGAACCTCTTGGCGTTCAAGTGCATCAACTGCTGCAGCAACGGCTAAGTAGGTTTTACCTGTACCTGCTGGCCCAATACCAAAGGTGATGTCATGAGTCACCATGTTCATTAGGTACTGTGCTTGGTTTGGCGTTCGAGGTTTGATGACGCCTTTTTTAGTCTTAATGGTCACTTCTTTGCCGTAGTCAATTTCAGACTCGACGTGTTGCTCCAAAATGCCTGACTCGGTGATCGCCAGATGTATTTGCTCTGGTTCGATATCGATTATGTTGCCTTTAACTGGAGCCGTTTCAACATAGAGGTGTTTGATGATGTCTAAAGCTGCGGCTGTAGTGTGAGGCTTACCGACAATGGTGAAAAAGTTGCTACGGTAATTAATCTCAACGCCCAGACGACGCTCAAGATGCTTGATGTTGTCGTCAAATGGTCCGCATAAACTTGCCAAGCGCTTGTTGTCTGCTGGTTCTAGATTTATCTCTAAGGTAACGATTTTATTGCTCAAATTAGCCTCTCATTTTGTGCCACTCACTCTTAAATAAAACAAAGAGCAAAAAGCCCGATTTAGACCGGGCTTCTGATGGTGATATCCCTATTTCTAAGATGGTCACTTAGTTAGGTAATTTCAAGCTTTGTGTTTGCGCTTTGTGCTCAAACAGTTGTATTGCCTATGGCGTAAATGTCGCTACACCTAGCTCGTCTTCACGTTTTGTTTTTTCCATCATTTCTGCTGGAGTCATAACAACGCGTAGACCCATGTCTTTTTCTGTGCGAACTAGCTCACCACGTAGTGAGTTGGTGTAAACCTCAGTGATCTTCACATCTACGAATTGACCGATTAGGTCTGCAGAACCTTCGAAGTTCACAACACGGCTGTTTTCTGTACGGCCGCGAAGTTCCATTAGGTTCTTTCTTGATGGGCCTTCAACAAGGATACGTTGCTCTGTGCCTAACATTAGACGAGAGAAACGCATAGCTTGTGTGTTTACCGTTTGCTGCAGTTCGTACAGACGATCTTTCTTCTCTTGTGCTGGTACATCACATGGGTAATCTGCCGCTGGCGTACCTGGACGTGGAGAGAAAACAAAGCTGAAGCTCATATCGAAATCAACGTCTTTAATTAGCTTCATTGTATCTTGGAAGTCTTGCTTAGACTCACCAGGGAAACCAACAATAAAGTCAGAGCTGATTTGAATGTCAGGGCGAGCTTTACGCAGTTTACGGATAATAGATTTGTACTCGATAGCCGTATGTGGGCGCTTCATCATCGTAAGAATACGGTCACTACCACTTTGTACTGGTAGGTGAAGGAAGCTCACTAGCTCTGGTGTGTCTTTGTAAACTTCAATGATGTCGTCACCAAACTCAAGCGGGTGGCTTGTTGTGAAACGAATACGGTCGATACCGTCGATAGAAGCAACAAGACGAAGCAGTTCTGCGAATGAACAGATATCGCCTTCGTGTGTTGGACCGCGGTATGCGTTTACGTTTTGACCTAGCAGGTTAACTTCACGTACGCCTTGCTCTGCAAGTTGAGCAACTTCGAAAAGTACATCATCCATTGGACGGCTAACTTCTTCGCCACGTGTGTATGGTACAACGCAGTAAGTACAGTATTTAGAACAACCTTCCATGATAGAAACGAACGCCGTCGCGCCTTCAGCTTTTGGCTCTGGCAGGTTATCGAACTTTTCGATCTCTGGGAAAGAGATATCCATTACTGGCTTTTCGTTAGACAGTGATGATTTAATCATCTCTGGCAAACGGTGTAATGTTTGTGGGCCAAAGATAACGTCTACGTAAGGTGCACGTTGACGAATGTGATCACCTTCTTGAGTCGCTACACAGCCACCCACACCGATCACCACACCTTCTTTTTTATCTTTAAGCGTTTTCCAACGACCAAGCTGGTGGAATACTTTTTCTTGCGCTTTTTCGCGGATAGAACAAGTATTCAATAGTAGTACGTCTGCTTCCTCAGGTACTTCAGTTAGCTCATAGCCATTTGCAGCGTTAAGCAGGTCGGCCATTTTTGATGAATCATATTCATTCATCTGACAGCCCCAAGTTTTAATTAGCAGTTTCTTACTCATTATATGTTCGCTCGATCGTTAGTTTAATTTAAGGGAGCAAATCGCCCATTATTCATCCGCTAGCCCCGTTTGTCATAATTCGGTATTCAATTTTATGACAGGCTCTAGCGGCAAGCGGCGTATTGTACTGGTTTCAAAACCGACTGACTAGTAGTCTGAACAAATCTCTTATGTAGTGGTTTTTATTATCGTTAACGCCATATGCCATAAGGGATAACCCTTTTTTCGAATAAGGTTTTTGGTTACAAGTTAGTTATGAAAAAGTACAATCAAAAACAGTCAAAGAATCAAACTGATAAGTACGAAATATGAACAGTTACGATATTGTAGTAGTCGGTGGCGGCATGGTTGGCGCAGCAACAGCAATCGGTTTTGCAAAGCAAGGTCTGAGTGTTGCGGTGATCGAAGGTTTTGCCCCACAAGCTTTTGATGAATCGCAAGCGATGGACATTCGTGTGTCAGCGATTTCTCAAGCATCGGTCGATTTGCTTGAAGATCTTGGTGCATGGCAAAGTATTGCAGCAATGCGAGTGTGTTCTTATAAACGTTTAGAGACGTGGGAGCACCCAGAGTGTCGTACTCGATTTGATGCTGCCTCACTAGACCTTCCTCGTTTGGGCTATATCGTTGAGAACAGACTCATTCAATTAGGTTTATGGTCTCAATTTGATGCCTACGACAATCTCGAACTGTTATGCCCAGAAAAGCTCGATGTGATTGAGTTTGGTGAAATCAATATCGTAAAGCTTCAATCAGGGGCTGAGTTGTCTGCGAAGTGGGTGGTTGGTGCTGATGGTGCGAATTCAGCCGTTCGCCAACAAGCTGGAATTGGCATCACGGCTTGGGATTATCGACAACACTGTATGCTTATCAATGTAGAAACAGAACAACCTCAGCAAGATATTACTTGGCAGCAATTTCTACCAAGTGGCCCTCGTTCATTTTTGCCTTTGTGTTCTCTAACCTCTGACGGTCAAGAAGTCGGGCTGGGCTCGTTAGTTTGGTATGATTCTCCACTGCGTATTAAGCAACTGTCAGCAATGGCCCCTGAAAAACTACGTAACGAAGTACTTACTCACTTTCCTAAAGAGTTAGGTGATATCAAAGTCTTGAATTCGGGTTCTTTTCCTCTGACACGACGTCATGCTCAATCATACTCGAAGAATAACTGTATTTTGGTCGGAGACTCTGCGCATACCATCAACCCTTTGGCTGGGCAGGGTGTTAACTTAGGCTTCAAAGATGTATCAGTACTGCTGGATGTCACCAAAGAAAAGGGTGAATTGAACCAGTCTGTAGCAAGACGCTATGAAGTGATAAGAAGAGGCGACAATCTAATGATGCAAAGTGGCATGGATTTCTTCTACAAGACATTCAGCAACGACATTGGCCCACTGAAATTTGTACGTAATGCTGCTCTAAAACTAGCTGAAAATTCAGGCCCGATTAAAGCTCAAGTATTGAAATACGCTTTGGGTCTCTAATTGAGCGTTTAAGACTGCTTATGAAAAGAAGGAGAGCGAATGCTCTCCTTTTTTGTATCAGATGACTACTATCGCTGTTGCGTCACACAAACCGGTGCATCGATCTCTAAAGAGTACCCTGTATAAACCAAAGACCCATCTTCATTATCTCGCTTGAATGAGGTGATGTTGTTGGAGTGCTGGTTGGCGGCGATAAGCCATTTCCCATCGTTCGTTATATGGAAGTCTCTTGGGAATTTGCCTTCAGTGTCGTAGCTATCAATGAAAGTCAGCCTTTGAGTCTCAGAGTCGATTTTGAAGCTACTGATTCTTGATTGGTGTCGACATGACACATAAAGGAATTGCTCATCAGGCGATAGCTTAATCGCAGCTGCGGCTTCTCCCTTCTCCATATTAGGCAATGCATCAATCTCTTCCACTACATTCCAAATGCCTAAAACCTTTTCCAAAGTCAGCAACGTTTCAGAGAGTTCACAGACCACATAGGCTCTGTCTTCAGCTTTGTTAAAGATTAAATGGCGAGGTCCATTGCCGGCGGGCACCTTAATAGACTGCATTGGTTCATCAAGGAACTCTTCTTGCTCTTCATCAAAGCAATAGAAGTTGATGCGATCGGTGCCGAGATCGATAGTGACAAATTGTGGTGAGTTTTGTAAGAACAGGCATTGATGGGCGTGTGGGCTAGTTTGTCTCTCTTTGTTTGGCCCGGAACCAACCATCTGGATTGTTTTGAGTCGTTTATCGATGCTGCCGTTGATACTTAAGCTAAAAATATCGAATGTGCCTGATGAGTATTGCGACGTGATAGCAAACTTATTGTGTGGATCTATCGCGACGTGACAAGGGTGATCTCCCGAGATGAGGCTTGTATTGTGTGTTAGCTGTGAATCAACATTAGGTATATGAATGAGCTGGGGCTGTTTTTGCTGGTCCACTTCCGATGCAGTATAGATCCCAGTCTTTGTTACAGTAATAAAAGAGGGGTTAGTACACTCTGTAATGAGTTCTAAAGGTAATAGTTGACCGTTTTCCAAGTCTAACTGAGCCTGATACACGCCTTGGCTTTTACTGGGAGTGTCTGTGTAGCAACCGATCGTTAAAGTGAGATTTTTCATAAGGCGTCATACTCAATTAGAAAGTGGAGCAGACATTGTCTTATAAAAAAGTCATGAAGTGATTAAATAGGGAGAAATACTTGGTGACGGGGTTATCAGATTTACATATTCCAAATAAAACAAAACCCAGCTAAAAAGCTGGGTTTTGTTCAATAATGGTGCGGTCGGAGAGACTTGAACTCTCACACCTCTCGGCGCCAGAACCTAAATCTGGTGCGTCTACCAATTCCGCCACGACCGCAGCAAATCTTTATAGTCATACTGAATATTGGTGATTCAATAAGACGTTGTATAAATGGTGGCTACTGCGGGATTTGAACCTGCGACCCCATCATTATGAGTGATGTGCTCTAACCAACTGAGCTAAGTAGCCATAATAAATCTAATAGATTCATTATTTGTTCTCTAATGAAAGAGAAATAATGGTGCGGTCGGAGAGACTTGAACTCTCACACCTCTCGGCGCCAGAACCTAAATCTGGTGCGTCTACCAATTCCGCCACGACCGCAGCAAATCTTTATAGTCATACTGAATATTGGTGATTCAATACAACGTTGTCTTTTCTTTCTCGAAGAAAGAATGGTGGCTACTGCGGGATTTGAACCTGCGACCCCATCATTATGAGTGATGTGCTCTAACCAACTGAGCTAAGTAGCCATCTGAGAGCGAGACAATATAATATAATCTTGCTTTCAATGCCATTATCTTTTTAAAGATAATTACACTTTAAATTGTGGCTGGGCTACCTGGATTCGAACCAGGGAATGCCGGCATCAAAAGCCGGTGCCTTACCGCTTGGCGATAGCCCAACAATGATATCTTAAAGACATCTCAATATGGTGCGGTCGGAGAGACTTGAACTCTCACACCTCTCGGCGCCAGAACCTAAATCTGGTGCGTCTACCAATTCCGCCACGACCGCGTTATTTCCTAAAAACTCTTTGTTACTAAAGACAAACTTTAATATCAAATAGAGTGCTTAGGAAATGGTGGCTACTGCGGGATTTGAACCTGCGACCCCATCATTATGAGTGATGTGCTCTAACCAACTGAGCTAAGTAGCCATTTCCATATTGTTGCTCATTTCGAAACGTTGCCGCTTCGCTGTGAACGGGGCGCATTATGCGGAGTTGAGTGAAACCCGTCAACTTTTTTTTTGAATAAATCGCGAATAAACATCTGTTCGGTTTCTTTTTAGGCAAAGAGGCGTATTTGTCGACAAAAAACAGGTCTAAAAGGCGATATATATAGGAAGTTAAGTTTCTGGTGAGGGACAATTTAGAAAGGGGAAAAACAAAAAGGCCAGTGAATTCACTGGCCTTTTTTCTAGATGTTTAATCAGAATTATACATTGAAGCGGAAGTGAACAACGTCACCATCTTTAACGATGTATTCTTTACCTTCAAGGCGCCATTTACCTGCGTCTTTCGCACCGCTCTCACCGTTAAATTCGATGAAGTGATCGAATCCAACAACTTCAGCACGGATGAAACCTTTCTCGAAGTCTGTGTGGATCTTACCCGCTGCTTGTGGCGCAGTTGCACCTACAGGGATTGTCCAAGCACGAACTTCTTTAACACCAGCTGTGAAGTAAGTCTGAAGAGTCAGTAGTTCGTAACCAGAGCGGATCACTCGGTTAAGACCTGGTTCTTCGATACCCATATCCGCAAGGAACTCTTCGCGATCTTCGTCATCAAGCTCAGAAAGCTCTGATTCGATTGCTGCACAAACAGCAACAACAACGTTGTTTTCGTTTTCTGCGTATTCACGAACAGCGTCTAGGTATGGGTTATTTTCAAAACCATCTTCTGCAACGTTTGCGATGTACATTGTTGGCTTAAGCGTTAGGAAGTTTAGGTAGCCGATTGCTGCCGCTTCTTCTTTGCCAAGTTCAACAGTACGTGCCATACCACCTTCAGTTAGAACTGGAAGTAGCTTTTCTAGTACAGTGATTTCGAATTTAGCGTCTTTGTCGCCGCCTTTCGCTTTCTTCGCGTTACGTTGAATTGCACGCTCACAGCTGTCTAAGTCAGCCAGTGCAAGTTCTAGGTTGATCACTTCGATATCTTCAATTGGAGATACTTTGCCAGCAACGTGAACAATGTTTTCATTTTCAAAGCAGCGTACAACGTGACCGATAGCGTCAGTTTCACGGATGTTAGCTAGGAATTTGTTACCAAGACCTTCACCTTTAGATGCGCCAGCAACTAGGCCCGCGATATCTACGAATTCCATTGTCGTTGGAAGGATCTTCTGTGGATTAACAATTTTTGCTAATGCATCTAAGCGTAGATCTGGAACCGGAACGATACCTGTGTTTGGTTCGATCGTACAAAATGGAAAGTTTGCTGCTTCGATGCCTGCTTTAGTCAGTGCGTTAAACAGAGTTGACTTACCAACGTTTGGTAGACCAACGATGCCACATTTAAAACCCATGATATAAACCTTATTCTGCTTTGAACGTATGTAAGCGATTTTGTGCTTTTGGTAGGCCATCTTTTAATAAGATGTCTAGGCTGCGAACCGATTCGTCAACGACGGCCTCGATACACTCTTGCTCTTTTTGAGGAGCTTTGCCTAATACATAACCTGCAACTTTATCTTTGTGTCCTGGATGGCCGATGCCTAATCTAAGACGATAGAATTCTTTATTGTTACCCTGCTTGCTGATGATGTCTTTCAGACCATTATGTCCGCCATGACCACCACCTTTTTTAAACTTTCCAATACCAGGAGGCAGATCTAACTCATCGTGAGCGACCATGATCTCTTCTGGTTTAATTTGGTAGAACTTTGCTAAGGCTGCAACTGCTTTGCCTGACAAGTTCATAAAAGTCGTTGGGATCAGCAAACGAAGATCTTCACCGTGAACCATGATACGACCCGTTAGGCCAAAGAACTTTGGTTCGTTCTTTAGTGTCACGTTATGTACACGCGCTAATTCTTCAACTACCCAAGCGCCCGCGTTGTGGCGAGTTTTGGCGTATTCTGGACCTGGATTAGCCAGTCCAACGAGAAGTTTTATTTGTTGGCTCAAGGTATGGATCTCTCTTGGGATTTCAAAAAGCGCCGTATGATATCACAGTTTATGAAAAAGGTGCGAGCTAGCTGATAGCTGCGCGATTATTCCTGTTTGTGATAACTAGCAGTGCAATATTACTCAGACATAAAAAAAGCACTTCATTGACTGAAGTGCTTAATATCTTTCTCTCGCGTGTTTCTAAAACCAAGCTTTTGTAAAAAAAGCTATTGGGCTTTGATTAGTTGAACATCGCTGAGATTGATTCTTCGTTGCTGATACGACGAATCGCTTCAGCAAGCATGCGAGAAAGGCTAAGTGTTGTCACTTTACCCGTCGCAGCCATCTCTGGAGATAGAGAGATAGAATCCGTTACGATAACTTGGTCTAGAACAGAGTTCTTGATGTTGTTCGCAGCAGTACCAGAGAAAACAGCGTGAGTTGCGTAAGCGAATACACGCTTAGCACCGCGCTCTTTAAGCGCTTCAGCTGCTTTACATAGTGTGCCACCCGTATCGATCATGTCATCAACGATAACACAGTCACGACCTTCAACATCACCGATTAGGTTCATTACTTCAGAAACGTTAGCACGTGGACGACGCTTATCAACGATAGCGATGTCAACATCACCTAGCGCTTTAGCAGTAGCACGAGCACGTACAACACCACCAAGGTCTGGAGAAACCACTACTGGGTTTTCTAGGCCACGGTTAGCCATGTCTTCTAGAAGAACTGGAGTGCCGAAGATGTTATCAACAGGTACATCGAAGAAGCCTTGGATTTGCTCTGCGTGTAGGTCGATAGTAAGAACGCGGTCAACGCCAACGTTAGAAAGGAAGTCTGCAACAACTTTTGCAGTAATTGGCACACGAGCAGAACGTACACGACGATCTTGACGGGCATAACCGAAGTAAGGGATTACAGCAGTAATACGGCCAGCAGAAGCACGGCGCATTGCGTCAATCATTACCACCAATTCCATAAGGTTGTCATTGGTTGGTGCACAAGTTGATTGAATCAGGAATACATCGCTACCACGAACGTTTTCATTGATTTGAACAGCGACTTCGCCATCAGAAAAACGGTCTACAGTAGCATCGCCAAGAGAGATGTATAGACGATCAGCAATACGTTGGGCTAGTTCAGGTGTTGCGTTACCAGCAAATAGCTTCATATCAGGCACGGTGGAAACCTCGGGTTGCGTCCAGTTTTAAATAGATTGTGGGTGGGCTGATTGGTATTCAGCCAGAGTTTCTTTTAAAGGAGAAATGTTTCGTCCTTTCGCTACAAAAGCGGAAACTGTGTCAGGCAGTTGTTCCAACACCAATTCGGCTTCTTTTTTGCTGCTAAATTCAGCAAAAACGCACGAACCAGTGCCAGTCAATCTCGACGGCGCGTATTGTAGCAGCCATGAAAGTTGCTTATCAACCTCTGGGTACAGCATTCGCACAATTTTTTCGCAATCGTTTACGTATTCTTGCTCTAGAAGCGTTGATAGCGCTCGCTTCGGCGTATTTCGAGTTAATTCTGAATGTGTGAATATGTCTACAGTTGCTATGCTCACTTGAGGCTTAACAACAAGATACCATTTTTCATCCGGATTAGCGGGCTGAAGCTGTTCTCCAACCCCTTCCGCAAAGGCTGCATGGCCTCGAACGAACACAGGAACGTCAGCGCCAAGTTTCAATCCGATCTCTGCGAGCTGATCATCAGACAGGTTGAGTTGCCATAGATAGTTAAGTGCGACCAACACGGTTGCGGCATTTGAAGAGCCTCCACCAATGCCACCTCCCATCGGAAGTACTTTCTTAAGCTCAATATCGGCACCGAAAGAAGTCGATGTATATTGTTGAAGAGCGGTCGCGGCTTTCCAAATCAGGTTGTCTTCTGTTGCAACGCCTGGTATTTCCGGTGTGATTGTGATTGAGTTCGTTTCTTCATTAACGGCAACCGTTAGTTCATCGCCAAAATCAACAAACTGAAACAAAGTTTGAAGCTCGTGATAGCCGTTGTCACGTCGACCTGTGATGTAAAGAAATAGATTCAGTTTAGCCGGAGAAGGCCAATGGGTTGGCGTTGTTATCATTTTTTCAGTGTCCACTTCGAAACTACAATGTTGATTTTGTTATCGTCTTGCTTGAATGACAATCGAGTAGGGAGGGGGATGCTTTCTACATTAGTGTTGTCTTCATCTGAGAGGTGTTTACTCTGCATCTCAGTATTTCGATAATTAGCGAAGTTCAGTGTCCATAGCTGGCTGCTGACTTGTTTGGTTAGAGACTCAAGCGTGTTAGTTGTATTTAACTGGTAGCTGTCAGCTTGGTCTGGAATGCCAAGGAACCATTGAGACAGGTGATCAATAGGTATCTGCAAACCTGTCAGTTGCTCAACCAATACAGAGGCACTTGCGTGAGTAAATACTTGGTCGTCATAGGTCACCACTTTGGCCCCCGACGGATCTATAGTCAGGTTCAATGCGGTTTGACCGAGGAATGTCGTGAGCCTTAATTGACTGTGATTTGGTGAATGCTTCCAAATGAAGTTTAGGCTTTGGCGCTGCTCTGGAGAAATGTAGGCGAGCTTGCCCGAGGCTTGGTAGTTTTCTATCTGTAGAAGTCGGTTTTGGTGACTTTGCCACTCAACACTGGTCGGTTGTTCAGGTATAGACGAGCAACCCACCATAATTATGGTCATAAAAATAAGAGACGTGATTCTACGAAGTTTGCTCATATTTGCTCACAACTTGTTCAAATTTATCTAAAAAACGCTTCAACTATAGCATTGAATTCACGAACTCAGGAAAACAAATCCCGCTTGCTCTTTAAATAGAGCCATGCATCAAGTAAAATTCGCCCCTTGTTTCCATTCCCTGATCGAGAACTTCTGATACATGTCTTTGCTTGCCGTAGGTATCAATCACAATACAGCGTCGGTTGAATTGCGAGAAAAAGTCGCTTTTGGTCCAGATAAATTATCTGAGGCACTCAAGCAACTTAACGCAAATGCACACGTGAATGGAAGTGTCATACTTTCTACCTGTAATCGAACTGAAGTGTATTGCGACGTTAAAGGCGTGGCTAAAAACAAACTCATCGATTGGTTGTCGGTTTTCCATCAAGTTAGCCCAGAAGAGCTAAAGCCAAGCCTTTATATCCATGAAGAGCAGGCGGCGATTAAACACTTAATGCGCGTTGCTTGTGGTTTGGACTCTTTAGTCTTGGGTGAACCGCAGATCTTAGGTCAGGTGAAGCAAGCGTATACGGACTCGCGAGAGAACAAATCCGTTGATGCTTCAATGGAAAAACTATTCCAGAAATCATTTTCTGTTGCGAAGCGTGTTCGAACTGAAACTGAAATCGGCGGAAGCGCGGTTTCTGTAGCTTACGCAGCCTGTACCTTAGCCAAGCATATTTTTGAATCCATCGCAGATTCAACCGTGTTACTGGTTGGTGCGGGTGAAACCATTGAGCTGGTGGCTAAGCACCTTTCGGCGAATGGCTGTACAAAAATGATTGTGGCGAACCGAACTCGAGAACGTGCTCTAGGGCTAGCAGAAGAATTTGGTGCTGAAGTGATCAGCTTGAATGAGATCCCTGATCATCTTCATCGAGCGGACATCGTAATTAGCTCAACCGCAAGTCCATTGCCTATTATCGGTAAGGGTATGGTTGAGACTGCTCTAAAAACAAGAAAGCATCAGCCGATGTTATTGGTTGATATTGCCGTTCCACGTGATGTGGAATCGCAGGTTGGTGATCTAAATGATGCCTACCTTTATTCGGTTGATGATTTGCAGTCGATTGTTGATGGCAATATCGAACAACGTAAAGTTGAAGCGATTCAAGCTGAAGCGATCGTCAGTGAAGAAAGTGCCGCGTTCATGAGTTGGATGCGCTCTTTACAAGCGGTAGACAGTATTCGAGATTACCGTAAATCGGCTAACGAAATCCGCGAAGAATTATTAAGTAAAAGTTTACAATCGCTTGCCGCTGGCGGTGACCCTGAAAAAGTTTTACTCGAGCTCAGCAATAAGCTCACAAACAAATTGATCCATGCTCCAACGCGCGCACTTCAAAGTGCAGCTGAGCAAGGAGAACCTGCAAAATTAATGGTCATTAGACAGAGTTTGGGCTTAGAAAACCCTCAATAATATTAGACCTCCAACAAGATAAGACATTATGAAAGCCTCGATTCTAGTAAAGCTTGAAACACTTGTTGAACGCTATGAAGAAGTTCAACATCTACTTGGTGATCCAGATGTAATCGGGAATCAAGACAAATTCCGTGCACTTTCGAAAGAATACTCTCAACTTGAAGAAGTGACAGCTTGCTTCCAGTCATACCAGCAAGCGAAAGAAGATCTAGAAGCTGCTGAAGAGATGGCAAACGAAGACGACGCAGAAATGCGTGAAATGGCTCAAGATGAAATCAAAGATGCGAAAGCAGCAATTGAGCGTCTGACTGATGAGCTACAGATTCTTCTTATTCCAAAAGATCCAAACGATGAGCGTAACTGTTTCCTAGAAATCCGCGCAGGTGCGGGTGGTGATGAAGCAGGTATCTTCGCGGGCAACCTGTTCCGTATGTACTCTAAGTTTGCTGAGAAGAAAGGTTGGCGTGTTGAAATCATGAGCAGCAATGCTTCTGAGCAAGGCGGCTACAAAGAGATGATCGCTAAGGTTAGTGGCGACGCTGTTTACGGCACCATGAAGTTTGAGTCAGGCGGTCACCGTGTACAACGTGTACCTGAAACCGAATCTCAAGGCCGTGTTCACACGTCAGCATGTACGGTTGCGGTTATGCCTGAGATCCCAGAAGCGGATCTTCCAGAAATCAAAGCGGGCGACCTTAAAATTGATACTTTCCGTGCATCAGGCGCGGGTGGTCAGCACGTTAACACCACGGATTCAGCAATCCGTATTACTCACTTACCAACGGGTACAGTAGTAGAGTGTCAGGACGAGCGTTCTCAGCATAAAAACAAAGCGAAAGCGATGGCTGTTCTTGCTGCTCGTATTGTTCAAGCAGAAGAAGAGCGCCGCGCGGCAGCGGTTTCTGATACACGTCGTAACCTACTAGGTTCGGGTGACCGTAGTGACCGTATTCGTACGTACAACTACCCACAAGGCCGTGTTTCGGATCACCGTATCAACCTTACAATTTACCGTCTTAACGAAGTACTTGAAGGTGACATGCAAAGCTTGCTTGATCCTGTACTTCAAGAGCACCAAGCCGATCAGCTTGCTGCACTTGCAGAGAACAACTAACCAGTATGCAGTCAGCATATACGGTTGAAAGTGCTTTAAAAGCAGCAATCGTAAAGCTTCAAGAGGGTGATAACACATCACCCTCTATTGATGCCGCGGTACTGCTTTGTCACGCCTTAGATAAACCAAGATCTTACCTACTGACTTGGCCTGAGAAGCATCTCACCTCTGAGCAAGAGTCTGAATTCAATGCCCTTCTAAAACGTCGCTTAACCGGTGAGCCTGTGGCTTACATTATCGGTGAGCGTGAGTTTTGGTCACTGCCGTTAAAAGTTTCCCCTTCTACATTAATCCCACGCCCAGATACCGAGCGTTTGGTTGAAGTAGCGTTGGATAAAACCTTTGGCAAGCAAGGCGCGATTCTCGATTTAGGGACAGGTACAGGTGCTATCGCGTTAGCATTGGCGTCTGAGATGCCGAATCGACAGGTGACGGGTATTGATCTTCGCCCTGAAGCGCAGCAGCTTGCGACAGAGAATGCACAGCGTCTCAACATCACCAATGCGACTTTTTTGCATGGTAGCTGGTTTGAGCCTTTGAGCTCTGAAGGCGTTGTGAAATTCTCTCTGATTGTTTCTAACCCGCCATACATTGAGAAGAATGATCCTCATTTGTCTCAAGGCGATGTGCGTTTTGAGCCGATCACAGCACTGGTTGCTGAAGAGAAAGGGCTTGCAGATATTCGATACATTTCTGAAAACGCACGTGGCTTTTTGGAAAATGAAGGTTGGTTAGCATTTGAACACGGCTATGACCAAGGTTTGGCAGTTCGTGAGATTATGCAGGCGCTCGGTTATCTCGATGTTGTCACAGAGAAAGATTACGGTGGTAATGACCGAGTGACATTGGGTCGTTACTGTTCATAGTTAGTGATTGTTAATCGTCTTGTGAGCAATGGATGATGAACTTGCTAAATTGATACCTTTAACTCGACAATACATTTAACCCTATAATGCATTTAACGCAGAAATACAGAGATTTTATGCAGAACTACAGAGCATTAACGGGTATTGTGAGGCTCGTGTTAACGAAAGCACATATAAAAATATAAAGGAATACCATGTACGAAGGTCTAAAACATTTTCACCTATTAACGATTGCTATAAGTGCGCTACTTCTCTCGATTCGTTTCGCTCTTATGATGGCTAACTCACCTAAGCTTAAGCATCCTTTCTTGCAGCGTTTCCCTCATATCAATGACTCGTTGCTATTGCTATCGGGTTTTGGTTTGATTTTCATCACTGGCTTTATTCCATTTACACCAGCAGCACCATGGTTAACCGAAAAACTAACTTGTGTTATGGCTTACATCGCATTAGGTTTCTTTGCGCTTAAGCTAGGTAAAAACAAGCTACTGAGAGTATTCTCTTTCTTTGGTGCGCTTGGCTGGTTAGCGATGGCAGGCAAAATCGCAATGACCAAGACACCAACATTTTTCGGTTAATTATCTCCTTATTTCGGTTAACTATCTATGTACGAATTTTTTGATGAAGACTTTGACCAGCTAGAGTTAGCTGAAGGTGCATTGATCTTAAATAAAGCGATTAACCCAGAAACTCAAGACAGTTGGGCAGAGCAAGAGCTGGCGAGATTGTTAAAAGACGCCGAGTTTGCTTTGGTTAATGAAACCGATGAACAGCAGAAGTTTGAATCTTTTATTCGACTATTCTTTTATGAATGGGGTTTTGCTGGCGATAAAGATGCGTATTTCTCTTCGGAAAACGCGTTCATCGATAAAGTGCTTGAGAGAAAGAAAGGCATTCCAGTGAGTCTGGGGGCGATCTTTCTTTTTCTAGGTCGCAAGCTAGGCTTTCCTGTAGAGGGCGTCTCTTTCCCGACTCAATTCTTACTTAAAGTAAGTTGGTACGGGCAAGCTGCAGCCTATATTAACCCTTATAACGGTGAGTATGTTGGCGAACAAACGCTGCGAGCATGGTTAATTGGCCATGATGGCCCATTAGCTAAGGTGAAACCTGAGCACTTAGAAGTCGCCGACCACCCAACAATTATTGGTAAGTGGTTAGCCCTGCTCAAGAGTGCACTGCTGCGAGAAGAGCGTTATACACTTGCATTGAAGTGTACTGACCTTGCTTTGACGTTTGTACCTGATGACCCATATGAAATCCGTGACCGCGGTTTTATCTATCAGCAGCTAGACTGTCACCAAGTAGCCGCAACCGATTATCAATACTTTATCGACCAATGCCCAGATGACCCGGCATCTGAGTTACTGAAATCTCAAGTGAACGTCATGAACGAAAAGACAGTGGTCGTTCACTAATTAATAATTATTTAGAGAGAATATGATGGAACAGAAAACAGTTCATATTGGCGATATGCCAATTGCTAACGACAAGCCATTTACGCTATTTGCAGGCATGAACGTTCTTGAATCTCGCGATCTTGCTATGCAGATCTGTGAGCACTATGTAAAAGTAACCGAGAAGCTGGGCATCCCTTACGTATTTAAGGCGTCTTTTGATAAAGCGAACCGCAGCTCAGTTCATTCATACCGTGGTCCAGGAATGGAAGAAGGTCTCAAAATCTTCCAAGAGCTGAAAGATACTTTCGGCGTGAAGATCATTACTGATATCCACACAGAAGCTCAAGCTCAGCCTGTTGCGGATGTGGTTGATGTAATCCAACTACCTGCATTCCTAGCTCGTCAAACTGATCTTGTTGAAGCAATGGCTAAGACTGGCGCAGTAATCAACGTGAAGAAGCCTCAGTTCATGAGCCCGAATCAAGTTGGCAACATCGTTGATAAGTTCGCTGAGTGCGGTAATGACAACATCATCCTTTGTGAGCGTGGCGCTTGCATGGGTTACGATAACCTTGTTGTGGATATGCTTGGCTTTGGCGTAATGAAGAAGTCTTCAAACGGTAGCCCAATCATCTTCGACGTGACGCACTCTCTACAAATGCGTGACCCATCAGGTGCTGCATCTGGCGGTCGTCGTGAGCAAACGGTTGAACTTGCTAAAGCGGGTCTTGCTACGGGTATTGCGGGTCTGTTCATTGAAGCTCACCCAAACCCAGACCAAGCTCGTTGTGATGGCCCATCTGCGCTACCTCTAGACAAACTAGAGCCGTTCTTGAAGCAGATGAAAGCACTTGATGACCTTATCAAAGGCTTTGAGCATATTGATATTAAATAATTGAGATGGATGTGAAGTAACGGAAACGTTATTTAACAAAGTTGATCTAAGAAAGCCCAGTTCTCTGAATTGGGCTTTTTTTAATCTCGTAAAAGCAGCCGAACATAAACCGTTCATTTAAAGAGTTGTTAACGTGGCGGGTTATTGCCTAAGAAACTCTTATATGAGTGTGAGGTCAGTCCTGTTTGCAGTAAATTACTGATATTCATCACACTTTGTAAGTAAACGATTGCTTGTGATGCAGGGGAAGTTTGAGTGTAATCTCATAATTTTGTTACACTTAACTGTTGACCTATGCGTGACCAATTCGACATAAATATGAAATCGTTGTGTTACATCTAGAATGTTAATTTAAGATTAGTCATGTTGAAGTCTTATTGTTCGAACTCCAGGAAAGGGGTCGCAATAGATTATAAAAAGCAGTGGATTCCCTAAAAAGTTCAAAGGTATGACAATGAAGCAACGCCTTATTCTAAAGACAGCACTAAGTGCTGCAATTCTAGCTACTCTAGCTGGGTGTGCGTCTCAATCAGCTCATGATTGGAACCAAGACGAAACTTACAAGCTAACGATTCTTCACACAAACGATAACCATGGTCGTTTCTGGCAGAATAAATATGGCGAATACGGCATGTCTGCACGTAAAACGCTAGTTGACCAACTTCGTTCAGAAGTTGAAGCAGAAGGCGGTAGCGTGTTGCTTCTATCTGGCGGTGACATCAACACGGGTGTTCCAGAGTCAGACCTTCAGGACGCAGAACCTGATTTTAAAGGTATGAACAAAATTGGTTACGATGCCATGGCATTGGGTAACCACGAGTTTGATAACTCTTTAGACGTATTACAAAAGCAGATCGACTGGGCTAACTTCCCAATGCTATCTGCAAACATCTACGATAAAGCGACAGGTGAACGTAAGTTCCAAGCTTACGAGATGTTCGAAAAGCAAGGCATCAAGATTGCGGTTATTGGTTTAACAACTGAAGATACCCAAAAGATTGGTAACCCTGAATTTATCGCAGGCATCGACTTCCGTGATCCTAAAGAAGAAGCGAAGAAGCTAATCGCTGAACTTAAAGAAACAGAAAAACCGGATCTAATCTTTGCTGTGACTCATATGGGTCACTACGAAAATGGCCAACGTGGTGTTAATGCTCCGGGTGATGTCGCACTTGCTCGTTACCTAAACGAAGGCGATCTAGACATGATCGTTGGTGGTCACTCTCAAGAGCCTGTATGTATGGAAGGCCCTAACGTTGCGAAGAAAAACTTCAAGCCGGGTGATGAGTGTAAGCCTGACGTACAGAACGGTACTTACATCGTTCAAGCTCACGAGTGGGGCAAGTACGTAGGTCGTGCTGATTACGAATTCCGTAATGGCGAGCTAGAGATGGTGAGCTACGACCTGATTCCAGTTAACCTTAAGAAGAAAGTTAAGATCGACGGTAAGAAGCAACGTGTTCTTATTCAAGATGAAATCGCACAAGACCCAGAGCTACTTGAATTCCTACGTCCTTTCCAAGAGCAAGGTCAGGCACAGCTAGAAGTTCAAATCGCTGAGACAAATGGCAAGCTTGAAGGCGATCGTAACGTCGTTCGTTTCCAACAGACCAACCTAGGTCGTTTGATTGCGACTTCTCACATGGAGCGTGCAAAAGCAGACTTCGCTGTGATGAACTCTGGTGGCGTTCGTGACTCAATTGAAGCCGGTAATGTTACTTACAAAGATGTACTGAAGGTACAGCCTTTTGCAAACATCCTGACTTACACAGACATGACGGGTAAAGAAGTTCTGGATTACCTAAATGTAGTAGCGACTAAACCAATCGATTCTGGTGCTTACGCTCAGTTTGCTGGTATCTCTATGACAGTAGCGAACGGTGAAGTATCGAATGTATTCATCGGTGGCAAACAGCTTCGTCTAGACGAAACTTACCGTTTCACAGTACCAAGCTTTAACGCTGCTGGTGGTGACGGTTACCCTAAACTGTCTGATCACCCAGGTTACGTAAATACTGGTTTTGTTGATGCTGAAGTACTGAAAGAGTACCTAGAAGCAAACAGCCCGGTTGACGTGAACAAGTACGCGCCTTCAGGCCAAATGGTTTACAAGTAATTGAATCTAAGCAATTGTATCAATAGGTGCTAAATTAGATTGACTCTAGCACCATGATAAATTTAACTAAAGCGACGCCTCGGCGTCGCTTTTTGTTTATCTATCGTTTGGATTTGTTATGACCCCTGCAATCAATCTCGCCAAGAAAAAGAAAATCGCTCATAGTGTGCACCAGTATCATCATGATGCGAATAATACGAACTATGGTTTAGAAGCCGTTGAAGCGCTTGGTCAAGATCCCAAACGTGTATTCAAAACGCTGTTGTTCTGCTTGAATGGTGTGGCGAAAGATTTGGCGGTTGCCGTTATTCCTGTCGACCAGAAGCTAAATCTAAAGCTTGCCGCTAAAGCAGCGAAAGGCAAAAAAGCAGAGATGGCCGATCCTGAGATTGCTCAGAAAACCACGGGTTATGTTGTTGGTGGCATTAGTCCGCTTGGACAGAAGAAAGCACTGCCTACCTTCGTTCATTCCAGTGCGACAGATTTTGAAACGATATGTGTGAGTGCAGGTAAGCGTGGGCTAGAGATTGAATTAGACCCAAAAGACTTAACACTGCTGACTCGCGGCCAGTTTGCTGATCTATGTTTATAGATTGTTGTCATGATGATAAAACTATCGAATGACAAACAAAAACGCCCGCTAGACTAATCTAGCGGGCGTTTTTATATCGAGTGTCTCGTCTTACTGATTCAGACTACTTCTTCAGACCTAAAGTACCACCAACACGCTTTGGTGCAGGTTTGTTCGGTCTGTTTGAATCTTGGCTGCGGTTTGCCGGCTTACCGCTTCTACGATCTGTGCGATTGCGATCCGAACGGTTTCTATCTGAATTAGAACGCTCTGAACGAGAGTTCGATTTCCAGTTCTCGGTATTACCACCGCTTTCACCATTTGATGAATTGCGGCCACGCTTTGAGTTAGGTGCATGACGGAATTCATCCGCATTGTTACCGCGGTAAGTGCGAGTACGGTTCTCGTTTTGATTACGGCGCGCTGTTGAAGCTTGGTTCTCTTCACGGCTATCAAAAAGTTTCGCGTCAGTCGCTTTGCGAATGCGTTGACCTTTCGCGTTCATCTTTGACGCATCTTCCGTACTTACTGAGCCTTCACACATCGCTAAAATTTCAGTGATCTCTTCGTCGCTCAGGTAGCGCCATTTGCCGTTAGGAATACCGTCTAGTGAGATATTCATAATACGAACACGACGCAGTTTAAATACTTCATAACCGAGCGCTTCACACATACGGCGAATTTGGCGGTTAAGGCCTTGTGTTAGCGTAATTCGGAATGAGAACTTAGTCTCTTTCTCTACTTTACATGGCAAAGTGACTGTATCGAGAATGTGAACGCCAGCGCCCATTTGCTTCAAGAATTCCGTCGTAATCGGCTTATCTACACGCACCACGTATTCTTTCTCGTGGTTGTTACCTGCACGTAGGATCTTGTTTACGATGTCGCCGTCATTGGTTAGGAAGATAAGGCCATCAGAAGGCTTATCTAGACGACCAATCGGGAAAATACGTTTGTGGTGGCCGATAAAGTCGACGATGTTGCCAGGAATATCACGCTCAGTCGTACAGGTGATACCTGTTGGTTTATTGAGAGCAATGTAAATCGGCTTCTCTTTTGAGCGAACAGGCTTATTGTCGATCTCAACATCATCACCTGGCAAGACTTTAGTACCCATTTCAGGGATCTTACCGTTAATAGTAACTCGGCCTGCATCAATCAGTTTATCGGCTTCGCGGCGTGAGCAAAAACCAGTTTCACTGATGTATTTATTAAGGCGTTTAGCTTGGGATTCTTGTGACATGATATTCTCTTAGCGTTTCACAACGGAAATGTAGATAAACAAAAAGCAACCTTTGGATAGTTGCTTTGAGTTGAAATTCGTTAACTGAGGTAATTTTAGCACTTGGTGTGAGTCTAGGCACGAAATATCGATCTTGATGCAAAATCGTTACTAGTCCATTTATCTATCTCAACCTATTAACTGGTGCGTTTTTGATGGCGCTCTCTGTTCTCTAGCTTTTTCTCATTACTCTTTCTGAGCATTACGTAGACTGCGCCCGTACCACCATGAAATTGCTGAGCAGAATGAACACATTGAACGTCGTTGATTTGTGTTAGCCAATTTGCCACGTAGCTTTTCATCATTGCAGGTGGATTCGAACGCTCACCCTTACCATGAACAATGATGACGGTACGAACATCCATTCTTAAACACTGACGCAAAAATGAAAGCACTTCGTTACGTGCGTCTTTCAGTGTTTTCCTATGAAGGTCGAGCTTGGCTTGAATAGGGTATTTTCCTAGGCGCAGCTTTTTGTATACGCCTTCTTGTACACCGTCTTTTTTATAAGCAACAACATCGTCTGGCTTGATCATTGGCGAATAGTCTAATGATAAGTAGTCTTTCTCGTCGTCAGACAGCCACATAGCGGCTTCACGCTTAGCAAGGTGAGATTCGGTGACTCGGTGTACTTTCTGGTGTTCAGCGGTGTCATGGTCGATACGTTTAACATCGCCCATCATTTCTTGGAATAGATCTAAGTCATCATCATGAGACATAGTGTGTATCTCAAGTTGGAGAAGGATAGGGTAAGTATACCTAAGTTGAGGTTAGGTTTAAAAATGAAAAAACCGGAGAAGACAATAAGTCTGCTCCGGTGCAAAGCGTTTTGACATTTACTTATAAAGTAAAAGAATACTTAAAAGTAAATGATTTAGGCAGAGCGATTCTAGTGAGGAGATTTTTCAGTCATAACTTTGTATATGAAGAAGCCTCCATAAAACATCATGAGACCCAGAGCCCCGAAGATTACTATCATTGAAGATAGTCCCACCGCATTACCAAATAGGAGTTCTAGCCAAAAGTCCATGTGTATACCTCAAAGTTATATGACACGAGTTAGTGTATTAACTGGTGTTATCAATTCACTGATCTGGATCAATCCTGTTTCATAAGTTAAATACTTGTTGGTAACTGTGTGTTTTTCGTCACATCATGCTCGTTGTTGTATGTCTTTTGTTCGAACGATTCAAAATCGCAATAAATATGAGAAAAAGCCCTTGCGGATAAATTCAGAACCCGTATTATACGCTCCATCGACAGGCAATGAGCCAGTTAGATATCTCGGTGAATAGCGCAGCTTGGTAGCGCATCTGGTTTGGGACCAGAGGGTCGGGGGTTCGAATCCCTCTTCACCGACCACATTAGAAAAAGCCGTAGCAGAAATGCTACGGCTTTTTTGTATTTGGGATTTCTACATTCTAACTGCATTGACTGTTTATGGTTGAGGGCAGAGAGTTAGGTCTATTGGACGAACTCATTTGTCGCAACGTTGTTCTTAACCCAGATCAAAGCTTGTAAGCGATTCTTCACCTTGATTTTTTTAAACGTGTTGTGAAGGTGTGCTTTGACCGTATTCTCACTGACATAGAGGGTATCTGCTATCTGAGTGTTAGATGCTCCATCACCGAGTAACTTAATGATCTGCTGCTCGCGTTTGGTCAGCTTGAGGTAATAAGGACTGGTTTTCGCGCACTGCCTCTCTCTGTAGAAGCTAATGTACTGGTAAATGAGCTTTCTACTCATCCACATCTCGCCTTGCAAAATGCAGTTAAAGCCGGCCACGAGCTTTTCAAGCGTGTCCGACGTATAAAAAATGCCGACAAGATACTGCCATTTAAGCATTTCAGAGTGCGGGAAATCGCCTGGTGTATTGAGTAGCACTTCATGGACATCACTTGCTACGTCATCTCTGAGCTCCTGGTATTTCTCAATGTATTGCTTACTCATTGTCGGGAAATCAATAATAATCAGAACTAAGTCATCGTTTTTTAGGGATTTAGCACTGAGCCTTTCCGGTGATATGAGTTTTATGTTCAGGTTAACTTTCTGTTCTATAGACTCTTTTAGTAGTATCGATTGTAAATTGTTCTCCGCAAGTAAAATGGCGTTATGAGCCTCCAGTTTAGCCATGTGGAACTCCTTTTCTTAACTCATTACTTGAACTTTAGGTGTTTTAGTTTAAAGCACGTATTGTTATTTTGCTAATTTTTAAAGCTAATTATTCATCAAGTTTATGAAATTAATTTAATAGTATTGTCGAAGGTAAAATAATACTTAAGTAGAAAGAGGGAATTACCGAGATTTATGGTTTTATTTTATTGATTGTACAGTCTTTATGAATTTTCCAGATCCCCTTGTTTGGGTGAAGTTTTATAGTGGCAGGAAACTGATTTATATTAATAATCAACGTTGTAATACCACTATTCGTATTCTGGTTGAAATTAGAGTTGGTGTTCGTACTCAACGTTAATGAAGATGCCATACTGTTATTTATGGTCAGAATAAGACTTTTATTTTTTATCAGGCACTGTACTGAATTTAAATCAGAAGAAAATCCATTAAAATGGAAAGAAATAAATAAAACGGCGACTAGCGCCGTTTTAATGTATGCACTGACACTCATATTAATTTTGGTAAATAATACCGACATTACCGTAAGCACCATTACCTAATACGACAGCACTATCATGTGATGTTTGTTCAACCGTAAATTGGTTCATATTACTGTTTTGTAATTGAACGACCGCATCAGAATGAGAACCTGTTTGTAGAACGAATACTCTATTATCGTCACTGTTCATTAGATCAATGTCGACATCGTTCCAATCACCACCACCTACGCTATTATTAACAATAGTCTGTACGTAGTTGTCATCACCGCTGATATCAATTGCAGCGTTATTGTAGTCAACGTCACCGTTACTGAATTCTGTATATGTTTGGTTTGAATCGCCATATATAGTCGTTTCGGCTCTGTTGCTGTCTGCTCCTCCAAGAGCTACGGTAACGGAAATGTTGTCATCACCCATTTGTGTTACACGAAGATCGTTAAAGTTACCGTATTGCTCAACTTGAACGCGTGCTTGGTTAGATTGTCCGTTTTGGTCAATTAGAGCATTGTTATACGAACCTCTAAGTTGAACATGTGCTCCATTTAGGTTACCGCTTTGTTCAACGACTACATCAGATTTGTAACTCGCGTGCGTATCGACCAATGCTGTGTGACCATCTGTTGTGCCTGACGTGTTTTGATTAATAGTTACATTAGCTCTGGCACCATTACCCATTTGCCAAAGCGCTGTGTTGTCACTAGCTGAGGGGATCGTTACTCCGCCAGCTGCAGCGGTAAGGGCTGCGTCAATACCAAGATCGGTTGTGCCTTCAATCACTCCAGTTCCAGGAGCTGAAGCTGGATAGGGAGCGGGTAGCGGATCTGCGTGAGCTACATTCAAACTAATGATGGCACCGACTAACATTCCAATTTGTGTAAGTTTCATAAGTTGTATCCTTATACATTTCCATGTCGACGTTGTTGTTGCTTCACAGAGAAGCAACTTGAATCAAGCTTCCATACTGCGCGCTAATTTGCTTGATTGATGTGAATTCTCATCGAGCTAGATGCTTTTACTAAAGCAAAGTCATTGCCGTCTTGAGAAATTCCTAAATTACTTCTTCCAGAACCAACCAAATAAGCAGTATTGCCATTGCCTTTTTGGTCAATGCTCAGCTGACTACTCTGTCTTGAGAAGTTAGCTTGTCCGATAACTGCTAAATTGTTATTCCCGTCTTGGGAAATAAGCGCTTCAGAATTTACTCCGAGTTGCCCAATTGCGGCATCGTTATTTGAACCATTCTGGTCTATTAAGGCGGTATTATTGCGCCCTGTTTGACCAATGTATGCGGAGTTAGAACTTCCGCTTTGCGTTATCTTCGCTCTGTTGTTCGCGGTAATACCAGGACTGCGTTGCTTTATTATTGCTATTGAATCAGTAGCATTAGATATATTTAATTCTGAATAATTATCTAAATCTCCAGAAGAGAAGCTTTCTAAATAATTATAATCATTGACTATATCTTGATTAACATTATGTAAAAAATCCCCTTCTATATCTGACGCGATAGCATTATTAAAACCTCCTGATAAAAAATATAAACAAGTTAAGCTGATAAGTGATGCTTTCCCAATTACCATCATCTTTACCTTAAAGTGTTCGTGATTATGATCCCTACGAAAATAAACTGCGTAGGGAATGAGTGAACCTTTGTGTTATCGAAATCCTAGGCCTTGAATTTACGAACAGCTATAAACTTAAAGTTGAAAATATTTAGTTGTTCATATGAAATTTAATTAGTATTTGACCGAATCCTACCAACCTTAGTTAATCAATTCCCTTCAGTAATTAATTCGAAAGTTTATATATGCCACTGTAAGCATGAATTACGCTTTATTCAGTTTCAACGAATCACATTCTCATTTTGTAAATAGACTTTGAATGGGAGCACATATGAAAATCAAGCTGCTTACAATAACTCTGCTTTCCTTTGCTCTTCATGCAGAAGAAAAGAGTCATGGTCTTGAAAATGCTGCTCCTTTAGAAAATGGACAAAAACTTGAGGACTCGACAAATAATCTTAAGGAAAAATTCAATGACTTCAGTGAAGTCGATGGAATCATTGTGGACAGAACCATTACGCGGTTGGGAGAGGATTTCTATTTTTTCTTCTCGCAATCGCTCAATGATAGTTATCCCGACCTTAAGGAAAATTTGACGGTAAAAGAAAGGCCAACGGCGTTATCAGGAAGCATCATAGAGGTTCAACACTCTAGAAAACCGATCTTCCGTACGGCGTTGTCCCCTGGTCGTAGACAAGCGAAAGAACGCGCTGCCGATGCAACACGAGTGGTTGGGAATTACATCATCCGATGGCAAGCGGAACGGATCTTTCAGGACACTTACGATCTAGACCATGATGAATTTTAAGGAGCCAAGGATGTCGATATTTTTCAGAAAGGCCGCGCTCATTGCGCTGATAGTTTCGCCTTCGGTTTACTCAAGCGAATTAGTTTATACGCCCGTAAATCCAAGTTTTGGCGGAAACGCTTTAAACAGTTCTCACCTTTTTAATCACGCTAATGCTATCAATGATTATGAAGACCCAAGTGCAAGGGATATCTTTGATGAGCAAGAATCAGCCTTAGATCGTTTAGCGTCTAGTTTAGAGTCTCGTTTGATAAGCCAGTTGCTTGCTGACGTGGGTAACGGAAATACAGGGCAGTTAGAAACAGATGACTTTTTCCTCAATATTGTTGACGACTCCGGGACCTTACTCGTTCAAATCGTCGATAAAGCGACAGGGGAATCAACAGAAATCAGTGTTTCGGGACTAAACCCAGACCTCTAATCACAAGGATTGTGTTATGAAATCGATCATTATCGTCTTCTTGACCTTTGTGTTGGGAGGGTGCACTTACTCTATGCAAATTCCAGAGACTTCTGAAACGCCAAAACTGATGCCGAGAGGATCGACTTATACCGATCTCATCTCATTACCTCAGCCTCGCGGCAAAATATTGGTCTCAGTGTATGACTTTAGAGATCAAACAGGCCAATACAAGCCTCAGCCAAACAGTAACTTTTCCACAGCAGTGCCACAGGGTGGGACGTCTTTATTGACGACAGCACTTATCGACTCTCAGTGGTTTGTACCTCTGGAGCGTGAAGGGCTCCAAAACTTATTGACTGAACGTAAGATCATTCGAGCGGCTCAGAAAAAAGATAAGGTCGTAAATAATCATGGGGCAGACTTGTCGTCTTTGAGTTCCGCTAACATCGTCATCGAAGGCGGGATTGTGGCTTATGACTCGAATATCGTGACAGGCGGTGCGGGTGCTAAGTATCTTGGGATCGGTGGTTCTGGACAATATAGAACGGATCAAGTCACTGTGAATTTAAGAGCGGTTGACGTTAGAACCGGGCAAGTTCTATTGAGTGTCACCACCACTAAAACTATCTCTTCACACGAGATTGGGTTCGGCGCATTTCGATTTGTTGATTACAAAGAACTGTTGGAAGTAGAGATGGGCTATAGCCAAAATGAACCGGTCAATATTGCTGTGATGTCTGCTATTGATGCCGCGGTGATTCATTTGATTGTGAAAGGAATGAAGCGTGGAATGTGGTCGCCGAGCGATCCGAATGCATTAGAAAATCCGATTATCGCACGTTATTCCGAAGCGAGTACAGACATACTTTAAGCTACCGAGTAAGCAGCAAAATAGGGCTATGCGGAAAACGGACCTTTCCCTTAGCCCTGTTTTTTTCTTCAAGCAACTCAATGATCAATTCACATCGCACGTAATATCTTTTATCGGTGTTTCCGAGGTAACAAAACAAACATACGCTTCCGCTGGCTTATTCGGGCCTATTCGAATGTAACCTGCCTTTATTTCATCTTCATCAAACGTCACCGAGTGAGAACTTCCCGTTTGGTTGTCGTAAAAGTTTGCTTCAAAATTACCATTCATTTGGCTTGCGATACGGTTTCGTGTTGTAGATGTTGTGAACGTAATATTGGCGCAGCGCATCGGTGGTTTCTCTGTAATGAGAAATTGCCCACTTTCTTTATCTATCACGCCCCCCTTTGTATCTGGCTGAATGTCGATAGCTTGAAATTGTTCTACCGTACAAGTTTCTTTGGCAGACGCTGCCGTGGGCATCAGCATCGTGAGGGCTAAAGGGAAAGCAAAAAGTACTGGTTTCATTAGAACAACGCCATAGGTAAAAAGAGCGAAAGATAATAGCACTGCAATGGTGCTATTAAATGTAAAGATTCTGTTATTAAGGAAATGCTTTTATAACGAAAACAAAATGAGGTTGAGCATCGTTAGCTTTTTTAGCTAGTCTCAAATTGACATTGGGCTGATTGGCTTTGTGATTGCTGAATGACACTGAAGCCTTTCTTTTCTAATAACTGTATAAGGTTACCTTCTCCAATTAGGTGCAAGGTACCAACTACTATCATGTAGTTCCCTTTAGTCTTAAGCTTCCAATCATTGGAGGATAGTTTGTTTGCCCAGTCTATGTTGCGATCGGTTAAGAATGCTTTCTCAAGTTCAGGCGACATCTCTGACAGTTCTGAGAAGGCTTCCAGCTTCGCTAAATCACCCGCTTTCCAGCTTTCAATCAGGCAATGAACCACGCGATCAGTTTGGTCAAATTCTTCAAGGCTACTGACTAACCACTCTTTACCGTCGTCCTTTTGTTTTGTCATTAGGTCTATTTGGAATTGCAGAGGCTCCAAACTGATAACCGGAATATCTTGGGTAGTCGCTTTGTTCGCTAGCGTCGCATCAACGCCGCTGGCGGAGCCATAACCAAGGTTTTTTAACTGCTGCATTTGTATGGAGAGAGAAGTTGCCCAAGGCGGTGAACTAAGCAGCTGTTGCGTCGGCATGCCCAATGATTTTGAGATGTCGGTTAATAATTGCAGCTGTTGTTCATTGAGTACATCGGCAGTTGTGAGTTTGTTGCGGGGATATACAACGCCATCAGACTTTCTGATATCCGTTTCGATAATTAAGCCATCACTGTTTTTTAGCGCGTCGGTGATCGCCGAAGGAAGGGGGTACATACTCTCGTCTCCAACGTGCACTGAACCTAAGATAGTGAGTGTCAGATCATCCTTTTGTGCTTGCCAATAAAGGGGCTCGGCGACCGCTTGCCTAGCTGAAAAAGCGAGAACGAATAAAACCATGTACCAGAGTGGACGCAAAGGGAGCTCCTTAAGGAAGTATTAAACTCGTTAAAATCGATTTTGACGGTGTTTTTTAACGGCTTTTTTTGAGAACAATGTCACGTTGTTTGTACGAAAAGTATAATAATACGCTGAAACTCTAAATCCTTTCTGACTACCAATGACACGATTTTATGAAATCGGTAAGAAAGATTGTGATTCATTTCTCAAATTTTACGTCAAAATTAAAATGACGGAAGTGCCGTTGCTTGTAACTTGATGATTTTATTTAAATTAAATTTATCAATATTTTTGAGATTTGAAGCCGATCACTTTATTAGCTCGATTTAATTCACGGTAAAAAATAAGCCCATATAGTTTATCTAACTTTCGAAGCGCTCCATTTTGCTTCTTACTCAATTTTTAATTTATGGGTGAATACGATGTTGAAGAGAAACTTACTATCTGTAGCGGTATTGGCTGGCCTAACAGGTTGTGCAGTAACGCAAGCACCAGAACAAAAAGTAGTGAATGCACTGGCTGATAATCTTGATGTTCAGTACGAAATTCTAACTAATCATGGTGCGAATGAAGGCTTGGCTTGTCAGGACCTAGGTGCTGAATGGGCGTCATGTAATAAAGTGAACATGACGCTAACCAATGACGGTGAAGCGATTGACTCTAAAGATTGGAGCATCTACTTCCACAGTATTCGTCTTATTTTAGATGTTGATAATGAGCAATTTAAGATCACTCGCGTTACTGGTGACCTTCACAAGCTAGAACCTACTGAAAAATTTGACGGCTTTGCGGCTGGTGAAGAAGTGGTTCTTCCGTTAACGAGTGAATACTGGCAACTGTTTGAAACTGACTTTATGCCAGGTGCATTCGTGACGGCGCCAAACGCAGAACCTAAGATGATTGCATCATTGAATACAGAAGATGTTGCATCGTTCGTAACTGGTCTAGAGGGTAATAACCTTAAGCGTACGCCTGATGATAATAACGTAATGGCGACAGCGGTGACGCGTTTTGAAAAGAATGCTGATCTAGCAACGCAAGATGTATCAACTACTTTACTACCAACGCCAATGTCGGTAGAAGCCGGTGAAGGTTCAGTTAGCATTGCTGGTGGTATTGCCCTACCTAAAGACGCATTCGACGCTGAGCAATTCGCAGCAATTGAAGAACGTGCAGATGTGGTAAACGTAGATGTGAGTGGCGACCTACCTGTGAGTGTCGCTGTTGTTCCTACTCAGTTTACGGGTGATTTAGCGAAATCTGGCGCTTATGAACTAAGCATCTCGGAAGAGGGGATTGCAATTAAAGCGTTTGATAAAACGGGTGCTTTCTACGCAGTTCAGTCTATTTTTGGCCTAATAGATAGTCAGAACGCTGAATCATTACCACAACTGTCAATTAAAGATGCGCCGCGCTTTGATTATCGTGGTGTGATGGTGGACGTTGCTCGAAACTTCCACTCAAAAGATGCCATCCTAGCAACGCTAGATCAAATGGCGGCATACAAGATGAATAAACTGCACCTTCACCTAACGGATGATGAAGGTTGGCGTTTAGAAATTCCAGGTTTACCAGAGCTAACGGATGTAGGGTCTAATCGTTGTTTTGATTTGGATGAACAAAGCTGCTTACTGCCTCAGCTAGGTTCTGGTCCAACAACAGACAACTTTGGCTCTGGTTTCTTTAGTAAAGCGGATTACGTCGAGATCCTAAGCTACGCTAAAGCGCGCAGCATCGAAGTTATCCCTGAAATTGATATGCCAGCACACGCTCGTTCAGCTGTGGTATCAATGGAAGCGCGTTACACTCGTCTCATGGCGGAAGGCAAAGAAGCAGAAGCGAACGAATACCGCTTGATGGATCCGCAAGATACATCGAATGTAACCACGGTTCAGTTCTACGATAAGCAAAGCTTCATTAACCCATGTATGGAGTCATCAACTCACTTCGTCGATAAAGTAATCTCTGAAGTGGCGGCAATGCACCAAGAAGCGGGCGTACCGCTAACGACTTGGCACTTCGGCGGCGATGAAGCGAAAAACATCAAGTTAGGCGCAGGCTTACAAGATATTAATGCAGAAGATAAAGTGGCTTGGAAAGGCAACATCGATTTGTCTAAGCAAGATAAGCCGTTCCAACAATCACCACAATGTCAGTCATTGATCGCTGATGGTACTGTAAGCGATTTCGGTCATCTACCAAGCCACTTCGCAGAACAGGTTTCTAAGATTGTTGCTGAGAAGGGTATTCCCCACTTCCAAGCATGGCAAGATGGTCTGAAATACAGCGAAGGCGAGGAAGCATTTGCGACCGAAAGTACACGCGTGAACTTCTGGGACGTTCTTTACTGGGGCGGAACTTCATCAGTATACGATTGGTCAGCAAAAGGGTATGACGTGATTGTCTCTAACCCAGACTACGTATACATGGATATGCCATACGAAGTTGATGCAGCTGAGCGTGGTTACTACTGGGCAACACGTGCAACCGATACTCGTAAGATGTTTGGCTTCGCACCAGAAAACATGCCACAAAACGCAGAAACATCATTAGACCGTGATGGCAATGGTTTTACTGGTAAAGGTGAGGTTGAAGCGAAACCTTTCTACGGTCTGTCAGCTCAACTTTGGTCAGAAACAGTACGTACTGACGAGCAATATGAATACATGGTGTTCCCTCGCGTATTGGCAGCAGCAGAGCGCGCATGGCACCGAGCAGATTGGGAAAACGACTACAAGGTTGGTGTTGAATACTCTCAAGAAACTAACTTAGTGAATAAGCAAGCGTTGAACAGCGACTTTAATCGCTTCGCGAATATTCTTGGTCAACGTGAGCTAGCTAAGCTAGAAAAAGCGGGTATTGATTACCGACTACCAGTTCCAGGTGCGAAGGTTGTTGACGGTAAGCTAGCGATGAACGTTCAATTCCCAGGTGTAGAGCTGCAATACTCTGCTGATGGCGAAAACTGGCTAACATACGATGAGCAACAACGTCCATCAGTTTCTGGTGAGACTTACATCCGCTCTATTTCAGAAAGTGGTGAGAAAGTAAGTCGAGTGACCTCAGTTAAATAATCGACAAGCACTATTAGTAGAAGAGCTCCTGACCTTTATCTTATTCAAGATAAAACGGGAGCTCTTTTTGTTTACTGCGAATTAGGTGCATATCCAAAACTGAAACATATAGAAATCGCCTTTGGTAATATCATCAACAATGCACATAAGGTGACTTTAATCCCAAAAGTGACGCGCTTCTCATTATTCTCTTCAAAAAATAAGCCCCCTGTAAAAAACTCTAAATCAGATGTGATTCAACTATCTAGATCTAATTTTTCTTCGTGAAATAACGTGATCCCGATCTGTATATTTTTCCATCTTAAGTTTTTTATCAATTTTTATGTTTTTAAGTTGTTGATTTTAAGGTTTTAAATAACTTGTCTTTTTTTGATAGTGAGAGGGATCACTCTGCTGTCCCTTTTATTTTTAAACGCGAATTAATTCGAGCAACATAGATTTCATGCCAGGGAGGCTACCAACTACTCAAGCGGTGAAGGTAAATGATGTACCGAAGATGTGCCGCTGAAAAAATTAAACTAAGGCAGTTTACTATGAAAAAAATTATCGCTCTAAGTGCTCTTTCTCTTGCTTTCGCTTCTAGTGCTTTTGCTGGTTCTTCTTACGTAACGGGTAACATCCAAATTCATGACGATGGCCGTATCCACGGTTCTGACATTACTTCTACGCTAGAAGCTGGTCACACGTTTGACAACTCTCTAGGCGGCTTCACGGTTTATTCTGAGTTTGATGGTATCCAACTGGGCAAACTTGAATCTGAAAATGGCGGTGCAGGTAATACTACTCCTGGTATCACTGTAGGTGGTGAGCAATCTTTCAATATCACTGACAACCTATGGGTTGCTGCTGGTTACCAACATCTATTCTCTGCGGGTGAAAGCATTCAGTTCCGTCCATTAGTTAAGATCGGTTACAACTTCGACAACGGTATCTCTATTAGCAACCGTACTCGTGCACACATTGATGATACTTCTGCTAACGCTGACACAGACTACCGCATGGATAACCGCATTGCTTACACAGTGAATGCTGACCTAGCGCTTAGCTACAACAACGTATACATGATTGATGCTGAAGCGATGGACCACGAGTTACGTGCAACATGGACTCGTCAAGGTGTTCAACCTTACTTTGAATTCCGTAGCCAAGCTAACGGCGTAGACTTCGCGAACGGCGATTCTAAGCAGAACAACGCATTCGTATTCGGTGCTTCTTACGGCTTCTAAGCTGATTCGCTTGGTTGCTTAGTCTATTAGATTATTAGCCGAGTGAGCTTCTTCGCTAAATAGCTTTTTGCTAAATAGCTTGCTAGCTAATTAGCGAGGGGAACATAGCGGTACTAACAGCCCGGTTGGTGCCGCGACAAGATTTGCTTTACTGTCCAAAAGCAAAGAGCCTAGCAAGTAAACCACAGTCTTGGGATTACTGAATGCTAGGCTCTATTTTTATGACTTCTTTTTATTGCTGTGTGTTGGTCTGTTTAGGTTCTATTTCCCGTTGTAGTGACGGTATTCAAACACCTGACCTTTTTCATTAAACGCATACACAGAATACTCGTCTTTCTTATCGCCATATTCCATGCCTGGCGAACCCATTGGCATACCCGGAACCGCTAAACCAATCGCATTACGTGGTGGGTTTTCTAGAAAGGCTTTAATGTCATCTGCTGGAATGTGTCCTTCAAATACGTATCCGTCGATCTCTGCAGTGTGGCAAGAGGCTAGCTCTTGTGTTATCCCTAGTTTCTGCTTGATTGGGTTTATATCATCGTGGAGCTTCTCAGTAACATCGAACCCAGCATCTCGCATATGTTCAGTCCATTCTGTGCAGCAGCCGCAGTATGGAGATTTGTGGTTTAGAACATCAGTAGCTAAAGCTTGTCCTGAGATTGCAGCGAGTGCAGTAAGAGTCATAATTTTACGAATCATGGTTAACCTCATGAATATGGTTTTTATTAATATTAGAATGAGTTGGTTTGAACAATCTCAGCCTGTTGGCATTGCTGACTACAGTAATTGACGACATCGCCATCGCAGCGCCTGCAACGACAGGGCTAAGCAGAAATCCGAAAAATGGGTAAAGCACACCGGCCGCGATAGGAATACCAAGCGAGTTGTAGATGAAGGCACCAAATAGGTTTTGCTTCATATTTCTCACGGTCGCTTGAGATAGCTCGATCGCGTTGCTTACTGATAATGGCGATGAGTTGAGTAGCGTCATTTGCGCACTTTCAATCGCGACATCACTGCCACTGCCCATTGCTATGCCTATATCTGCTTGAGCAAGTGCAGGCGCGTCGTTAATACCGTCTCCGACCATGGCAACACTCTTATATTGCTGTTGCAGCTGAACAATGTGTTGAGCTTTCTGCTCTGGAAGCACTTCTGAAATCACTTCGTCGATACCGACGTTTTTACCTATCGCTTGAGCTACAGAGTCGTTGTCGCCCGTTAATAGCACAGTGTGAATTCCGGCGGATTTTAGTTGAGCTATCGCCTGTTTGCTATCTATTTTTAACGCGTCTGAAATGCCCAATATGCCTTCCAGTTTTTGGTCAATCGCAATGAAAATAGGCGTCCACGCTTGCGAGCGGCAAAGCTCGATGAAATCCGCGCCAACCTCTGTATTGATACCTAATTGGGTGAGGTACTTAAGCGAGCCAACTTGCACTTTCTTGCCGTTAATTGTTGCTTGAACCCCAAGCCCTCGTTGGTTTTCAAATTCGCTGTGTGGGAGTACTGAAACTTCCAAGCTCTCTGCATATTGGCAAACGGCTTTGGCAAGTGGGTGCTCAGATCCTACTTCTACTGAATAAGCACAAGCCAGTAATTCTTGTTCTGATAAATCGCCATAAAAGGCTTGTTGAACGGTTGGCTTACCTTGGGTTAGGGTGCCTGTTTTATCAAACACGACAGCATCAATTTTGCTTGCAGATTGCAACACATCGGCATCTTTGATCAGAACGCCAAACTCAGCGGCTTTGCCAACGCCGACAGTAATTGAAAGTGGTGTCGCAAGGCCTAAGGCACATGGACAAGCGATGATCAGCACTGTGGTTGATACCACTAACATGTAACTGGCGCTTGGTTGTGGGCCAACAAAAAACCAAACTAAGGCGGCAGCAACTGCGATTGCGACCACAACCGGAACAAAAACGGCTGAGATAGAATCGGCAAGCTTGGCGATTGCTGGTTTACTGCTTTGCGCTTGGCGAACCATTTGAATGATCCGAGCCAGCATGGTGCTTGATCCAATCCCAGTCGCTTCAATAATTAAACTACCATCTCCATTAATAGTGCCCGCAGAAACGCCATCATTTATTGTTTTGACGTTGGGCAGTGGTTCACCGGTCAGCATCGACTCATCGATATAAGATTCACCTGAGACTACGACACCATCAACCGGTACTTTTTCTCCGGGTTTTACTCGTACCTGCATGCCTACCTGAATCGCTTCTACTGCGATGGTTTGTTCTTTGCCATCGACAATAACCACCGCTTTTTGAGGCTGTAAGTTAATCAATGCCTGTAAAGATTTTGTGGTACGCGCTTTGGCTTTGGCTTCGATGTAATGACCCAAAGAAATTAAGCCAACGATCATTGCGCTTGCTTCAAAGTAGACATGGCGAGATGGTTCTGGAAACCATGATGGAATCAGCACAACCAACATTGAATAGAACCATGCTGCGCCTGTACCTAGAGCGACTAAGGTATCCATGGTCGCGCGCTTATACATGAGAGACTGCCAAGCATTCGTGAAGAAGCTACGACCTGAGGTAGCAAGCAGTATCAAACAGACGACACCTATTAAGCCCCAAGCCAATTGGTCGTTAAATGTAGCAATGGTCATGCTGCCACCGAACAGACCCCACGCCATCAGCGGAGCTCCGATAAACAGCGCGCTTACTGAATTCTTTAGGAAAGCTTTTTGGGTACTAAGTTGCTGTTCTTGTTGTTTTTGCTGTTGAGTCGCTGCATCGTCGACAAACTCAGCGCCATAACCAGCAGCTTTCACCGATTCTATTAGAGCGTTTTCAATGATGTCTCTTGTTTGAGAGGTGAAAACCAAGGCAGTTTGTTCGGCAAGGTTGATCTGAGCTTGGTCGACAAACTCATTCTTTTTCAGTGCTTTATCTACCGAAGAGACACAACTCGCACAAGTCATCCCCTCAAGAACAAGGTGATAGGTATATTGGCTAGCTGCGGTTTTATCTTCACTCTTTTTATCTGCTTGTTCGTCTTCTAAATCTGAACTCGATGAAAGGTCATTCGTTTCTGAGTAGGGAGCTGCGTGGTAACCCAGGCTTTCGACCAGCTTAATCACCTCGGACTCAGAAAGCAGAGTAACCAGTGATAATTCCTGTTTGCTGACTTCTAGGTTTAAGGCTTGCTCAGTTTGTTCAAGCGCTTTAGTCAGTTTGCTCACACACTTGCCGCAACTCAGACCGGATAGCGAAAGGTGCAGCTGATTACCCATAGAATAGCCAAGCGTTGCTAACTGTTCGTTGAGCTGAATGTAACTAAATGGAGTCGAAATATCGATGTAGGTCGGCGATATGTCATTAATCATCGTGCTGTCGAGATCGCTAAACAGTGTGCGAACTTTCTTCGCGCAACCCATGCAATTTAGGCCGTTGAGCGCCGTTGTGTAGTAGTTCATATCGATACTCCAATTCTCATCTACGCCTAACATAAACCTTCCCGTAAGGGTAAGGTCAAACATAAATTCAAGAATTTGATCTTGGTGGAGTGCTAGCTGGTGGTTTCAGTTTGGAATGGAAGAGGGAAATTAAGAATGTGCGGCTATAATCTACTTGCTAAGACTATCTATTTACGACTTTAAGGGCGTAATTGGCCTTTCAATAACGGCTTTCGTACAACAACAGCGCATTAATCATTCACTACTGATTGTAGATTTAAGCGGTGGTGATAAAATAGCGCCCAAAATTTAGTGATATTTTTCTGTTACAGGCTTTGTAATGGCGAGCACTAAAAGAATCACCTACATAATCAAGGTATTTAAATGACGGTTAAAACTCGTTTTGCTCCTAGCCCAACTGGCTATCTTCACGTTGGTGGTGCACGTACTGCACTTTACTCTTGGCTATTCGCTAAAAACCAAGGCGGTGAATTCGTTCTACGTATCGAAGACACAGACCTTGAGCGTAACTCTCAAGAAGCGGTTGATGCAATTCTAGAAGGCATGCAATGGATGGGTATGGAATGGGATGAAGGTCCTTACTACCAATCTAAGCGTTTTGACCGTTACAACGAAATGGTTGATAAGCTACTTGCTGAAGACAAAGCATTCAAATGCTACGCGTCTAAAGAGCTGCTTGATGAAATTCGTGCAGAGCAAGAAGAAAACAAAGAAATGGCTCGCTACGATGCTAACCACCCTAAAATTGTTGCAGCAAACGAAGCAGCAAAAGAAGGCGATGCGTGCGTTATCCGTTTCCGTAACCCTAAAGAAGGCAGCGTAGTATTTGATGACCAAATCCGTGGTCGCATTGAAATCGCAAACAGCCAACTTGATGACCTGATCATTCGTCGTACAGACGGTGCACCAACTTACAACTTCGTAGTAGTAGTGGATGACTGGGACATGGGTATCACACACGTTGTTCGTGGTGAAGACCACATCAACAACACACCTCGTCAAATCAACATCTATGAAGCACTAGGCGCGCCAGTTCCAACTTTCGCTCACTGTGCAATGATTCTTGGTGATGACGGTGCGAAACTTTCTAAGCGTCACGGTGCTGTTTCTGTAATGCAATACCGCGATGAAGGTTACCTACCAAATGCACTAAACAACTACCTAGTTCGTTTAGGCTGGTCTCACGGTGACCAAGAGATCTTCTCTCAAGAAGAGATGATTGAATTCTTCAGCCTGAAGGCTATCAGCAAGTCTGCTTCTGCATTCAACACTGATAAGCTACTTTGGTTGAACAACCACTACATCAAGACTTCTGAGCCTGAGTACGTTGCTAAATACCTGCAATGGCACCTAGACGCACAGAAGATCGATACAACAAATGGCCCAGCTATCACTGAAGTGATCAAGCTAGTTGGCGAGCGTTGTAACACGCTTATCGAACTTGCTGAGCAATCTCGTTACTTCTACGAAGACTTCTCTGAGTTTGAAGCTGGCGCGGCTAAGAAGCACCTACGTGGTGTTGCTAAAGGCCCACTAGAGCTTGCTCTTGCTAAGGTTGAAGCACTTGAAGATTTCACTACTGTAAACATCAAAGATGGTGTGATTGCAGCGGTATGTGAAGAGCTAGAGATCGGCATGGGTAAAATCGGCATGCCACTTCGCGTAGCAGTAACAGGTGGCGGTCAGTCTCCTTCTGTTGATGCCGTGATGGAGCTTGTTGGTAAAGAGCGCGTAATCGCTCGCATCAAGATGGCTCTTGAGTTCATCGCAGAGCGTGAAGCTAACGCTTAATAGAAGCTTCGCTTTAACTGAGATATAAAAGACAAGCCCGATAGCTGAATTAGCGATCGGGCTTTTTATTGGTTCATCGCGGCTTTCCGGGGAAAGCCGCTTTTATCTTCAAGAAGAAGTAG
>NZ_MAKD01000083.1:0-47375 GCF_001691235.1 Vibrio sp. ZF57 | reverse complement strand
ACGATTGTTCTGGTTAAACTCTAGGAACGTGGCCAATATCAGTTGACCACTACATGGTTTGGAAACGAAGCCAATACGAGAACTCAGGTGTATAATCCACATTTTTATCGAATTAGGCAGGACACATGGCGATCTCGTTTGAAACTCAAAGACTAAAAGTAGAAGAAGTTGCAGGTGAATTTACTGTTCCTGAACGTTCGGCTCTGCTTGAGCGAGTGCCTGGCATTCTAACCCCATCAGTTGTTGAAAACCTTCCACCATACTTTCACGGTATTGTGTCACGTGAACTGGCTGAAATTTGGCTCGATCGAATGTTGTCGGAGAGCCGCTTACTTCAAGTGAAATCCAACGATAATCAATTGATTGGTTTTCTGTTCGCTTATGTAGAAGACGAAAGTGATGCTCATATTGGCTACTTGCTTGCAGAAGAGTTCTGGGGCAAGGGTTTAGCGAGTGAGCTACTGAAGGGTTTCATCACAGAAGTCGCTAAAATGGAGTCATGGTCAACACTGATTGGCGGTGTCGATCGTTCAAACATAGCCTCTGCCAACTTACTTAAAAAGCTAGGTTTTGTTGAGCAAGCCTCTGACGAAAGTGCTGTGGTTTTCTATGAATATAAGCTTTCTCGTCTTAACTCTTAATTCTTAACTCTGAGCTCTCAGCTCTTAATTTCTAATCCCTAACTCAAGCCACATCTGCGTTATACATTCATTGCCAATGTTTACGTCAATTGATAGGGAAGAAACCTTATTACACCATTCAACTGAGAACCGAGAGCAGCGAGTCTAGTTAACGTGGGCTAATTCGGCACTCTGTGTTTCATTAGCGACTTTCCAATCGCCCCCTAAGGCTTTATAGAAAACAGGCTTTGTATCCACATTAGACCATACTGGTTTAGCGACCTCGACCATCTACCATTACGATGATTGTTTTAGAGATGATGCTGAGATCAGCGGCAATCCAAGACTTAACCGAACATAGGCTTAGTGCATAACTGTGGTCAAAACCTACTTTACGACGTACATCATCAATACAGGTGTCGTAACCTTGATTTACTTGTGCAAGCCCTGTAATACCAGGCATTACACCGTATGTACGGTCAGCAAAGTAAGGAATTTCGTTCTCTAGTTTGGTGTAAAAAGTAGGGCGTTCAGGGCGTGGGCCAATTAGAGACATTTCACCTTTCAGTACATTGATCAGTTGTGGCAGTTCATCAAGACGTGTCTTTCTCAAAAAGCGGCCAACAGGCGTGATTCGTGGGTCATTCGCGGTAGCCCAAACTGCACCAGAGCGAGTTTCTGCATCCTCGTACATGCTACGGAATTTCATGATCTCAAAGATTTCCATTTTCTCCGGTGTCGATTTACCAACGCGCAATTGACGGTAGAAAATAGGGCCACGAGAAGTGAGTGCAATCGCCATCGCAATCAACGGAAATACGGGCGCTAGCAAAATCAAAGCAATCAGTGAGCTTACAAAATCGAAAGTACGTTTAGCACGTGAGATTTTGTATTGGTATAGGTTTTGGGTAGATAGCTGTTCGATGTTCATCATAATAAGTCCTTAATGATTTGCTCGTGTCCAAGGTGAGTTTTCTAGTCCGATTAGGTAACGAATGCCACCAATGAAGTTGGCGTAGTGTCCAACTATCAAATAAGAGATTAATGAAATAGGTTTGTTTACTAGACGCTTTGGCAAGATGCAGCCAAGGACGCCAATGGTATAAACGGCAACTTGAGCCCATAACAGCGCTTCAAATACCAAGTAGTTGCTAAGTAAGATTGAGCACACTAAGCACACAATCATTAAATATGGAGTGAGTAGGCGAAGCCCTTTTCCTGAAAAGAACGCAAACGCGATGCCTTTAAACTTCGGGCTGAACAAGCCAAATAATCGAATCGCTTGTTGCATGTTGCCCGCTGAAATACGAAGTCTTCTTTTGAAGTCTGTTTCTAGGTTCGATTCTTCTAGCTCTAATGCCACCATTTGGGTTTCGTATTCGGCGATGTAACCTTGTTTAACGATTTGCATCGGTAAGATGAAATCATCATTAATAGTGTTGAGTGGAAGCAGTTCAAACAGGTGTGTTCTAAACAAGTAGAAAGCGCCATGAGAACCCAAGCTAGAACCTAACGAAGCCTCAGACTCTTTAACCGCGGTTTGGTACTGCCAATACGTGTTTTCGCCTTCATTGCCTGTTGGACAAAGTTGATACGTTGCGTTTACCACTCCAACCTTGTCACTTTCAAAATGAGCGGCAGCTATAAGCAAAGCATCCAATGAAATAAGGGCAGAAACATCACTCATCGCCGTGATATCACTGGTTATACGTGTCACTTCTTCATTAACAACCGCGACTTTACCTCGGTTTACTTGATGGTCATGTATCTCAAAATAGACATCACTGCACATCGCTTCTTGTATGGTCATTTGTGCAATGGCGACTGTGTTATCAGTGCAACCATCGCAAGCGATAATGACTTCCAACTTCTTTTTTGGGTAATCGAGTGAAGCAAGGTTACGAATCTTGTCTGCGATCCACTGTTCTTCGTTAAATGCAGGAACAAGAACGGTGATGGTCGGCAACGTGCAATCTTGCTGTTCCTCTTTGTAGCAACGATGACTCTCTTCAACTTTGCGTGCGGGGTGGCTTTTCGCATACCAACGCAGTAACAAAGGGTAGGCTGCGTGATGATAGACAATCAACGCACCTGAAAACAAACAAAGTCCCGCAAGCAACCAATCAATCATGCGTAAGCTCCTTCTGATATATCGTTGTAAGACGAAACCATTTTGATGATGTCAAAGTTTTCGAGTACGTAACGACGAGGTGACAAAAAACGCTCATTTTGCTTTTCTAATAGCGCACTAGCTAACCCCACAATGCTGCCGCTTTTGACGAGGGCGCCGCTGACTGGACATAAGGTTTCATCGACAGCTCCTACATTCATTGCGACGGTTGGAATATTGCATGCTTGAGCTTCAAGTGTAGAAAGCGGCAGCCCTTCGTGGCGTGAAGGTAGGCAGAACGTATCCAACGCTCCGTAAAACGTGGTCATGTCTTCAACTAAGCCAAGAAAGATGACTCGGTCACTCAGATTCAAGCGGCTAGTCAGTTGCTCTAGTTGATTGCGTTTAGTACCGCCGCCAGCCAATGCGACAACCATGTTTGCAGGTAAAAGAGTCAGTGCTTTAATAAGTTGGTCTTGGCCTTTGACATGTTCTAGTCGACCTGCACAACCGATGATGTGTTTGTCTGTCGGCAGGTTTAGTTTTGCTCTCGCGTGTTCTTTCGACATTGGCTTAAACTTCTCACAATCAACGCCATTTTTGATGGTAATGATGTTCTCATAAGAAAAAGCAGTGCGTAGTTGGTTATAAACACGTGTCGCGTCGGCAACTAACGTTGGTTGAGCAGCTTTTAAAGCAAGCGCTTGTAATCGACGACGTTTGTTGTTGTTCAGATGCCAAGCGTCATGTTCGGTATGGATTCGAGTTGGAACCCCGGTTACGCGAGCGGCATAACCAGCGTATAACAGTGGGCCAATATGATGGGTATGAACCACATCAGGGCGAATCGCGTTGAAGGCTTTAATTAGCTTAATAATGATATTGAATTGTACGCCTGGTGCTTTATCCAAAAAGACGATTTGCTTTTTGTATGGCTCTAGCTTCGGCCAGTTGTTTATAGACTCTTGTTTAGTACCCTCTAAACTGACAATCAACACTTGGTCTGTTGGTTTAGCAAGGCGGAGCAAATCCAGAGTTAGGGTTTCTAATCCACCCGGTGCAAGGTGCTGAACAACGTGTATGATCTTTTTGCCATGCTTCGTTAAATGCGTATTCATAGTTTGGACCCTGCCTTTATAATTGTTGTTTCGCCTTTCTGACGTTTCTCTTGAAGTAACTTCTTTAAAACGTTTAACTACACAAGGAGATTGCAGGAGTTGTGCCAATTAAATAACCGTTATTTTTCAGTTGTTTAGATTATTTAATTCTAGGGCAGTTTTCATTTCTCAAAATGGGAATCAAAACAAAATACAATCGAATGGCAGTTTGAATCATAGGGCTTGGGTAAATCGAAAGTAGCATTAGAACTTGGGGCTCTAAATAAACAAAACGCCAACCGAGTGTTGGCGTTTTGCTCTAGGATGCACGAAGCTAGGAAATTAGAAAGCTAGGAAGCACGAAGCTAGGAAATTAGAAAGCTGTGAATCTAGCAAGTCAAAAATGGCTTTGAGGCTGACTAGCTCATTTTAGGGATCACCGTTATCACAGGGACACCCAAGATATCTTCGATTTCGTCTTTGCGTTTGATTGAAGAATCAAACAGTTCAAACAATACCGCTAAACCAATACCCAAACCGATACCTGCAACGAATCCAGCCAGAATAAAAACAAAAGTCGGCATGTTAGATTTGACACTCGGTGTGAAAGGCAAATCGATAATCTTCACACGTTTGTTTTGCTCGAATACACCAAGCGAACCCGTTAGTTGAGCCATTTCATAACGCTCTGTCAGTTCATCATATAGTTGACGTTTGATTTCAACTTGACGTTTAAGGCGGTACATCTCTTTTGCATTTTCGCCGAAGTTATTGGCCTTGTGTTCCAATTCGAAAATCATAGTTCGAAGGCTTTTGGTCTCTTCAGTTAAAGACTCAAAGCGAGCACGAACCAGCTGTAGGCTGTGTAATTGAGTGACCAGAAGAGGTTGGGTATCAGAAAGTTTGTTCAGTGTCGTACTACTTGCGATGTCCCAAAGCTGGTCGCTGTTCATCGTTGGCTGGGTTACCTCGAGCAAACTCTTACGTTCATTCTCTAGTCTGTCTAGCTCACGCACTTTAGCTTGCACAGCACTGTGCTTGTCCGTGTATTTAGCTTGTAACAAGGTAAGGTCGCTACGAATGTCGATGATCTGGTCTTCTAATTTACCGATCACAGGGTTGGTTCTTGAAAGTTGTTGGTCGATTGACCCTAAACTTTTTTCGACACCCGATAACTCGGCCTCTTTTTCTGCCAGTGTTTGTTTGAGTGAAGCTAAGCGATTCAAACTTTGGCTCTGTACCTCAGGCGTCGAATGAACATTCTCATTCATGTATGCAGCTAGCGCTTCTTCTGCTTCTGCAAGCTCTGCGCTACGTTTGTCGATATGGATTTTCAAGAAGTTACTTGAATCTTCAATCGATGAACGTTCCGGTGCGAGTAACTGTTCAATGAAATGTTCACTTACCGAGCGCAGCGTCGCTTCCATTCCATTTGGTGTGTTCGACGTTAGACTTATCTTTAGAAAATCTTTTCCAAGCTGAGTCACCGTTAGACGTTGAGACAGGTCAGTAATGATCTCTTGTTTCTCAATTTCAGGCATATCTGGCGTGGTTAATTGCAGTTCATCAGCGACCGAGTAAAGCACATGTCGACTGTGAAGCAGTGTTCTCAATGCGTTAAGTCGATCTTTGAGCATCGTCGAAACGGCAATGTCTTCCAAGAATGGATTCATCTTGGCCGTTTCTTGAATCAACATACTGGTATGCGCGTCATATTTAGTTGGAGCCAACTTGCTCACACCAAAGCCTACAAAGGGCAAAATAAGCATTGGCAGAACGATAACGTAGCGTTGGCGCCACATCGCATTGATGATGACTAATAACCGCAATTTCAGATTATTCATAATAGCTCCAACATCCAATGTACGAAGTTACCACGGTTCTGCCAGCTCTCTTGTTCGACGACAGAGATAGGTGAGTTGCTTAGCTCGCGTGCATGATCAAGCGCCCAAATCATTTGGTTGGCACTGCCAACCGTGGTCACGTGCTCTTGGTATGGAACCAAAGCAGGGAACGGTGTTGTGATAATGGGTGTGCCCGCCGCAAGGTATTCCATTAGTTTGAGTGGGCTACAAGCTCGGATCTGCTCGTTATCAACAAACGGTAACAAGCTCACATCCCAGTGTTGAGAATAGCTTGGTAGCGTGTGGTGTGGACGAGGGCCAAGGTAATGTACGTTACTCAACTTAGGCAGCATGAGCGTATCAAGCTCGTTTGGACCTATGAAAACAAAGTCCCATTCCGGCATCGCATTCGCAACATGATCAATCATTTCATAATCAAGCCACTTAGAAAGGCTGCCATAAAAACCAGCAATAGGGCGGTGGTTGCTTGGTAAATCTTTTGCTCTTGGTGCGGGTGTTGAAAATAGGTCTACGTCGACACCATGTGGTAGCAAGTGCGCTTTATGCTTTGGAAATTTATCCATCAATTTTTTGCTAGCCGCGAATATAAGCGTTGATTTTTCGATTAGCTCTGATTCGTGCTGTGCAACGGTGTCATGATCAACACCAGCCAGCGCGCTAAAATCATCACCGCAGTAATAGACCACAGATGACTCGCCTAAGTGTCCGCACAAATCAACAGCGGTCGGAAGAGAAGTCCATAGGATAGGCGCGTTAAGATTAAGCTCTGCAATAACCGGTTTTAGTTGGTGCAACATCATTTGCTGAGCCAACTTTCTAGAAAATTTAGAAGCAGGCGCAGGGATTGTCTTTAAGTTAACGATAGTAATGTTGTCGTGTCCCTCAGAGTCGAGCATGTTTTGAGTTACGGCCTTGGTTTTACCAAACAACTTGTTGAACGCTCGGCTAACATCTTTGGCGGACAGCTTCGGTTGTCTTAAGCCAATTGAGTTGACCCATAAGACTTTGTGCTGCTTAGCAAGGTGACGAACTAAATGTTGAGTCGATGAAGGTAGGCCACCAAAGTCTTCACCAAATACGATTAAATCACGCATGGTCACCTCCATGAGTCTCTAACGAATCGAACATATCGGATTCTGTCACTTCAACGGGTTTGATGTGACCGACAACTCGAGCTGGGTTGCCACCTGCGATTGCGAAGGCAGGAATATTCTTTGTTACTACGCTGCCTGCGGCTATTACGGCACCTTCGCCGATGGTTACGCCACCTTTGACCGTCACATTCGTGCCCAACCAAACATCGGGTTCAAGAATGATGTCACCGATTTGCTGAGGGTCGTCACCTTCACCTAGCGCTCGGCGTTTTGCATCAAGCGGGTGTCCAGAGTATCCAAATAGAAAAGCGCCGCCTGCGATTCGTACGTTGTCAGAGATAACGACTTTACCGCCAACAGCGATAGTCGACTGCCAACCAATGTCGACGTTGTTGCCAATCGACAATAGTGGGTGTTCCAAGCCTTCAAGTGGCTGAGTACAACCAGAGAATGTCGTGTGGCCAGAGATACGGCAGTTGTCGCCAATCGTAATTTGCACCGGACCGCTGACGAAAGGCAGTCCACCATACAAATACAGGCGTTTGCCACATTGAGCCACACGACCTTTGAAAGCCGGAGTCCAGTAGAAGAATCGCGTAAAGCCAGAAACCAGATTCACCACTAGCTTGTGCGCTTGATATAGACAGCGATTAAATAGTTTAGGGGTAGGTAGCTCTGCGCTTCTGATGTTTTTCAAAATGAAAAACACATTTCTAATTCGAGAATTAGGATGAAACTTAAGCCAATGTTTGAATTGATGTATAGATACTGACGTCATAATGAAAATCCTCTGTTTTGTTATATAGAAGTACTTTCATATACTGTGCCATTTAATAAATATAATATTTTCAATGAGTTAAAATATAGCTTTTAGGTTTTCTCATTTTGACAGGCAGTTTGAGATACGTTTGAGACGCAAACTGTGAGTGCTGCGAGGATATAAATCGGCCAGTTGAAGCCTTGAGTCAAAAATGTCCCCGACACTATTGTGCCAATCAGACCTGCATAGATCGCATAGGCGACCGCATTAAGCTCGGGGGAGATTTCTGTGGCCGAGTTTTTTAACCTCGTTAGCGTAGAGCGAGAGGTTTTGATCAAAGAAACGATAAGGCAGACAAAAATGATCAGACCAATAAAGCCAGTCTCTGCCAACACACCAAACCAGGTACTGTGAACGGCGTGATTCAGTCCGTCCCAATGCGAACTGTAAAAGAAGTAGTTCGAGAAGAAGTTGTTCAACCCTACGCCGGTCAGTGGATTCTCAACTGCCATCTTTATTGCTGCTTCCCAAGCATAGATTCGACCCATTGCAGATTCATCGATACCTTGTTCAGCGGCACCACCAGAAGATCTGTCTGAGATACCAGCAACTAAATAGAGCACCACGGCCGCGAGAGTTCCCACTGAGATTAAGAGAACTTTAGAGCGCACTAGCTTCCACGCAAAAATACCAATCACCGCAATACAACCCAGTAATCCGCCACGGCTTTGAGTGGCAATAATGGCGGCGAGCAGTAACAGACAAACTAAGGCACTGATTAAACGTTTGGATCGTGAGATGCCAGTCGTGGTGGCTTGGCTTATTGTAAAGGCGAGTGGGAACATCAGTACCAGTGCTAGGTCGTTCGGGTCACCTAACATAGAGCCAAAATCGCGGCCAATAGTCACGCGTGAGCCCTCGACAAGCCCAATACCATTTACTGAGTTGTACACGGAAATAGAGCTGACTAAAGCGCCAGCGTAGATAATCGTCATCGCGGTTTTTGCGAGATTTTCCGTGGTGTTTACTAGCCAAGTAATCGCAAGCGTCATCACTATAATTTTCCAATAAACGCCCTTGAATTCTGCTAGTGCTATTGGCCTGTTGGACGCGAAGATAATACCAATGAAAACCAATACCCAAAATATGGCGAGCCAATTTAAACAAGGGTGCCAGAAGATTTTAAGTTCTTTACTGATTAATGCATGCCATAGAAGAGCCGACAGAGCGCCTAATGAAAGCATCAGCGGTATTTTTAGCGAATAGAGCTGAGGTATAGCTTCGTGAATTCGGAAAAATGAAAAGACAACGAACAATAGAACTAACCAGAATGTTTTGTTTAACACGAATAACCCGGCCAATGGCACAAGAGCGAGCGCCACAATGACAGCAGGGTGAGGCACAAAGTACCAAACAACACCAAGCCCAACACACAAGGTGCTGATCGTGATGATGACTGGCAATCTATTGGCTTCAGGGTTGACCATTGTGACCTCTATTGGCAAATAAACTCTTTAGGACTCGGCTCGTAATCTTTTTAAGACGTAGTTACGCCTGATGTTAAAGATTGCAAAGTGAGTGCCAGTTATGCATTTTATTTAACTTACTGATTTAATGTTGGATTATTAAGTGAGGGCGTAGCCTTGAGGTGAGTTTTGTCATTTTGAGAATCAGTATAAAACTGACTAAAGTACTTAAATCATCAAGCCCAAATAACCAGTTATCGACTAAGGCTAGAATTAACGGTCGAGTTGATAGATTTCCAACAACTGCGGGACAACGGCTTGTGGAGAGTATTGGTTTTTCACGGTTTCTATCGCGTGACTCTTGAGAGAGTTACGTTGCTCGTTCGTCAATGACATCCACAAAGATAAAAACTGTTCTAGCTCAGCTTCTGAATTTGCAAGGTAGCCGTTAACTTGATGCTCGATGAGTTGAGGCAAGTTACCAACTGAGGTGGCGAGAACGGGAATGCCACGAATCATGGCTTCTAATGCCGCCATAGGTAAGCCTTCAAAGCGAGAAGGGATGATTAACAGATCGATTTGGCTCCAGACGTCGTCCATATTGGTCTGATGCCCATGAAAGGTCACATTATCAGGCTGCGATTTAACTAAGATGTCCATTTCTGGCCCGTCACCAAAAAGCTCAAACCGAACATCAGGAAACTGTTTGGCTAATGCAACAAATCGATCAGGCGCTTTTTCATGGCTCAATCGCCCCACAAAACCAACATGGAATGGGCTTGATGAAGGGGAGCTTGTTAACCCGGTTGGCATTTTAACAAAGTTATTCAATTGATGGGTTTGACTCGGCACTTTCGCTTTAATCTTTTCACTGACCACGAGCGACTGATCAGAAAGAAAACTGCTGTAACGGTCGAGCCAATCATAAAGCCATACTTTGCCTGTTGGGGTTTCACCTGCGTGATAAGTGGTGATTTGCTTTGTGTTGTTGAAACGAGGCGGAAGCTTGATTAACTTGCTGACCAAACTGGCTTTGTAACCATGAGCATGGATAAGCCTTGGTTGATAATGTTGAACTGCACGTTTCAGCTGTGTCGCGCTATTGCCATTTGAATCTACAGAACATGAGGCTAAATCGGAGAGGTAACTAAAAGGGATGTTCAGCGCATTCAACTTTTCAACGATGATCGCTTCAGGATTAAACTTAGTCAAAAGAACGATACGAACAGCCTCTGAATACTGAGCGCTTTCCGATATCAGGCCTTGTGCTAATTCTAAAACATGCGTTTCTATGCCTCCAAAAGTTTGGCTGTCGATCAACAGCCAAATCTCATGAAGGTTTATGTCGAGTACACCTTGGTTAGGCTTGATTGTACTCATCTTCCGATTCCCAAGCCTGTTTCTTACGATAAACAGTAGAAGGGCTAAGTTCTAACAGCACAGCAGCGTTTAACACATTCCCATCGCAATGATTGATGGCATGTTGAATGGCTTCACGTTCTATTTGCCACATTGGACGAATAGCACCTTCGCTTGTGGTAAATGCAGGCGTCATCGGCTCGTTGTGAGCTTGAGCAACTGACGATTGTTCCAACTCTTCCGGAGTAATCGGTGGCAACTTAGCTTCTGGTGCTTCAACAACTGCAGGTTGAGGCGCAGTTACTCGAATTGGTGTCACTGATTTAGATGATGGAGCGGCATCTACTTTATTAATCGGAGGCGGTAACATGTCTTTAGTCACGCTCGTTTCATTGTTCAACACCACGATGTTACGGATGATGTTTTGCAACTGACGCACATTGCCTGGCCACGCATAACGTTTAAGTAGATTCTGCGTTTCTTTGTCTATTGATTTGAACTTCTTCTTGTCTTGCTTCGCGTAAAGTTTCAAGAAGTGATTAGATAGGGTGACAATGTCACTTCCTCGTTCACGAAGCGGTGGCATTTCGATAGGCACAACGTGAACACGATAGTAAAGGTCTTCTCTAAAACGTCCTTCTTCTACTTCAACCAGTGGATCGCGGTTGGTCGCACAGATAATTCTGACATCCACTTTAATCTCGCGGTTGCCACCGAGTGAAGTAAACGTACCAGTTTGCAAAAATCTGAGGAGCTTCTTCTGCATCTCCAGTTCCATTTCACAAAGCTCATCGAGAAATAGGGTACCGCCATGCGCTTGCATTGCTGCACCTTTCCGGTCGGTTGTCGCACCGGTAAACGCACCTTTAACGTGACCGAAGATTTCACTCTCCATTAGGTCTCGAGGGATAGCGCCGCAGTTAATGGCCACGAAGGGTTTACCATTACGCTGACTCTCTTGGTGAATCGCTTCCGCACACACTTCTTTACCTGTACCACTTTCGCCGTTAATAAACACGCTGGCAGTGGTTGGTGCTACCGAATCAATGATCTTGTAAACCGCCTGCATGGGTAGGCAAGAGCCAATGAAATTATGAAAACGATCACGATCGAATTTGCTTTGCATGTTATCGACGAGGTTTTCGAGTTTCGCTCTTTTTAGATGCAAGCTAACAGAGGTCTTGAGTCGATCGGCTTGAATGGGTTTCTCTAAGAAGTCTTCTGCACCGCGTTGGATAAGGTCTACCGCGATGTTTACTGAACCATGCGCTGTCGCGATGATGACAGCGGTCGGTATTTCGTTAGCAGTAATCCAATCTAAGACTTCTTCGCCTGGCATGTCAGGAAGCTTAAGGTCGAGAATCACAAGCTGTGGAGAGTGCCTTTCAATGAAGGTCTTAGCTTCCGCGCCGGTTTCGACGTGGAAAATATCATAGGGCTCGTCTTTTACGTACTGCTTGTAGAGTACGGCGAGTGAGGTGGAGTCTTCAACTAACAATACCTTAGGGCGCATTGTGTATTCCTTTTGAAACTTTATCCTAACCAATCAATAACATAGTGATATGCAACCATCAATACGAGTCTTGTGTATTTGTTATCTACCACATGCAATCTTTTAAGAAGCGGCCTGTATAACTTCTCGCATTGCTGTTCATGATGGAGCCCATCTTATGGCGACTATATTAATAACGACTGTTTTGAGTTTTTAATCTGATACCGATAATGAACATGCAAAGCTAGCTGAAGCCTGCCTCTTTCCTTTCAAGCAAGGCTTTTATTGAACGCTCTGCGAGCTCTAGTAATTCATCAACTTGTCGAAATGCCGCATCATGACTCTGTTCTAAACATAGCTTTTCTAAAGCTCGAGCTAATTCACCCAAAGGGCGATTACCTAACGAAAGCGCTGTGCTGCCGAGAGTGTGGACCTCGAACTCAAGTGTTTGAGCGTCTTTCTGCGTGACTGCCTCTTTTATAGCGACCAAGCGTGTTTGTGATTCTTCGACATAATGGTCGATCAAGATAGGGATAATGTCCGCACTTGTATCGCGAATCATTTGCTCCAGAACGCTTTCATCGACAAGCTCGCTCACTTGTTGTGAGTTTAGATTTGTAGCTGCGTCTGACGCTAAAGTAGAATTCATCAAACTAAGTCCTTTTATTGAGCTTAATATCTGTTAATACTATTAAGTTTTAGTCATTTTCTAGAATAATTTCAACTGGTTGCCGTACAAATAGAGCATTTAATTGGCATCTCACTCATCTTGCTATTGGGTTTGTGACAAACCTAACGGACTGATTTTATTTTGTTTTCTCTTATGAAATATAAACTTAGGCACCCATTAGCCTGGGTACTTATAAGCTTAAAGGGGAGAGTGCAGGACAAAGCGAGGCCGATACACATAAAAAAGACCACTGCAGTTACTAACAACAGTGGTCTTAGAGCGGTTTATGTAGTTTAGGCTAATCTAAATAGCAAGAACTCAAACAATGATAATTTAAACAGCCGTGCTTTAAATCACGAAAAGTAGGACTACGAAGCTTTATCAATTTTTGGCTTTGGGTCGGCTTCTACTTCTTCCTCGCTACTTTCTGAGAAGATATCAGCAACAGCGCTTCTCTCGAGTTCACCTTTTAGATTACCGTCTTCATCAACAACTGGAAGAGAGTAGTCACAAGACATAGTGTCCGGTAGCACTTCTTCAATCACCGCATCTGGTAAGATGGCAGGGACTTCTTCGTATATCTCATCACTAAAATCATGTACCGATGAATCTTCAACGGCGTCTTGTAGACTTTCTTGTGTGACTAGGCCTTGATAGCCGTCATCCGTTACGTGATAAGCGTAATCGTTTTTAAGCATCTTCATTTGTGCCAAAGCACCTTCAATTGTTTCTGATGTGATTCGATACAGAGGAGGCTGCATAACGGTTTCAACGGTCAGTGCACGAGCACGGTTTACGTCTTTCACGAACGCTTCCACGTAATCATCGGCTGGATTTAGCAGAATCTCATGTGGTGTGCCTTGTTGTACTAACTCGCCGTCTTTCAAAATTGCGATTCTATCGCCTAGGCGGAGTGCTTCGTCCAGATCATGTGTGATGAAAACAATCGTCTTATGAAGCTTCTCTTGAAGTTCAATAAGCTGGTCTTGCATTTCACTTCGAATCAAAGGGTCGAGTGCCGAAAAGGCTTCATCCATTAACAAGATTTCAGCGTTAGTACACAGAGCGCGCGAAAGCCCAACACGTTGTTGCTGACCACCTGAAAGTTGCGCTGGGTATTGCTTGCCGTAACCTTTTAAGCCCACGGTTTCTAACCATTCGTTGGCTTTCGCTAAACGGTCTTCTTTTTTGATGCCTTGTACTTCCAACCCGTACGCAACGTTTTCAACCACAGTGCGATGAGGCATTAAGCCAAAGCGTTGGAATACCATCGACATTTTATGACGACGGAACTCTTCTAGCTGTTTAGTGTTGAGGCTCATCACATCAATGCCTTCAACCATGATTTTACCTTGAGTCGGGTCAATCAAACGGTTGAAGTGGCGAATCAGCGTCGATTTACCCGAGCCAGAAAGCCCCATGATAACGAAGATTTCACCACGGTTAATCTCAAGGTTGATCTCTTTTAAACCAACGGTATGACCCGTATCCGCAAGAATCTGATCTTTGTGTTCGCCGTTTTGAACTCGGTTCATAACAGACATTGGTTTCGGTCCAAACACCTTGTACAGACCACTAATTTCAATCAATGGTTTAGTCATGCTTGAATCCTCCTAAATGCGCATTAGTTCTTCTTGCGTACGCCTGAGAAGCGCGGTCAAAAAGGATTGCGAGGGCAACGATGGCGAAACCATTCATCAAGCCTAATGTGAAGTACTGGTTAGTAATCGATTTGAGAACCGGTTGTCCTAGGCCTTTCACACCAATCATGGATGCGATAACAACCATAGACAGTGCCATCATGATGGTTTGGTTAATACCCGCCATGATCGTTGGCATTGCTAGAGGAAGTTGAACACCCCATAAGCGTTGCTTTTTGCTCGCACCGAAAGCGGTAGCGGCTTCAAGGACTTCTTTATCAACTAAGCGTATGCCTAGGTTAGTTAGACGAATTACAGGTGGGATCGCGTAGATAACCACGGCGATTAGCCCTGGAATCTTACCGATGCCCAGTAGCATTACCACTGGAATCAAATAAACGAACGCAGGCATGGTTTGCATGATATCGAGCATCGGCGTAACAATTGACTGAGCTCGATTTGAACGAGCCATCGCAATACCAATCGGAATGCCCAAGAATATTGAAACCAAGGTACATACAGTGATGATACTGAGCGTCCGCATGGTGTCTTCCCACATTCCAAAGTAACCAATGAGAAGTAGAGAAGCAACACAGCCTAGAGCCAGTTTCCAAGAACGGCTTGCTGCGTAGACAAGGCTGGTACACACAGCCAGGACTATAATCCAAGGTGTTGAGATAAGGAGTTTTTCAAACCAAACGAGGAATGAAAGAAGAGGGTCAAAGAGAGATTCAATCATTTCGCCGTATTCACGGGAAAATTCACGGTATGCGCCATCTAGCGTCTTTTTTATGGTTCGTAAATCACCGCGTTCCATCTCTGGAAAGCTTGATAACCAATTGCTGTCAGCCATTTTATATCCTTATAGTTCGGAGCCACTTGTCCATGCGATAAGAAAATCGCTAATGAAAAGGGCTCCGAATCATGAATAACATCAAGTATAGCGACGTTATTTCTGTTTTATTGTTGAAGCGTAATCACTTGTTATTAAATCAAGCTCTTACAGCTCTGCTTCAACTTTCTTAGCCACTTCTTCAGAAACCCATGGGTGCCATACTTCTGGGAATTCACTTAAGAAATGCAGACTCGCTTCTTCGCCATCAGCTTGGTTGTCTTCCATCCAAGCAAGTAGCGAGTTCATTTTGTCGTTTGTGAAACCACGTTTAGTAAAGTAGTTGTACGCTTCAGGAGCACGTGACGCAAAACTTTCAGTGGTAATCGTGTGGACAGGTGAAGGCGGGTACATGGTTGCTTTTGGCGATTCACAATCTTCTTTGGTGGTACAGTTAAGGAACTCTTCCTCATTAACGCCACTGCCAAAGTCGACTTTAACCATGTCGTATTTACCTAGCACAGCGGTCGGTGCCCAGTAGTAACCAAACCAAGCTTCTTCACGTTCATAAGCTTTTGCGATAGAGCCAGATAAGCCGGCACTCGAGCCTGGATCAACAATCGTGAAACCGCTGTTTTCTAGCTCAAGAGCATTAAACAAGTTTCCGGCGCTGATCTGACAGTTCCAGCCTGCAGGGCAGCTGTAGAATGCAGATGTATCTGGGTCTTCAGGGTGTTTAAATAAGCTTGCGTTTTTGCGTACGCCTTCGATGGTTGCCATTTCAGGGTACTGTTTTACTAGGTAAGCTGGAACCCAAAAGCCTTCTTCGCCGCCGTTCACAAGTGCTTTACCTGCGTAGCGAAGACGTTTTTCTTCAACACCTTTATCTAATGCGTCTTTTAAGCTGTTGCTCCAAAGTTCAGGTGCAACATCAGGCTGGCCTTTTTCGATCATAGACGTGCCTGTTGGCATAGTGTCGCCAGGGATAAGTTCAGCATCACACCCATAACCATGTTCAAGGATGAATTGGTCGATATTGGCGATCAGTGTTGCAGAGTTCCAGTTCATATCTGCGATTGTTACGCTGCCACATTCTCCAGCGTTAGCATTACCGCTGGCTGCTGCTACTAACAAAAATACGGAGCTTAACTTGTATTTCATATTGAGTTTCCTTTCTCTTTAATAATACAACTAAGGTAACCAAGGTAAATTGATTATCTAAATTGCTCGATGGTGATCCTTTCCGTGTATTTGAACCATTTGAGCAGAAGGAGGGATGGGTGAAGTTTGAATAGATAAACGTGCAAAGTCAGTGAAGTGTGATTTGCCAATTCATCCACTGTGTTTCAACAGCCATCGGATAACTTTGTCAAACTATTACAAATTCGTCAAAAACCACCTCTATTTATAATCTTAGGGAATAATCGTACGAATTCCATCTTTGATGCGATTTACATGGCACTTTAACCGTCTGTGTCACATTACCGCTAAAGTTAGGTATGGGGCTGTTGATTTCTGAAGGGATTTACAGGTGGTAAGACCATGGTTGGCGTGTGTGAAATGCGTTGAATGGTTTTTAAAATCTTATTTTCAATAATAATTTCGCCAAAAACACCCAATTTGGTTTTGGGGTATTTAGAGCTGTCGCGTCTTGAAGTTTAATAGGATAGGTGGCTGTCATGGTATTAATGACAGCTATACAGTTACGTAAGAAAGCTATAGTTGTACAAGAAGCTATAGTGGCACGAAAAAGTTACATCGGCAGGTTTAAAAACTCATTTTGATACAGCTTGTTTGCCAAGCTATCGCGAAGTTTAGTTGGAAGGAATTTCATTCGATTGATTTGTCTTACCAACTCTTGTGCAAAGCTAGGAGTTTGTTTCATGTTCATCACGCAGCCCATTAGGTTGATACTTTGTGCATCAAGCAGCTTTTTCGCTTGTTCTAGGTGGTGACTCGACGTTTCACCATAGGCGACAACCATCAATGTGCTGTCACAAGCACTCGCCACAGACTGAGCCGGAATGTTGCCTTTGTTTATGTTGAGAAGCGGTGAGGTGTCGATGATGACTCTGTCGTATTTCTCTAGCCATTTGTTGACCACTTTTTGTAACGTTGTCGGATCTTTATAAGCCAATTGCGTTGAAGCAACTTGTGGAGCAGGTACACCGATAAACGTACGCTGAGATTCAACATGTTCAATCAATTGACCTTGCTGATTATCTTCTAGCATATTCAAATCTTTGAAAGCAGGGTTGAATAAGTTGAGATCAACATAAAGTGTTGAATGACCCGCAAGAAGAAAACGCTCAGCTAGTGCGGTTGCAATAGATGTTACACCGTCACCTGAATGGCAGGCGGTGACGCATATTGATTTTTGGCCGTTAAGTTCAGAAGCTAAATACAGTTGCTCGACTTCGGCATGGGTCGCTGAAATTGTCATTATAAAGCTCCTATTAATACGATGGTGGTGGTGATACGCAGTATGTCATCAAGTCCGACGCGTGCTTTTTCAATAAAGCTTTCGCGACGGTCTGGGATGTAAATCGTGTCACCAGCGCGTAGCACCGGCAAGTTGTAAATGTTCGCCGTTTTGCTGAATTCAACAAGGTCAAAAGTACGAGCCTGACCTTGGCAGCAAGACATATTGACGATGGTAATTTTTTCTACATAAGCATTGTCGGTAGGTCCTGCTGCTTCTGCCAGAATATCTAGAATGGTCATGTTGTCGTTGAACACATAACGCCCCGGATTGTTAATCGCACCAAGCACACGAACGGTTTCTTCTTTCGGTGTATCTAACCAGTTTTTGCCTTTCTCTGGGATGTAAATCGTGTCGCCAGTGGTTACGTTTGGCAGTAACGATTCGTCACCGGTTTCGAAGTACAGTGATAAGTTAAGTTTGCTTACTTGCGAATAGGTTTTGTCACGATGCGTTACTCGAACGTTGTGGATGTCGGCATCCTTTGTTGGACCGTCAGCCGCAGACAAGATATCAAGGAAGTGCATGTCTTTGGTGAAGCGGTAACGACCGGGTGCATTCACTTGTCCAAAGATGTAGATCGAAGCATCAGAGCTTTGACGAACCCATTGTGATTTATTGTCTGAAGGATCTTGTGGCAAGTCGTGAACACGCACGATAGAGCCCGCTCGAATTTGTGGCATTTGGTCACGTGGCGCACCATTTCGAATAAAATCATCAAGGTTAAACACAACTAGCTTTCTACCAGTAACAACTTCGATTTTCGATGTGTCAGCGCGTAGCGTAGGGCCACCGACGTGTGCCAATAATCCCATGAAATTCATTTCATCTGACCATTCAATACGACCAGGTCGATTCACCTCACCAATCACGTTAACTGCTCTGTCTGGCGTGATTTTCAACCAAGACTTCTCGTTCATGTCGGTTTTCTCGGGAACGAAAATCGCGTCACCCGCTTTGATGCTAGGAGGGTTAGAGTTAGGTAAGCCTTCAGTGTAAGCCGCTAAATCGAATTTAAGCACTCTGCCATCTGCTTTGATAACACGGATTTGTCGTGACTCTGCAAATCGAGTTGGGCCGCCCGCATTCGCCAAGATATCCATAAAGGTCGCGTCTCTTTTGCCTTCAAAAGCACCAGGGGCTGCGACTTCGCCCATTACGTAAACCATGTTGGCGCCGGATTTGATCTCTTCTTCTTGCTTGGGAACGAAAATGGTCGCACCCGGGCGTAAAATTGGAAGCAGACTTTCGTCACCAGAATCTAAGTAACGTTTTAGGTTGAATAGCGTTGGGGTGTTGTTCGAAATCACTCGGATTTGCTCAACACTGGCATAACGAGTTACGCCGCCCGAACGCATAAGTACGTCGACAAGGTCGGTGTTCTCTTTGTAAGTGAACGAACCCGGCGCGTTCACCTCACCAAACACTTTGATGGAGTTACGAGAATCAGCACTGTCACCTGAGTTAGCAAGCTTTGCTGCGTCAAACTCTTGCTCGATGTTACTGACTAATGGAGAAGCTGGAACGAATAGTGAATCCAGTGATTGAAGAGTAGGTAATGCTGACTCGTCTCCTGAATCAAGGAATCGTTTGTAGTTAAACTCTTTCTTATCTGCGCCTCGCTTAAGAATCAGCTTATCCAGTTGCGCGCCCGGGCGTAAACCACCCGCAGCGTAAAGTGCCATTTGGATGCTAGAACCTAATGAGAGCGTGTATTCGCCAGGCTGTTCTACATAACCTTGCACGTAGATGATGATTTGCTGCTCTTTTACATACACCGAAGCGTTCGAAAGATCTTTGTAAGCGGTTGCCAGCGACTCTAGAACGACTTTGTTAAGCTGTTCGCTGTCGTAACCCGCAACAAACACAGCGCCTACTTCAGGAAGGGTAATACGGCCACGCTTATCCACTTGGAACCCCGTGTTTAAGGTACTTTCACCGGGTACGTTAACTTGGATTAGATCACCGACTTGAACCGCGTCTGAAAACTCATCGTTAGCATTGACGACATTCGCAAAGCATAACGATAGGGTGATGATAAAAGCGATCAAGGATTTCATAATCCACCTCCCATTTTCTCGGCATTCTTAGGCGAGACAATTTCAATACTTACTCGGCGGTTCGTTAAACGCGTGCCGTCGGATTCACCTTCAAAAAGAGGGACGGTTTCGCCAACAGAGACGGCTTTGATTCGTTGAGCGCCTAGTCCAAAAATAGTCAGGTAGCGTTCGACTTGTTTCGCTCGTCCAAGTGCTAACTTGTCGTTGTATTCTTCGGCACCCGTTGCATCAGCATGGCCGGTAACAACAAGGTCTAGGGATTTGTGTTCTTTAAGTAAAGTGGTCGCCTCGGCCAGTCTTCCCATATATTTAGGATTTACTTCAGTCGAGTTTTCCGCAAATTGGTTGTCAACATTAAGCAGGTCATACAACTGTTCAATAACCGACAGTTGCATTCTAAATTGATTTTCATTTTTTGGTGGCTCACAGCGGGCTTGTGAAGTTACGTAATCCAGTTGGACCTCAAGTTCATTTAGGCGTTTTCTTTGGATCACTAAGTCGTTGGCTGCATCCAGTAGTAGACCGCCTTGAAGTTCACGAGCAATACGATTTTGCTTTTCGATTGCTTGAACAACAGCAGCTGGGAAACACCAACGAGCACCTTCTTGGATCAAAGCATCAAGGTGCAATTTAGCGAGCTGCCAATCAAAGCGTAATCCATGTTCTGGACCAAGAGGCTCGTCTGGCATGACAGGAGAGAAGTCTGAGTTTTGATAGTTAATAGAATCGTAACTTTCAGCCAAACCCCCTGTGCCTTGTTCAGGATAGCTAGTACAGCCACCCAGAACGAGAGCGGACAGAGAAAGGGCTATGTAGTTTTTCAGTATTTTCATGCCAACGTCCTATGTTTCTAATTTTTCTTATTATTTTTTGTTACTTCTAGCTTAGTGGGTCTTCATGAATTTGCAGGATTTTTTGAATTTACTGGGATAGCGTGGCCAATACGTAGTAGGTTCATAATTTCAAGAGGCTGACCAGTCACATTTTCAAGTCGCATGTTGCGTTCGCGCTCAGTCAGACGTTTGAACATATAAACAATCGCGCCAACACCAGATGAATCTAAAAACTCAACCTGGCTAAAATCAACTTCGATTTCAGGGTGACCATCGTTAGAAATCACATCATCGATGTCGGTTTGTGCATCACGACTGCCTGCTGCATCCAGATCACCGAAAATAGAAAGTGTCAGTGTCGTTGTGTTTAAATCAGTCTTACGTAGTTCCATAGCGATATCTCCTTTTAAGTATGTATGGACAACTGCACTGAATGTGCCAACTTTTATGTTGTTATTTTTCAATAATTTATGTTTAGTACGAATTCCTATCTCAAATTGAGAAAAGACGTTTCTCAATATGAGAACTAAAAACGGCGGAATATATGAGAGTTATAGGTCATTAATTTAATGAATAAATGAAAAGGTTAGATAAGGTTGATGAGTGGATCGCATCTTCTAGCAAAGGTTGTCTACCTACGTGTCAGAACGCTTAGGATTAAAGGCGTTTGTTGACCACTACAGATATCAATACGGAGCAGATGATGAGATTAACTAAATTGGCGATAGCAACTCTATGGGCGTGTTCGCTCTCTTCTCATTCATCCTATTTACCTCCCGACCATTTGGTACTGGCCAATACATACCAACAAGGCATTGATGTTTCTGAATACTGGAAGAGTGAAAAGCTTGATGGAATTCGGGCTCTTTGGGACGGACAACATCTTTATACACGCAATGGTAATCGCATTTACTCACCCAAGTGGTTTACTGAAAACTTGCCTAAGGTCCATCTCGAAGGAGAGTTGTGGGCAGGAAGGGGCAAGTTCCACCTTGTTCAATCTACCGTTCTCGACCATACGCCGAGTGACACAGCATGGCGCCAAATCGATTTCATGCTGTTTGATATGCCAGGCGCCGCAGGAGATTATCAAAAGCGCTATTACAACATTTTGCATTGGGTAAGCGTGATTGGAGAATCTCATGTCAGCTACATAGAACATGTACCAATTCACAGTGAAGAGGCTTTGTTTCATCAACTTGATAATGTCGATGAGCGTAATGGCGAAGGTTTGATGCTTAGAAAAATCACCAGTCGTTATCAAGCAGGCCGAAGTAATGATTTGTTAAAACTGAAAAGGCATCATGATGCCGAAGCCACAGTTATTGGCTACAAGGGTGGGACAGGGAAGTATAAAGGGATGATGGGTTCAATCTTGGTTCACACAGAAGAGGGTGTGGAATTTTATATAGGCAGCGGGTTCAGTGACCAAATGAGACTCGCACCGCCAGAGATCGGCAGCCGTATTACCTTTCGTTACAATGGTTTTACTCAAAACGGAAAACCCAAGTTTGCGCGCTTTGTTCGAGAGAAGAGTGAATATTAAGGCAGATACGATCTACCTGACCATTAAACGAAAAAGAGCCCTGAAAATCAGAGCTCTTTTTTTTATTCGAAATCAGATAGATCGACTTAGCGAGTACGAATCTAGCGAGAACTAAATTCTAACTGAACGTCATCGTCCTGCTTGTGCATCCAGTGTAGACGCATACCCAGCATAATCGCGGCTGACGTTAGACCGACGATGAAACCAATCCAGAAGCCGTGCGCACCCATAGGGTCAACAATCCAATCTTTCATACCCAAGATGTAACCGATAGGAAGACCAAGCAACCAGTAAGCCACAAAGGTGATGTTGAAGATTGAACGCATGTCTTTGTAGCCACGCAGAGCACCCGCAGCGATAACTTGGATGGCGTCAGTACATTGATAAACCGCCGCGAACAACAGCAACTGCATTGCAACCATAATTACTGCCGTGTTCTCTGTGTAAAGTAATGCAACCTGTTCTCTAAACAGAATCGTTAACGCCGCTGTCATAAGGGCTGTCACTAAACCAACAATGATACCCACGTGTGTCGCGATCTTCGCACCTTCGGTGTTGTTTTCGCCCAACTTATGGCCAACACGAATACTCACGGCTGCACCGATACTCATTGGAATCATGAAGACCAGCGAAGAGAAGTTGATCGCGACTTGGTGCGCGGCAACAATCAATGAACCCAATGGTGCAACTAACAGAGAAACCACCGCAAACAGAGTTACCTCGAAGAAGATAGCGGCCGCCACAGGGAAACCAAGTCTAAACAGACGAATTTGAGCTTTAAGTTGCGGTTTATGGAACGTACCGAAGATGTTGATTTTCGCCAAACGCTTTGATGTTAAAACGTAAGCGAACAGTAGTGCAAACATCACCCAATATACGATAGCCGTTGCAACGCCACAGCCAACACCACCCAGAGCAGGAGCACCAAGTTTTCCGTATACGAACATCCAGTTCAGCGGGATGTTTAATAGCAAGCCAATAAAACCAATCACCATCGCAGGCTTGGTTAAAGACATACCATCGGTAAAGCTTCGCAATGTTTGGAACAACAAAAACGCAGGTACAGCAAACATCACCGCATTCATATAGCCGATGGTCTTTTCCGCCATGAGTTGTTCAATGTCCATCCACTCCAATATCAATTGTGTTTGAAAAAGCACACCAATGATTGGAAGGGAGATGACGAGCGCTAAAAATGCGCCTTGTTGAATTTCGAATGGAATTTTTACTTGTCGACCAGAACCATTCAGTTGTGCAACGACAGGAACCAACGCCATCAATAGACCAACACCAAATAGGATTGATGGTAGCCAGATACTTGCTGCAATCGAAACCGCCGCCATATCGATAGCACTTACGCCACCGGCCATTACGGTATCAACAAAACCCATTCCAGTTTGTGCAACGGATGCGATCAATACTGGGGTCGCAAGTTTAATTAGATTCGAGGATTCTTCTTTGTAACGATGCACAAACAACTCCAAATAAGAGGGAAAATTAGAATAATAGTGTAGGAAAGGACATTCTGAAGGAATCAGAGACAATGATCTTAAGCTTCCACTGGACGAATCATAAAGAAATGTCACAATAACTGCTATGAAAAACTGTTATTAGGGCGTGTTGATCTTTCGAGCTGATTTTTGCAGCGAGTTGCTGGGCCTTTATACAAGGCAGAGGCTTTGATGTGTAGCTAGCCTACATGAGAAGCCGATAACGTAGTAAAAATGACCAGCAAACGCTGCCCGAAGGGTTCGAGCTGGGCGCCCCCGCAAAAAGCGTTTTACTCTTTGTTGAGGGAGATTTGCTTAGGATGCTAGGCTACTTCCCCCTCGCCGCGATTAAAACGTTTTTGACTAGGCGTCCCCATCCGAACAAAATTTAACCGCGAAAGGTCAACACGCCCTAGAATGCTAAATAGGAATCTTATGTTTACAGGTATCGTTCAAGGCATGGCAACACTGGTTGCTATCAACAAAAAAGAGTCGTTTCAAACTCATACCATTGAGCTAAGCGATGAAATGGTTGAAGGATTAGCCATTGGTGCTTCAGTAGCTCATAACGGTTGTTGCTTAACGGTAACGGAAATTTCAGGTAACCAGATTGCTTTTGATTTAATGCAAGCGACATTGCGATTGACGAACTTAGGCCAACTGAATGTTGGTGACAAAGTGAATGTTGAGCGTGCAGCAAAGTTTGGTGACGAAATTGGCGGGCATAGCATGTCTGGCCACATTACTCTGATGGCTAATCTAGTCGATGTGATTAAAACAGAAAACAACCGTACACTTTGGTTCGAACTACCAGAAGAATCGATGAAGTACGTATTGAGTAAGGGTTACATTGGTGTTGATGGTTGTTCATTGACGATTGGTGAAGTGGAAGAGAACCGTTTCTCTGTTCACCTGATCCCAGAAACTCTGAATCGTACTCTGTTTGGCGGCCGTGAAGTAGGCGACCAAGTGAACATTGAGTTCGATCCACAAACGCAGGCAATTGTTGATACTGTCGAGCGTGTATTAGCGAACCAGAAATAGCCACTAAGCGCATTGAATCGGTGGCAATAAAATCACACCGATGACCAAATTAAAAAAGAGCACGTGAGGTGCTCTTTTTTAATTTGGTTTAAACGAGAAACTGATTGTCAGAATACTTGTTCATCATCGGCATCAATCGAAAGGTTGATTCTGTCTCTTACTTCGTCAACCTGCATATCCAAATGAATGGCATTGCAACACGCTGGACAATCATCATAGAAGTCTTGGCTACCATTAGATGCATCAAGCGTGATGTTAATACCGTGCCCACAATGCGGACAGGAGACATGTTTCTCTGTGTATTTATGCATGGCAAATTCTCCTCACTGTAACTGATACCAATCGTATTCGGTTATAAACAGCTGTAATTGGTATTAAACGGCCTGTATCTTCTGAATGCATGCTTCAGTGTGTGCTAAATATTCGCCGCCAAATTGATTGCAGTGGTTAAGAAGATGGTACAAGTTGTAAATGTCTTTCCGATCAGTATAGCCAACGTCGAGTGGATTGACGCTCTGGTAACCTTCATAAAACTCTTTAGGGAAACCTTCAAACAATTCAGTTAACGCCAAATCACACTCATGGTCCCCCCAGTAACAAGCAGGGTCGTAGCAAATTGGGCCAAACGCAGAGTTAGCAACATTGCCATTCCAAAGATCCCCATGAAGCAAAGAAGGGCGAGGGTTGTGGCCAGCAAGACGCATATTCACCACATCAACGATGTCATCGATATCACCAAACTCGATGCCTTTCTCTTTGAGCAGTTGCAGTTGGAAACCAATGCGTTGCTCAGAGAAAAAGCGACCCCATTTCTTATGCCAAGGGTTGGGTTGAAGTGTGCTGCCGATATAGTTGTCTTGGTCGCAACCAAACTCTTTTTGCTCGCCCCATTGATGAAGCCGCGCAAGCTGAACGCCGAAATCGAAGCTATTGTTGCCCGTCTCGAGCGGTTTGGTCGGCAAGTAATTCAGAATAATGAACGAGCACTCTTTGGTTTTGCCAATAAGCACCAACTCAGGAACGTAAACAGTGGAGGTTTCTCTTAACAAGCGTAAGTTCTCAGCTTCAATTTCAAACTTAGGTAAAAATTCTCGCTGATTCACTTTCACAAAGTAACGCTCATTACCATCGCTGATCATATAGCAATCGTTAATGTCGCCACCAGAAACCTTGGTACGTTCAGTAATCTGAAAGTTAAATAGAAGAGTATCTGAAAGTTGTTGAGAAATGGCCTGCCACATAGGAAATCCTCAAAGACTGAAAGTTAAAAAGATTGAAGGTTAGAAATACTGTTTGTTTAATAGCAATAGTTTAGGATAAATCTGAACAATTTATAGACGCACTCGTCAATGTTCTTAGCTCTTCTTCATCTTACGTAGAATCAATTGGCCGAATTGTGAACTCGAACTGATTCAAGCTCTTTGAAATACAAACATAAATTGAAAACCTGACGTGATGAAATAGTTTGGAACTGGTCTCACAATCGAAACGGTTTTGAACGCCACAAACTGGAAAAGAGGTTTGAGCTTGTTATTGTCTAGCGACTAAATCAAATGAGCTTTTAGAGTAAGTTGAAAGGGCTATTGTTAACTGGCGCAATACTTTGCTTCAAAGTTTGTCTTACACTTCTTTAGCGTGAATTTACTTATGTCGTAAGTAGGCAGGTATACCACATAAAGCTATATCGATTTAATTTTAAGCTGAAATACTAACTAGGATCATTTAAATGTGGTTTTGGGCAATAAAGTGATGACAAATAGCTTCATTTACATAGTATTAGGCAAGTACGTATTAATCTGCTCTAGAGCTTAAAACGGAGAATTATTGTGGTTGTAGAAACCGATGGCTATTTGGCTTTAATCGAGCACCTATCATTCAACCTTGATGTGTTTACCAATAGTAATGGTGATACTGGAAACGAAAGTGTCGAAGACATTGTTACCGACATGATTTCAACAAACATCATGGCTATTTTCGAGCAAAACCCAGAGTTGCATTCGAGCGTTCGTTTTCAACTTTTGAAAGAAGCAGATGCCGTAGTAGCGGATCTTGGTGAAGTATTAGCGGGTGTGTGGGCTAAGAAAGCGACTAACGAACAAATTGTATTCCTCGATGAGTACATCGCGTTAGTGAAGAACCTGTTTGATACTGCTGTTGCTAAATACGATTAACGGTTTGTTTGCTCATTTATCGTCGTAATTAATCAGCATAATAACAACGGGCGTTTAAGTCGTATCTTTCTAGAGTTACCTCGCTCAGCGGTTTATCTTTCGAACCGCTATAAACGCCTAAAGTGCCAAAACTTGGATGCCCAGTAAGGGTTATCTAACCTAGAAATAATGACACCTTTCGATGTCGAGGCATGTAGAAATTGGTTGTTTCCTAAGTAAACGCCTACATGTCGCACCGTCATCGAAGTCTTGAAAAACACCAAGTCACCGCTTGTTGCCTGCCCATACGCAATTTCTTTTCCCTTTTTACTCTGGTCTTTTGTGGTTCTTGGTAGAGCTTGTTGAGTCGCATTTTGCACGGCGATTTGAACAAAAGCAGAGCAATCTATACCTCGAAATGATGTCCCACCGAAATGGTATGGCACACCTTTCCACTGTTCATACACGCTCATATAAGCGTTTGTAGTCAATTGTTCTGATTTTGATAAGGGTCTCTGTGCGGTTTGACTGAGCTGAGAAGGCGATGGTGACGAGCTACAAGCAGCCAATGTTGCTAAAGTTATTGTAACTACAGCCATTTTTCTGATTTTCATATGTAACTCTTCTGACAAAAAACTGAAATAAAAACGTCATCAAGGACTTCTAGTATACGACCTAACTTAAGGATATCTCTTTTCGTAGTCAAACTGGATTTCACATGCCCGACACAAATTTATCAATAAAACCCTCACGTTATACATTCTCGCTCATTCAAACCGTCACTGCTGTATTTATTTCCATTCTTTTACTTGTTACTTTTTTATCAATGGTTAGCATTCGGGGCGTTGAACGGGTCGGGGGACATTTTGATGCACTCTCGGAACAAGCATTACCCCTTGCTCTACATAACGCCGAATTAACGCAAAGCGTATTAGAACAAGTAAAACTTCTCACTTACAGCACCCAATCAACCGACTTAGATACACTGAATGCCACAAGGGGCTCAATTGACCAACTCGCGACAGAGAGCAATACCACGCTAGAGGAACTTCTTTTTATTTCCCAATCTTTTCCTGATGCGATCTCTTTAGAGCAACAACAAATCCTTGTCGATGACATGGCGCAACTGCAAGCTATGACCAACACGGTACTGCTGGCGCAGATTGAGATTCAAAGTAAGCAAAATCTGATCGACAGTAAAATGGGCGAGTTCCGTTATGGCGTTGGATCTATCGGACCAGAAATGAATCGAATCAGCTCATTCTTGGTTGAAGACAACCCAGAAGCGAGCGATGCAGCGAACCGATTTACATCCAGCGCGTCTGCTATGGCGAACACCTTCTTGATGCTGATGATGCAATCTGACATTGATAAAGCACAAGACGAATACCGTCAATTGAGAAACCGAATCGCAGGTCTGAACTTGGCTTACAGCGACTTTGCCGATTGGCACCCAGATATCGCTGAGTTCGCGAGCTTGACGGCGCCTTACGAGATGGTGAAAGAAGGCTTTACCGAAGAAGGCGTAATCAAACAAATCCTCTTGAAACTCGAACTGGTTCAGCAGCAAGAGCAAAACTTAACGCAAGTCATTAACTTAGCGAACACCGTCATTAGCACATTGAATCAGCTGTCTTCCACCGCTTCCCACCTGATTGATGAAAGTGAACTGGTTGTAAATCAAACCATTACCAATATTGATCGTGTGTTGTTTATCAGCGGGCTAGTGATTGCCGTAATCATTGTGATTTCATGGTTCGTGTTACGCCGTTGGATGAATAAAGGGCTTAAAAACATAACTCAACAGTTGAGTTCACTGGCAGATCATGACTTCTCTAAACAGAGTGAATTACTGGGGCCGCTAGAGCTGCAAGTTATTACTTCGAAACTCAATACGGTCGTTGATTCAACCGCAGATTCGGTTCGTTTAGTAACGCGCAACTGTGAGACGCTTTATCAAACGGCAGAAGTAAGCCACGACGCTGCAGAGCAAACCAATTCGAGCTTGAACGAGCAGAACGAATCACTTCAGAATATGATCACCACCATTACGGAGCTGGAAGCATCGATTGGTGAGATTGCTCGTATCTCTAACGCATCGAATGACGACGCGCAGATAGCAGAAAACGAATCAGTCAATGGTAGCCAAGTGATCGGCCTTAATCAGAAGCGATTACAAGCGCTTGAGCACTCTCTTAGCATGAGTGAAGAGTCGATGGCTGACTTGGATGGTCGAGTGAAACAGATTCGTGAAATGGTCGACATGATCAGTGGTATCGCTGAAAACACCAACTTATTGGCACTGAACGCTGCGATAGAAGCGGCGCGAGCAGGTGAACAAGGTCGAGGTTTTGCGGTAGTTGCAGACGAAGTGCGTAAATTGGCGAGCGGCACATCCCAGCAAACCACCAATATTCGTAGCATGATGAACGAACTAGTAGCGGCAGCAGATCGCTCACGTGCTTCTGTAACGGAATCGAGAAGTGAGATGGCCAATGCACTGGAAACCAGTGGCGATGTAAGACAAGCCTTCGAGAAAATCGAATTTGCGGTTAGCCAGATCAAAGGGCGTGTTGAGCAAATCATGGTGGCTACCGAAGAACAAGCTCGTGCAACTGTCGATGTTACCCATTCAATCACTCGAGTATCTGAGCAGGGCGAGAATACTAAGCTGCAACTTGAATCTATGATCGAGAGTTCAGAGCAAGTCGGAGAGATAGCAGGGCACCAACAAGCCATGCTTCATAAGTACGTGCTGAAATAGACGAGCGTGATAGTTAAGCTAGTGTGCGAAAGAGTTTAAGCACTAGCAGTACTTAATCATTAACTACGCTTATAACGACTATCGATACAGAAGCGCCCTTAAGTTCTCACAAGAATCTAAGGGCGTTTTGTTTTCGGATTAAGATAACTTTGGTATTAAGCTAAGGTTGGTCTCAATATAAGCTTGAGACTCAACTGAATTCGAACTTAATCTTTCGTTGTCGGGAATCGTGCAAATGGCTGACGTAACATTAAATCTAGCCGTTGCTCTTTACCATCTTGAATCTCGGGAACACCAATATGCACCTTGTCATGACCAAGCTTGGGTTGGGCGCGGTAAGTCTTAAACCAGATGTCCCACACTGATAAAAAGAAGCCAAAGTTTGAGTGCGTTTCCTTAACAATGACTGAGTGATGAACGCGGTGCATGTCTGGTGTCACAATCACTTTTCTCAATCGTTTATCGAACCATAGCGGAAGACGTGCATTACTGTGGTTAAACATCGCACTCGCATTAAGAACAATTTCAAATATCACGACCGCAATGACAGGCACACCAAGTGCGATCACCAAACTCACTTTGATGAGCATTGAAAGAATCATCTCAATAGGGTGAAAGCGCGTTCCGGTTGTGACATCAATATCTAGGTCCGCATGGTGAACTCGATGTAGCTTCCACAACCAAGGAACACGGTGAAACACCAAGTGCTGCAGGTAAATGGCGCAATCTAACAGTAATACGCAGACCAGAATGGTGAGTTCTTTCGGAAGTGACAGGGTATTGAACAGACCCCATTGGTTTTCTTGCGCAATGACCGCCGCTTGGAATGCTGCAATAGGAATCAGAGTGGCTAATAGAAAGCTGTTCAAAGCGACCAGCGCAAAGTTGTTTCCCCAACGAAACCACTTGTTTTGAGTCAGTGTTTTACGCGGAAAACGGTATTCCCAAAGCGCACACAATCCAAAAACGACAATAAAACAAACAAGGCGAAGCAGTGATGGGTCTTGCATGGGAATTCCTTCTATCATTCTAAGGACACTGTAAGTACAATCGTGCCACTTTTCTAGAGTTATCGTTATTGTCCATGAGAATCCACGCTTTTCACCGTTTATATCAACATCGTTTATCCATTGCTACCAAACCGTTTAATGCGCGCGGGTGTAAAGTCGTGCGATGTGAATTCTGCAAAATCAAACAAGACAGCTGTATCTGTGAGCATCAACCTAACGTTGATACGAACGTCGCGACTATGTTGATCTTGTCAGACAACGAAATCTTAAAGCCAAGTAATACCGGCCGTTTGATTGTTGATACGGTTAAAGACAGTTACGCCTACCTTTGGCATCGTACTGAGCCAAATCAAGAGATGTTGGATGTCCTCAAAGATGACAAATACCAACCTGTGATCGTATTCCCTGAAGACTATACCGACGACAAAACGCGCGTAGTTCAAGATCTGCCACAAATGCGTGACCCAAACAAAACACTATTGCTGATTTTCATTGATGGCAGTTGGCGCGAAGCACGACGTATCTTCCGTCGCTCAGAGTATCTGCAAGATTTACCGGTGTTGTCGATTGAGCCGGAATCGGTTTCTCAATACATGATGCGTAAGTCAGACAACGAACAACATCTATCAACGGCCGAAGTAGCGAGCTTAGTTTTGAAACAAGCCGGTGAAGAACAGGGCGCTAAGACTTTACAGCTATGGTTTGAAGCATTTCGTGAAAGCTACATGTTGAGTAAGACGCGTTATAAGTCCGATCCAACCAAACCAAGCCTGAATGCTTTCATAGAGCATACTAAAAGTGAGACGTCACTCTAACCTTTAACCGCTTTGTGCTGACTTGTTGTTCAAACAGATTCGAACACGAGATAAGTTTGTTATCTATCACGGTTTGTAGGGGGAGTGTTATGGATAATGCTTCCTAGTTGTTTAATTTAAAAATTTTATTTGCCCGAATTTAGGGAAAAATTGGAGAGATTTCATGTATTACGGCTTTGATGTTGGCGGCACAAAAATTGAGTTTGGTGCGTTCAATGAAAAACTTGAGCGAGTAGCAACCGAACGCGTACCAACGCCTACTGAAGATTATCAACTGCTACTTGATACGATTGCCGGTTTGGTAAAAAAATACGATAGCGAATTCTCTTGCGAAGGCAAAATTGGCCTTGGTCTTCCAGGCATGGAAGATGCGGACGACGGCACTATGCTTGTTGTTAACGTACCGGCTTCAACAGGTAAGCCATTACGCAAAGACTTAGAAGCGCTGATTGGTCGTAGTGTTAAAATCGAGAACGATGCGAACTGTTTTGCGCTGTCTGAAGCGTGGGATGATGAATTGAAAGATGAACCATCAGTAGCTGGCCTAATTCTAGGTACTGGTTTTGGTGGTGGTTTGGTTTTTGATGGCAAAGTATTTTCAGGACGTAACCACGTTGCTGGCGAGCTCGGCCATATGCGTCTTCCTATTGATGCATGGTTCCACCTTGGCGACAACGCACCGTTACTAGGCTGTGGTTGTGGCAAGAAAGGTTGTTTAGACAGCTACCTATCTGGTCGCGGCTTTGAACTGATTTATGAGCACTACTTCGGTGAGAAAAAGAAAGCGATTGAAATCATCCAAGCGTACAACGAAGGCGAAGCAAAAGCAGCTGAGCACGTTGACCGTTTCATGGAACTATTGGCTATCTGTTTCGCAAACCTATTTACTGCACTTGACCCGCATGTTGTAGCACTAGGTGGTGGACTTTCAAACTTCGAACTTATCTACGAAGAGATGCCAAAGCGTGTTCCTAAATACCTATTGTCTGTAGCGAAATGTCCAAAGATCATCAAAGCGAAGCACGGTGATTCAGGTGGCGTTCGTGGCGCAGCATTCCTTAACATTAAGTAATCATTACTTACCGTTAAGCTAATTAAGGTTAGATAGTTAAAAGCATAAATAAAAATGCCGCAATCTCAAAAGAGGTTGCGGCATTTTTTATTGTTCGGTGTTTCCGTTTCTTTAGCTCTTAACTTCTTAGCTCTCAAGTGCAAACGAAAAGCAAGAAACTACAGAACGAGAAAAAGAAGCCAGAGGGCTTACTTCTTCTTTTTACCAACACCAAGGTTGTCTTTTTGCTTCAACGTAAGCTTAGTAAAGCCAAGCTTGCGGAAATAGTTGTCTTGGTAGTTACGAACCGCTTTAGTATCAGAAATAAACTCAAGCTGTTGCTCAGTTTTTAGGTACTCAGTGATGTCGATACCTTCGGCTGCAGCTACAGCTTCTTGGATCGTGCGGTGTTCTTGTTTCGAAAACAGTAACTCTTTGTCTTCGTCTTTGTAAGTGTACAGAATGGTACGAGCCATGATGCTCTCCAATAGAATTATTACTTTGCGCGCACTCTACATAAAAACAGTACGTGGCTCAAGGTTATGATAAGAAATCTTAAGATTATCGTTCTAACGTTTAGCGTAATTTAAGCTATTTGTCTTTTAGGCAACGAACAGGTTGTCTTTCACGAAACGAAAAGAACAAAAAGCCCCTTAACATCGAAAGCTCGATAGAAGGGGCTTCGTCTATGTCTTAGCAATGAGCTTCTAAGTCAATTAAAAAGCAGCTAAGTCAATTTAGGTGTTTGAGCTTTGAATCAAACACGACCTTGCAGAGGAATGATCGTCACTGTCTCGCCAACTTTCACAGTATCAACTGCTGGAGAGATTTCGATTAAGCAGTTCGCTTCACTCATTGAACGCAGAATACCTGAACCTTGCTTGCCCGTTGTTTTCACTTCAAGCACGCCAGATTCATTCATCGAGAACACACCACGGCTAAATTCAGTACGGCCTTGGCGTGAGCGCAGTTGTTCAGTTGCTACAGCATTTGCTTTTACTGGTGTCCAGTTCGTTTGACCTTGAAGCTTACGGATCGCAGGCTCAACAAAGTTAATGAACGACACCATCACAGCAACAGGGTTACCCGGTAAACCAAAGAACGGCTTGTTCTCAATCTTACCGTAAGCCAATGGGCGACCTGGACGCATGTTGATACGCCAGAAGTTGATTTCACCCAGTTTATCTAACGCAAGCTTGATGTAATCCGCATCACCAACAGACACACCACCAGAAGTCAAAACCATATCGGTTTCAAGCGACGCAGAATGCAGCACATCCATCATCTTCTGCTCATCATCTTCAATGATGCCGTAATCGACGATGTCACAGCCGAGCTTTTGAAGCATGCCGATAATAGTAAAACGATTTGAGTCATAGATAGAGTTTGGTTTTTGCTCGTGCCCCGGCGCTTGAACTTCATCACCCGTAGAGAACACACCCACTTTCACTTTACGCAGAACAGGGCAGGTACCAAAACCTAACGACGCCATCATGCCCATTTCTGGCGCTTCAATGCGTGTGCCACGTGTAAAGACAGGTTGGCCGATTTCTAAATCTTCACCTGCCATACGGACATTTTGTCCGACCGAGATTTTAGCATCAGGGAAGCTAACTTTATCGCCATCTCGGACGGCTTGTTCACGCATCACGACAACATCAACGCCTTCTGGCATTGGTGCGCCCGTCATGATCTTAACCGCTTCACCTTGTTGAACGATTTGCTCGTAGCTGTGACCCGCCATGACTTCAGCAACGATGTTGTAGCTGTCCAATTCTAGATCTTCACTACGAATTGCATAACCGTCCATTGCAGAGTTGGTATTCTGAGGAACGTTGATTGGCGAAATCACATCTTCAGCCAGCACACGGCCGTAGCCTTGCAGTAATTCAACACTCTCTGTGAGATCGAGTGCGTCAATGCTATCAACAATCTTTTGCTGACCTTGAGTAACGGTTAAACCTGCAGGAGAGAACGAATCACAACAAACAGCTGGCGCAGCGTCTTTTGAAGATGAGCATGACACTGCTTTGCCTGTTGTAGAGGCAAGGTCAAAGGACTGCGCGTAATTGATGATGAAATCACGAATCGCTTCTAAATCGCTGATCGCCATTTGTGGCAGTTCTGATTCAACTTGGCTGTCTGCCGCGATAGCAATAATGTTGTTATCGTTTGGATATAACCAAGGTTTGCCCACTTCATCTCGGTGCAGTTCAATTTTAGGGAAGGCGATGTTCTTACAGCCTTCAACCAAAATCAGATCAAGCGTGTTGGTATCAAATCGAGTCAGCAGGTAATCAAAATCGGCTTCGGCTTCTGGTGTTTCTGTCATCATCACGTGACGATTACGAGAAGCGATCAACATTTGGTTTGCGCCCGCTTTACGCAAGCGGTAACTGTCTTTACCCGGCTTATCGACATCAAAATCGTGGTGAGCATGTTTTAACACGCCAACTTTTAAACCCGCATCAGTCAACAGAGGAAGCAGGGCTTCAAGTACGGTCGTTTTGCCTGTACCGCTATAAGCAGCAAAGCCCAATAAAGGAAGGTTAGGGCGTTGTTTAGAATCTTTCATTATTGAAGCGTTCCGAATTGGGTGAGTTCTTCTGGCGTGTTGAGATTAACAAAGCAGTTAGGAGAATCGCTGAAATCAACGTATTCGGTAACACACTCTTTGTATAGCAAGATGATTTTACGGTCACCACGTTCCAAAAACGCTTCTAACTTTGGTAGAACACGTTTGTGGAATAGGGTGAATACAGGTTGCTTAAATTCGCCATCATGCGCGACAAGAATGTCACTGTCTTCTTTAACTGCAGAACAAAAACGCTCAACAAGGTCGTCACTGATTTGTGGGCTGTCGCAAGGGACAAAGCCGACCCAGTCTGTGCTCGCGTTTTTAAGGCCAGCATGAATGCCACCCAACGGACCTGGGTAGTCAGGGAAAGAATCGGAAACAACCGGAGCAAATGCTTGGTAGCTGTCTAAGTTACGATTGGCATTGATAGTGATGCTGACATCTTGTTGTGACAGCTTGTTTATAACGTATTGAATAAGCGGAGAACCGTTGAGCTCAACGAGTCCTTTATCTTTTCCGCCCATACGGCTGGCCTGCCCGCCAGCCAAAATAACCCAACTAGTTTGCGTTGGAAGCAGCATAAATATTCTCTTGTGCTTTATCTTTCTTAATAACTTGAAAAAGCGGGGATTCGGTCAAAGTATTGTCTTTGATCCACCATTGCTTCTTACATAAGTCGGTTAACGCGTTAGTTTGGTGACTAGTGATGACTAAACTCGCGCCTCTTTGAAGAAGATCTTCGGCCATTATCACCAATCTTTCAATAGATTCTTTGTCTAAAGAGGCACTTGGTTCATCCATAAGCAAGATTGACGGCTTAAGAATCCAGGCTCGTGCCATTGCAACGCGTTGACGCTCACCACCAGACAACACAGAAATGTGTTCATCTGCCAAGGTTTCTAAACCTACCATTCTCAATGCATTAATTATTTGAGCTCGCTTATCTTTTTGGCTCTCTTTGTTAAAGCGAATGCCATAAGCGATATTTTGGTACACCGAACCATCAAAAAGATAGGGGGTTTGATGCAGGTAGATAATGTCTTTGAACTTGAGCCTAGGGAATAAGATCTGCTGCCAGCTTTGTGTCGGAGACTGAATGCGGCCAGAGCTGGGCTGAATCAATCCAGACAATATTTTAAGTAGGGTCGTTTTACCCACACCATTATCTCCTTTGAGATAAATGGCATCGTTGGGGCCGATCGACAATTCGGGAATATGGAACAAAACACGCTCTTTGTAGCGCATTGAAATTTGCTGCGTTGTTATTTTTATACTCATGACAGCGTTCCTAAGTTCTTAAATAGCCTTTTCCTCTCACACTGGAAAGGAAAAAGTTAAGGGCTAATGCCAATGCTAATAACACCATACCGAGGGCGACGCCTTGAGCGAATGCGCCTTTGTGGCTTTCCATAGCGATAGCTGTTGGGATGTTTCTTGTCATCCCCATAATGTTGCCACCGACCATCATTGAACAACCAACCTCAGTGACGATACGAGAGAAGGCAGCGATAGTTGCAGCTAAAAGAGGGAAGCGCGTTTCCCAAATTAACGTACACGCCACACGAGTCGTTGATACGCCAAGCGTGCGCGCGGTTTCTACCGCTCGGCGGTCACTGGCCTGCAGAGCGCCATGCATCATCGCAACTAGGATTGGGAAACAGATCAGCATCTGACCTAGAATCATCGCCTTTTGGGTGAACAGTAATTCCCAATCACCTAACGGGCCAGAGCGAGAGAGCATCATGTACATCAACAAACCGATAACCACGGTTGGGATAGCTTGCAGGGTGTTGATCACCGATAACAATGCCCACTTCCCGGGGAACTCGGTATAAGCCAATAAGAAAGCCATAAGGATTGCAGGAACAATCACTAATGAGATGGCGGACAAAGATACGCTGAAAGATACCGCGACGATTTTCCACAATTCGTGGTCAAAACTCACTAGTAGGTTCATTGCATCAATCGTTGTTTGCCATAGGGTCATGAAGTATCTCGTGTGAATCGATAATAGGTCTTTATCGGTAATGACTGATGTTAATCATAGCTGACCCAAACTATTTGAGTGTGTATTGGTCAGCTATTGTTTCTTTAAATGCTTCAGTTAACTGGTTAGTTAAGCGTAGTGCTAATTGGAATTAGTACTTACAACAAACCATTCTCAGCTTGTTATAAACGAATCTACGCTGACGAAAAACTACTCTGCGCTCGCTACAAACAGCTGTTTGCCATGCAGTTTAAAGTCGTTAATCAGTTTCTGACCTTTAGGGTTCACCAACCAATCACTGAATACTTTCGCTGCTTGGTAGTTAATGCTTGGGTAGCGCTCTGGGTTAACAAGGATTACTTGGTAAGGATTGAATAGGTTCTTGTCACCTTGGAAAAGGATTTTAAGATCCAGTTTGTTTTGGTAAGCCAACCATGTGCCACGGTCTGTCATGGTGTAGCCTTGCATCTCTGACGCCATGTTCAGAGTAGGGCCCATACCTTGACCAACACTGCGGTAACCACCAAAGTTTGGTTCAATTTTAGTTTGCGCCCAAATACCCATCTCTTTCTTATGAGTACCAGAGTCGTCGCCACGAGACACAAACGTCACGTTATTAGTCGCGATCGCTTTGAACACATCTGCCACTGCTTTTTGAGATTCTATTTTTGCAGGGTCGTTTTGTGGACCAACGATGACAAAGTCGTTATACATCAGCTTACGAGGTAAAACGCCGTAGCCTTTTTCTACGAAATTCGCTTCAGCTTTTGGTGCGTGAGTCATTACCAAATCAACATCACCATTTTCGCCCATGCGAAGTGATTTACCGGTACCCGCAGCTAGAACATCAACCTTGATACCAGAATCTTTTTCGAACTCAGGCAATAAGTAGTCCAGTAGACCAGAGTGATAAGTACTTGTGGTTGTCGCCAACTTAATATGAGTGGTGTCTTCCGCGCTGCTAGCCGTGTAACTGACGATAGATAGAGCTGCAATAGTTAGGGGAATTGCTTTCATTATTATTATGTCCATTCTGTTATAAATGAATGACATGCCTTCAATTTTAAAGGGCTCAAAGAGGGCATGTGCATAAGACGCTAATTGTTGTAATTAGAAATCTACACCTTATTAGCAATCTTAATGCCAACAAATAATGCATCAGATTTCATTAAATTGCTGTTATTTCGGACAAAACTGAGTCTTTTACCCCGTTAAAATGAATCAAAACATGAGCTAGGACAAAATGTCGCACATTGTCCCTGTTGGAGAAAAGGTTAATTGGTACACTCTGTCCCAACTTTTCTCACCGGCTAATCATTATGTCTTTACCTAGTTCATCTGCATCCAATCTCAACCCGAACACATTGACTCAGTATCAGGCCTTTTCCGTTTTGGTCGTCGATGATGAATTGGGTATGCAGGCTATCTTAAAGAAAGCACTAGGTAAGTTCTTTGGCAAGGTGTCGAGCGCAGGATCGGTTGAAGAGGCTGAAACGCTGCGTTCGAGCGAACATTTTGATCTGATTGTCCTTGATATCAACCTACCAGGCCGATCTGGCATTGAGTGGGAAGAGGCGTTTAACGACAACGACAAACGCGCCGATGTGATTTTCATGACGGGTTATGCCGATCTAGAGATGACCATATCCGCGCTTAAGCTTGGTGCTTCAGATTTTATTCTTAAGCCGTTCAACCTCGAACAGATGATACAAGCGGTTCTGCGTTGTATGGATAAGCGACTCGACCAAAGAATGCAGTACGCGTTGAAGCGTGATGTGAGTCGTCATATCAAGACTGAACTGATTGGCAATTCAGACAAGACCAAACAACTTAAATTGCTGATCAGTCAATTTGCACCGTCTCGAGCGTCCGTCTTGATAGAAGGTGAGTCGGGTACCGGCAAAGAGCTGGTTGCTCGTGGTGTACATGAAGCCAGTAAACGCACAGGTCCATTTGTGCCAATCAACTGTGGTGCGATTGCTCCAGAGCTTCTAGAAAGTGAACTGTTTGGACATACATCAGGCGCATTTACTGGTGCGAAGAAAAACCGTGAAGGTCTTTTCCGAGTCGCAAGTGGTGGCACCTTGTTCCTTGATGAAATTGGTGAAATGCCACTGCCAATGCAAGCTGCATTGCTACGCGTGTTAGAGCAAAGAACCATTCGTCCAGTCGGTAACGAAAAGGAAATTTCCGTTGACGTACGAGTGGTGGCGGCGACCAACCGAAATCTTCAAGAAGAGGTCGATAAAGGGCACTTCCGCCGCGATCTGTTCTACCGACTCAATGTACTTAAGATTGATGTGGTGCCATTGAGAGAGCGCCCGTCAGACCTGATTGAACTTGTTCCATACTTTACTCGTCTTTTATCGAGCGAGCTTGGCATGCCAGTTCCAAATTGGGCACATGAAGATATCTTGGCGTTGAACGAATACGAATGGCCGGGAAATATTCGTGAACTTAAAAACTTAGTCGAACGATGCATTCTTTTAGACAAGCCACCAGCACACTATTGGCGCGAGATTAATGGTGATCCTGTTCCCGCTAGCATTTCAGTGACGGTGTCACATGGTGCGGAAATGCCAAACTTGAATAATGCAGACGCTGCCGAGGGTTATCCAAACACTTGGACACTCAAAGAAGTAGAAAAATCTCATATAGAACAGCTGGTTAGTTTTCATGATGGCAATAAATCGGCAGCTGCAAGAGATCTTGGCGTCGCACGTAAAACGCTAGAGCGTAAGTACAAAGATTGGAACACAGAAGGCTCTGAATATGCCGATTAGACGTCGTTGGTGGTCAAAGTGGGCGTTCCGATTCAAAACCATGGTTCGCTACCGATTATTATTCCTAACATCAGCTCCGATCATTCTGACCTTGTGCGCGCTTGTGGCTATCACACTTTATTGGTCAATACGTTACACGTGGCAGGGCGCTCTGATTGATGTTGATGAACGCTTGGATGTTGCCGATAACAGTATTCACCTGATCCAAAATCAGCAAGCATACAACGTTCGTGCGTTCGCCGAGTCTTATAACTTTCGAACCAAACTCGCGAGTGATCTTTCACACGAAGAGCTAACTCGCTGGGTGTCTGAGAACAAATCTCGCTATGAGCTCGATTTTCTGCGCTGGCGCAGTGTCGAGAGCATGGAAAAGAAACTCGAATATCTAAACTTAACTCACAAGCCTTCATTTTTCAGTGTCTTAAGCCGTAATGAACTCAATTATCTCGATCGTGACCTCGCTAAAAAAGCGGAAGTTCCGATGCTCAACGGGCAAGAGGTCGAGACTCGCGGATTGGTAAGCCGAACCGTTGTATCCATCAAAGATGAACATGATCATGTGATTGGTTTTCTGGATGGTGGGATCTTACTGAATAACAGTACTCAACTTGTTGACCAAATCAGTAACCTTATCTATCCACAACGAGAAGGTTTTAATCGTCATATAGGAACGGTCACGGTTTTCCTTGATGATCTTCGTGTTAGCACCAACGTGCCTTTGAGCAGTGAAGACAGTGTAGGGCGCGCCATTGGTACACGTGTTTCTCACGAGGTTCACTCGAAAGTCTTGAATGAAGGTAAAGAGTGGCTAGATCGAGCGTATGTTTACGATGCTTGGTACATCACAGCTTACCAACCAATCCATGACCAGTTTAATAATGTGATTGGTATGCTTTACACCGGTTATTTGATTTGGCCGCTGATAGAAACGTACTTAACCAACCTTGGCGAAATTAGCATTACCATTGTGTTGCTTCTGTTGGCATCCGGTTTGATCGTTCACCGTGGCGCACGTGATCTTTTCAACCCAATCGAACGCATTCATAAAGTGGTGAAGCTAGTACAGATGGGGCAAGACAAGCGAATTGGTACGCTAGGTTTGGATGATCAACACGAACTGACACTGCTCGCTAAACAGTTCGATAAGATGTTGGATCTACTGCACGAGCGTAATCAAGAGATTCAACAAGCGGCGTCTGAACTAGAGTGCAAAGTGCATTCTCGTACCGCGAGTTTGAAAGAGAAAACTGAAGAACTTGAACTGCACATCAAGCTTCTTAATCAAGCCAGAGATAAGCTGGTGGTCAATGAAAAACTGGCCGCGTTAGGTGAATTAACGGCAGGTATTGCTCATGAGATCAATAACCCAACCGCCGTGATTCTTGGCAACGTTGAACTGATGAAGTTTGAACTGGGCGATGAAGTGAGCCGTGTAGATGAGGAAGTCCACGCGATCATGGAGCAGATTGACCGAATTCGAAATATCACACGAAGCCTGCTTCAATACAGCCGTCACGGCGGCGTACAAGACGAAATTACGTGGCAACATATCAACCCAATAGTGGATGAAAGTATTACGCTCGTAAAAACAGGTGCGAAGAAGAAAGGCATTGTGTACGTATCGCAGCTGAACGCTAAAACCTCAGTCGAGGTCAATCGAAACCAATTGCTACAGATTCTGGTTAACCTACAAATGAACGCGATTCATGCAATGGACGGTCAGGGCACGTTAACTATTTCGAGTGAAGACTGGGTTGAAAATGGTGTGTCTCATGGCGCTATCGTTCATGTTCAAGATGAAGGCTGCGGTATTAAGGAAGAACAACTGAAACGTATCTTCTCGCCTTTCTATACCACCAAACGAGATGGCACGGGCTTAGGGTTGTCAGTATCTCAGAGTATCTTGAGCCAAACTGGCGGCGAGATCCGAGTTGAATCTGAGATAGGTAAGGGAAGTTGCTTTAGTATCTATCTTCAACAGAAAGCGACACCTCAATTGCTTGTATCAAACCTATAAGTTCTAAGAACTCATTCACTGATATTATCATCTGATAATATTTCTAACGCGCTTGTGCTATTACACGAACGTTTTAGCCCAAGCACGAAAATTCCGCACTACTAATCTATCGCAAACCAAATCTCAACTCGCTGCAAATGAGGTACTCCAAGCCTCACAATCGCTCGCAGAAGACAGTCAGAAAATGGCGAACACTACAGAACACCTTACTGAGCAATTGAAATACTTTAAGGTTTAGCATCAATAGGACTATTAGCTTAAAGATAAAAAGCTCATAAAAAACACCTCCGCACTTGCGATAAGTTCGGAGGTGTTTTTATTTATGGCTAGTCATTTGCTATAAGCAACAAACGTCTAAAGCATCAAGCCTAATGCGCCGCTACTGAAATTTTCGGTGGGTTGATGTTGTGCTTCTTAAACTCTTTCATCACACGCAAAGTAATGTCGGTTTCAAACAGCTTCTCATACGCAGTATCCACAACGTAAGCCTTACAAGTTAGCTGTATTGCTAGGTAGTTATCGGTAATCGTCTGTTTAACCAAAACCGTTACAGGTTTCGGCAAGTGGATATAACGACTTGAAGACGCCGCTTCTTGAATCAGATCGCGGGCTAGGGTGATGTCTTCATCCATACCAACGTAAAACGGAATCACCACCTGCATGTCCAACGCACCGTAGTTACCACTGGTGGTCACTTCATTTAAGAACTTGTTGTTCGGAATGGTAATGATGTCATCGTTCAGGGTTCTCATTCGCACTGAACGCAAACCAATGGTAATGATATCACCGTAGTTGCCTTCGAACGTGACGCGGTCACCAACTTGAAAGGGCCTATCAATCATTACCGTGATGCCCGCGATGAATGAAGCTGCCAAATCTTTAAGCGCAAAGCCGACTGACACGGCGAGGGTACCACCAATCAAAGCCAGTATTTGGTCGTTGATTCTAAAGCTCATCATGAACACGATAAGACCTGTGCTCACATAGATAAAGAACTGAGTAAACGACTGCAGTTTCTGTAGCAGCATTCGGTATTGCACGAATTGGCTACCAAAACTGGTCACCATCGAGTTGATAAACTTAAGCAGCAACCACATTGCAGCGATAACGATCATGGAGAAGAACACGCCGCTCCATCGCACTAGGCTCGCTATCTTTGAGATGTTTTCTACATTGGCTAACTCTTCCGTCGCAAAGGTCGGGAAACTGACAGCACTTGCCAAGCCAACAAATAGTAGGATAAATAACTTCTTCATTTTACTTCACCAGTAGATGTTGACGGTCGAGAACGTTAGTAATGTGGCGGAACCAGTGCTCGGAAATTCGAGCCTTTTCTTCATGCCAACCAATATAACCACGGCTTTCAAAGTAACGCAGAATACCGGTTATCTCAGCCGTACTTAGCTGCGTACAATCAGACAAGACTTCTGGAGACGCGATTTCCAACTGCACGATAGATCGAAGTACAGCCAACATAGGTTTTGGCATGTTTTCCAGCTCCTGTGCTTCAGGAACATGAAACAAGCGCACCACGGCTTGATCGGTATCTTTGTTTCGATTCAAAGAGAGTCGGAAGAAGCGCAGCGCAACGGTAGGGTTACCATCAGAGTAATGCCACAAGATGCGGTAGAAGCCTTGGCGTGCTCGATCTTCCTCACTCATGTCATCTTGGTCCCACTGTTTAGGCACCACTAAACCATCAAACGATAACGGCTTCTCAAGCTCCGTATTGATACGGCTATTTAGAAGCTCACCGACTTGTTTCTCTGTCCAACGCGGAAGGAAACACACCAAGTCAAACAGCAAACGTTCGCCACGCGCTCTATCCACAAATCGCCAGCTTGATTTGGCGATCGATATCACGACACGGTGGTTCTTTTTAGAACGACGCAGAAGGTTGGTCAAACGAATCAAATCAGACAGGCCACCGACCATTGGTTGCACCAGTCGTTGTGCGTTATCAATCGCGATAAGGTAAGTGGTATTGCTCTTACGAAGATGCGCTAATATTTGAATTTCAGTCGCTTCTTCGTCCAAGCCAATGCTCACGGCTAAATGCGCTAAAAGCTCTTGGTAACCCGCATAAGGGCAACTCACGTATACAGGCTCAGCGTTAGAGACTTTGTGCAGTAAGGTATATAGCAGCGTTGTCGCGCCGACACCACGTTCGCCAGACACAATACAGATAGCCGGGCTGTCTGACATTAAGTAGCGTGATAACTGCTTAATTTCATCTCCCGCGTAATCTATCAACGTACTGTCGATATTACCCGGAAGAATGTATTCATAGGTTTGATCGCCTTTGATTCGAACCAAGTTTTGCTGATTCTTATCAAGGTCAGACTGTTTAGCAACTTCAATTCTAAATAGATAAGCTAAGGCCTGGCTAAACAAAGTGTAATTGGATAGCAGGGCCATAATTCGATGTTGAAAGTTGTAAACACTCAACCACACGATGCCAATGGCCGTCGCCAATATATTAAGTAAGAAGGTATCCTTGCGGTTTACTGCCCAATTCACCCAAACCGGGCGATCAGAGATGTGTTGCAACGTATTGAAGACCTTCGCTCTCCATAGTCTGAGAACTGAGATCGTGACCAGCACAAACCAGAAAAACAGAGCGCTGTAAATCCAGCTGTAAATCGTACCTTTGCCTAGCGTAATACTTGATATCTGGAGAATCACACCCGCAACGATGAAGCTCCACACGTAACGACGAATAGTCGATAGGCGTAGTACTATCACTTCTTGATTTGATGTACGACCTAAACGGTAGGCAAATTCCAAAATAAAGCTGATGGCAATCGAACCACCTAGAATCCACCAAGTGAAGATCTCCAGGAAAATCAAATGTTGAAGACTAGGGATACTAGAAAGCACTCTCAATGACAATGTGATGGCAATTAGCCAAGCAATCGCACGATCAGCGCGGCTGATATACCAAATCACGCGAACCAGAAAAGGAGGGTTCGTTTTCGCTTCAAGAAAGTTAATTCGAAACAGTTCAATCAAGCGGGTGCTGTTGGCAAGCCACCACACTAAACCGAAGTAGATGAATAACACTTTTAGTGAGGCACCAATCACTGGCACTGGCGAAATAAAGATGTCTTTAACGAGCGCTTTAAAGCTACGAATTTGAAAGTAAACAAGATACTCAATGTTGAGCTTGGTTAATTCCCACTCTTGCTTAAATTGAGTTACGCCGTAGGGGCCAAAACCCGTTAGGCGCTCTTTATTAGCGGAATTCGTCTGCTCTAACAGGTGTTGCTTGCTCACATTCAAGCTATTCAAAGTGACGTAACTGGTTTGAACGGCAAACCATTGATCGGCGTCGTTGTTCGCTCTGTAGGCTTTTATCTGTTGCTCGAAGGTTTTGATTTCCTGCTTTTGAACTTGTAGCACTTCAGCGAGCAATATATTGACTTGGCGTCTGTCCGACGGTTCCATAAAGAGGGGGTCGGGTAACGAATCAATTCGATCATCGAGATCAACAGCAGAATCGGATACCTGCGGCTGAGATTGTAAGTCATATTCCAAGTTGGCATGACTAGGCCAAGAGAGAATGGCCAAAGTGAGGATTAAGAAGCGCGATAGTGAACGCATAAAAGTCTCTTAGAATTATGAGGTTAGGATTACTATAGTTAGATAATCTGACTTTGTGAAATCCAACCCCGTGTCGGGGGCGAGTACTTTATTCCTGTTTCGAGCGATTTTGTCATGAAATTGTCAGGGATTAGGCTAGTATTTGAGCATCTTTATTATGTCTTCTGTTGCGTTGATCGGGTTGGCTTTTACTGTGACCAATCAGCATACGATATATTCAATGGTTGGCATGATTTGGGACGTTATATACCGCCCATTATGGTGCGCTGTTCGATATTTTGTTTTTCCTTAAAATCGACGGTTTTACGGCGATAAATAGAAAACCAAAAATGTGAGTCAGTTCAAACTATGATTTGGCTAGGTTATCACTCACTTAATGGCCAGTAATTGCAATCAATACTTGCAGTTAAAGCCCTGAACAAGTAACGTTGCGGCGTTTTTCACATTAAAAAGGTAATGGCATTGATCTCCACAGCAAATATCACCCAACAATTCGGCGCTAAGCCACTTTTCGAAAATATTTCAGTTAAGTTCGGCGAAGGCAACCGCTACGGTTTAATCGGCGCGAATGGCTGTGGTAAATCGACGTTCATGAAGATCCTATCTGGTGAACTTGAGCCAAGTGCTGGTAACGTAAGCTACGATCCAAACGAGCGCGTTGCTAAGCTAAACCAAGACCAGTTTGCTTACGAAGAATTCACGGTAATCGACACGGTTATCATGGGTCACAAAGAGCTTTGGGCTATTAAGCAAGAGCGTGACCGCATTTACTCTTTGCCAGAAATGAGCGAAGAAGACGGCATGAAAGTGGCTGACCTTGAAGTTCAGTTCGCTGAAATGGACGGTTACATGGCAGAAGCTAAAGCTGGTGAGCTTCTTCTAGCGGTAGGTATTGAAGAATCAATGCACTTCGGTCTGATGAGCGAAGTAGCACCGGGTTGGAAACTTCGTGTTCTATTGTCTCAAGTACTGTTTGCAGACCCGCATATCATGCTTCTTGACGAACCAACGAACAACCTGGACATGGACACCATCAAGTGGTTGGAAGACACGCTAAACCAACGTAACTGCACAATGATCATCATTTCGCACGACCGTCACTTCCTAAACTCTGTTTGTACACACATGGCTGACCTTGATTACGGCGAACTTCGTCTATTCCCAGGTAACTACGATGAGTACATGACGGCTGCGACTCAAGCTCGTGAGCGTCTACTGTCTGACAACGCTAAGAAGAAAGCACAAATTGCTGAACTTCAAACGTTCGTATCTCGTTTCTCTGCTAACGCATCTAAAGCGAAGCAAGCAACGTCACGTGCTAAGCAGATCGATAAGATCCAACTAGACGAAGTTAAAGCGTCTAGCCGTCAAAACCCATTCATCCGTTTCGAACAGTCTAAAGAGCTATTCCGTAACGCACTTGTGGTTGAAAACCTATCTCAAGGTTTTGAAGAAGACCTATACAACAAGTTCGACGGTATTTTCGAAGTAGGTGAGCGTGTTGCTATCATCGGTGAGAACGGTGTGGGTAAAACAACACTACTTAACACACTAGCTGGCGCTCTTGAGCCTCGCACAGGTGAGTACAAGTGGTCTGAAAACTCAAACATCGGTTACTACGCTCAAGATCACGCACACGATTTCGAGACAGACATGAACTTGTTTGATTGGATGAGCCAATGGCGCCAAGAAGGCGAAGACGAGCAAGTTGTTCGTGGCTTCCTAGGTCGTATGCTATTTGGTCAAGACGACATTAAGAAATCTGTAAAGGTTATCTCTGGTGGTGAGCAAGGTCGTATGCTTCTTGGTAAGATCATGATGCATAAACCAAACATCCTGCTAATGGATGAGCCAACAAACCACATGGATATGGAATCTATCGAAGCGCTTAACTTGGCTCTTGAGAACTACAAAGGCACATTGTTCTTCGTATCTCACGACCGTGTATTCGTAGACTCGCTTGCAACTCGTATCCTTGAAATCAAAGATGGCAAGATCAACGATTTCCGCGGTACTTACGCTGAGTTCTTGAAAGCACGCGGCTAAGCTTTAAGTTAGCCTTAGTTTTCAACTCTATGCGTTGGAAATTAAGCTATAAATTGAAAATTAAAAACGCCGTCATACTAAAAAGCATGACGGCGTTTTTGTATCTAGTTA
>NZ_MAKD01000082.1:0-879 GCF_001691235.1 Vibrio sp. ZF57 | reverse complement strand
ATCAGTGAAAACGAGTAGGGCGGGACACGTGATATCCTGTCTGAATATGGGGGGACCATCCTCCAAGGCTAAATACTACTGACTGACCGATAGTGAACCAGTACCGTGAGGGAAAGGCGAAAAGAACCCCTGTGAGGGGAGTGAAATAGAACCTGAAACCGTGTACGTACAAGCAGTAGGAGCACCTTCGTGGTGTGACTGCGTACCTTTTGTATAATGGGTCAGCGACTTAATTTTAGTAGCAAGGTTAACCGTTTAGGGGAGCCGTAGGGAAACCGAGTCTTAACTGGGCGTACAGTTGCTAGGATTAGACCCGAAACCAGGTGATCTAGCCATGGGCAGGTTGAAGGTTGAGTAACATCAACTGGAGGACCGAACCGACTAATGTTGAAAAATTAGCGGATGACTTGTGGCTAGGGGTGAAAGGCCAATCAAACCTGGAGATAGCTGGTTCTCCCCGAAAGCTATTTAGGTAGCGCCTCGGACGAATACTACTGGGGGTAGAGCACTGTTAAGGCTAGGGGGTCATCCCGACTTACCAACCCTTTGCAAACTCCGAATACCAGTAAGTACTATCCGGGAGACACACGGCGGGTGCTAACGTCCGTCGTGGAGAGGGAAACAACCCAGACCGCCAGCTAAGGTCCCAAAGTATAGCTAAGTGGGAAACGATGTGGGAAGGCTCAGACAGCCAGGATGTTGGCTTAGAAGCAGCCATCATTTAAAGAAAGCGTAATAGCTCACTGGTCGAGTCGGCCTGCGCGGAAGATGTAACGGGGCTAAGCTATACACCGAAGCTGCGGCTACGTACCTTAGGGTATGTGGGGTAGGGGAGCGTTCTGTAAGCCGTTGAAGGTGGTCTGTAAGGGCTGCTGGAGG
>NZ_MAKD01000081.1:0-1177 GCF_001691235.1 Vibrio sp. ZF57 | reverse complement strand
AAGATTTTAGCTACAACACCAGCACCAACTGTACGGCCACCTTCGCGGATTGCGAAACGTAGACCTTCGTCCATTGCGATTGGAGCGATTAGCTCAACAGTCATTTGAACGTTGTCACCTGGCATTACCATTTCTACGCCTTCTGGTAGAGTGATGTCGCCTGTTACGTCAGTTGTACGGAAGTAGAACTGTGGACGGTAACCTTTGAAGAAAGGAGTGTGACGGCCGCCTTCGTCTTTAGAAAGTACGTATACTTCAGACTCAAACTTAGTGTGTGGGTTGATAGAACCTTTCGCAGAAAGTACTTGACCACGTTCAACGTCATCACGCTTAGTACCACGTAGAAGTGCACCAACGTTCTCACCTGCACGACCTTCGTCAAGCAGTTTACGGAACATTTCAACACCAGTACAAGTAGTAAGAGTAGTCTCTTTGATACCAACGATTTCTACTTCGTCACCTACACGTAGGATACCGCGCTCGATACGACCAGTTACAACAGTACCACGACCTTGAATTGAGAATACATCTTCAATTGGTAGTAGGAACGGTTGGTCAACTGCACGCTCTGGCTCAGGAATGTAAGAATCTAGTGCTTCTGCAAGCTCAACGATCTTGTCTTCCCACTGCTTCTCGCCGTTTAGTGCGCCAAGTGCAGAACCTTGGATAACTGGTAGGTCATCACCTGGGAAGTCGTATTCAGAAAGAAGTTCACGAACTTCCATCTCAACTAGCTCAAGTAGCTCTTCGTCATCAACCATGTCACATTTGTTCATGAATACGATGATGTAAGGGATACCAACTTGACGACCAAGTAGGATGTGCTCACGAGTTTGAGGCATAGGGCCGTCAGTCGCAGCAACAACTAGGATACCGCCGTCCATTTGTGCAGCACCAGTGATCATGTTTTTAACATAATCCGCGTGTCCTGGACAGTCTACGTGTGCGTAGTGACGTGCTGGAGTATCGTACTCAACGTGAGAAGTTGCGATTGTGATACCGCGCTCACGCTCTTCTGGAGCGTTATCGATAGATGCGAAATCTTTAGCAACACCGCCGTACACTTTTGCAAGTGTAGTACAGATAGCAGCAGTTAGAGTTGTTTTACCGTGGTCAACGTGGCCGATAGTACCAACGTTTACGTGCGGTTTCGTACGTTCAAATTTTTCTTTAGACA
>NZ_MAKD01000080.1:0-2166 GCF_001691235.1 Vibrio sp. ZF57 | reverse complement strand
TGTCGAGTAGACGACACTTGTTACCAAGTGCCGCCCCTCTAAGAACTGTACGTGCAACTTTCACTGCATACAGCTCAAGCCTCCGCTAAGGCGTATTACGTTACCCAGCAATCACAATGCAGCTAAAGCAGGTTCGAACCATGAGTTTCGTCCCAATTTCTTTGCCTTTCGTTCTTTAAGGAAAGGTTCGTAAAAAGGATCATAAGGCGTTGCCTTGCTCATAATTTTTACATGCCTTTTAATTGGCGTTTTGGCTATCTGAACCAGATTAAAATGACAATCCATATTCGCGATCTTTTGCCAACCATGGAATTGCCATTCACCTCGTCGGTTCAAGTAATATTTTCTACGCACCCAATCTTTGTTTTTCGTCGGATGACGCCTTACCGCCCAACGCCATAACAACCAGAAAAGTTGATGACTTACATAGTCGAAAGTTCGCTTTGCCACGCAATGACGATAATAATTCGCCCAACCTCTCAGTTTTGGATTCAGTATTTTAATCAGATCGTTCACTGGAATTGTTGCGTGCTTTTTGATGAGTTCACGTAAGTTACTCAAAAATGACAGTACGTTGCTCTTACTTGGTTTAATAAGCAGTTTGCCTTTGTACTTTCTGAGATTAAATCCCAAAAAATCAAAACCATCATTGATATGAGTTACGTGTGTTTTCTCTTCAGAAAGTGTTAAACCTCTTTCTTCTAGAAAGCTAATTAGCTGCGGTTTGATGTTGTTCACCAAAACTTCCTTTGAAGTCCCAGTTATTACAAAATCATCAGCGTATCCAATGAAGTTGACTCTATCGCCAGTTTTACGTGCTACCGACTTAACCAGATTTTCTAAACCTGCTAACGTCAACAGCATAAGCGTTGGGGAAATTATACCGCCTTGAGGCGTCCCCTCTGCTGTCTTGTAAAACAGTCCTTTATCGATAAAACCGCACTCAAGCCATTGCTTCAACATTCGTTTATCTGTTTGAATGTTATCGATTAGCCACTGATGACCAATTTTATCGAAACAAGCCTTAATGTCCCCCTCAAGAACCCATTGTGCTGAACGTTTAAGACCCAAGCATTTGAAGCATTGTTCGATTGCATCGGCTGTGCTTCTATTAGGTCGAAAACCATAGCTATTTAGGTCAGCAATGGTCTCAGAGATAGGCTCCAAGGCAAGTAGATAAAGCGCTTGTTGCGCTCGATCTATCATACACGGAATACCTAAAGGTCTGAGTTTGCCGTTTTTCTTGGGGATATAGATACGTCTGAGTGGTTTAGCTTTGTAGCCTTTCCGACTCAATTGATTAACCGCTGCCACACGACGAGCATCCGTATTCCAGATGATGCCGTCGATTCCTGGCGTTTTGCTGCCTTTATTTTGTGACACTCGTTTAACGGCAAGAAGTTTTGCCGCTTTTGAGTGAGTTAGTATCCACTGCAATGCTTTCGCCTTACTGCGTTTACCTTCTCGAGTTGCTTTTGCAATGCGTATTTGAAGCTTTAATACGTGTTGTTCGACGGCTTTCCAGTTAATGGATTGCCATCGAGTGCCGTTAGGAGAGGCACTAACTTCTTTTGAAGCTACCATTTGCATTTCTCCTTGAATAAAGTTCTTCAAATTATCTTGCAACGGGAGACCAGCTAGAAGTCAGCTCGCTTTCGCGCCAGATAACAACCTGTATCCGCATCATTACAACACGGCTTTCGCTTTTTCTAGCCTCCTTTACCTGCACCACTATCGGCTGTCTTTGCAGACCGCTTTCCCAAAGGGAGAAGTACAGGCTTACCCTGTTCCGTATGTCGCGCAACGTCGGGTTAGATGCCCACTATAATGCGGAGAGCGTCTTGATCACGAAAGAGCACTGTCCAATCTCTTTCCTACTCTCATGCCTTTTGGCCACAGCGTATTAACCACTTCCGCTGATCCACGTATAACGCATCTTAAATGGATTCACTTACGTTCATCATACCAACACCCTAGCACTCACCCAATTGTGGTTATCAGGAGGAACGTCCTCTCACGAATTCATTCCCGCTCAGCAAAGGCTGAACTTCGTTACATTGTCGGGTTCGCTGCTTTATTCAGAACCCTAGGGTCATCTGGTGATACAGATGGTTCACACTTGTTGCGGTGAACAGCACTTCATACGACTTCAGGTCGCACGGACAA
>NZ_MAKD01000079.1:0-6162 GCF_001691235.1 Vibrio sp. ZF57 | reverse complement strand
ATTTACTTATTTGTTGGCGGTTCGTTTACCCAACCAGTAACCGATACCTAACGGAGCAAAGAACACCACTAAGATAAACAGGATGAAGTAGATAATCACACCTTTGATTAACTCCATCAGTTTATCAATCGCAAGTACCACCACCTCTTGAGAGACGCGATCAAGGTCTTGTGTGAACAGTTCTCTCTCTGAAGTCACAATACCCGCAATCTCGATGCGCTCTTTCGCAATCATCTCTACAAGTGCTTCTCTCTCACGTGTCACCATTTTTTCTAAAGCCACACGTTCATCGCTCAACATCGCCAGTTTTTGGTCTGTTTTGTCACTAAGATCATTGAGCAATGGCTGCATTTCTGTCGACATAATAGAGGCTAGCGTTTGCATGTATTCTGGGTTGTTCTCAATAAAGTCTTGCATGCTTGCTGATGTTTGACGAAGGCTTTCTAGCGTCATCGATAGGTCTTCACCCGTTAGCGAGCTATTCAATGCAACCAACTCAGCTTTCCACGTCATCAGTTTCGGTGTCTGGTCAGCCATTAAGCTTAAGCGGTCTGATGCATCGCTCATTGCTTCTGGCATGGTGCCTAAACTCTGGACGATTTGCGACTCGTCTTTACCAAGGTAATTTAGCCATTCACGGTAAGCAGGTGTGCTTCTGAATGTGAGGTCTTTAAATGGGTGGCTAGCAGAAAACTGCGCAACGAACGCTTTGCTGTTTTTGAAATCACTCGAGCTCAATACACCCTTTGCCAGCTTCTCGGCTTCTTGATCAAGAAAACGAGCGGTCTCTACTGCATCATCCGTCGCGAACAGATCTGCGCCGTCGCCTTGGCTATAAAACTGATTCATTTGGGCAGTGAAAACCCACGAGTCAATTAACGCAGACATAGGGGAAGTTTGGTAAGCCGCTTGTTGTAAGCCCTGCTCTGCATGGATCTTCCAAAGCAACACATAAGATTGATGTAAGGTGTCATCAGCAGGGTAAGATTGCGCGATGAGATCGGCCGAATCTTCTACTCGTGTAAAGAACATCTTGGCGTATTCACGCGTCATGATCCGAGCATTTAACTCTTGTTGAGTGAGAGGCGTCGTTTGACTATCTAACTTAACTTCTAAGAGAGAACAACCACTTAGCACAATGCTAAGCACCAACACCATCCAACTTCGACTCGAAACTCGTAACATATAAACCTCTGACAAAGACTAAGGGCGCTGATTGTATGAGCGCTTCGTCATAGTATTGTCAAAAATCCTGTAAAAGTTAACGCTGACTGTCTAAATATTCATGAGCAGAATCCACAGAGGCTTTTATAGCCTGCTCTAGTTCAGCTAAATCATGTTCACTGATCGCACTGGAGTGCTTCATTGTCATTTCAATGGTTGCGGCAATGATGGCTAACCGAGACGCTTTAATACTGCCAGCCACGCCTTTTAAGCTATGTACAATGCGAGCCGCGGAGGTTTCATCTTTGGTCAACAAAGACTTAAACTTCTCGTAGTCACCTGCGTGGTCTTGTACAAACACACCAAGCAAGAGTTCGACAGACTCAGCATCACCATCGAACGTTTCTAACATGTCTTCGATATCAATCGCAGGCTTTGAATCTGTGACACTGGCAACGTGTTTCTCTACTACTGGCGCCTGTTCAGGGACTTGCTGAATAGAGTATTGCGGTACAACGGGTTGGCTTGTAACGTTAACGCTCTGCGGAGGTTGAGAGTCGGAAGACTGGCGCGTTGGCCTGTTCTCGGATACATAAGCGTCACTATCTGCTTGTTTCACTGCTGAGGAAACAACATCGCTATAAGAAGCGTCTTCCTTACTTGAATTAATTTCTAGTTCAGAGCTGAGTTCTTGGTCTGCTTCTTTCATCGTTTTTGTGGACCTAACGCCCCAAAACACTATCCCGCTCATCGCCACCAAGCTTAAGCCTAGCATCACCAACAATAGGTTGAATTGACGATCATGGAACTCAGCTTCGAGTTTTATGATCTGTTCATTTACTGAGTTTTTCTTAATCTTATCAACCAAATAGTTAAGCTGAGCGTAATCACTCAACAATGCTGACGCATCAGCCAGTAGTTGTTGGAGTGCATCTTGTTCTTCGTTTTCTAAGGAATAAGATTTTTCTAGAATGGAATCAAAGGCGCGATAAGTCGCTGACGAACTTTGATTTTCAGAATACATGGCTTCAAATACCACAACACCGAATTCGTTGAGGAGCGGTTTTAGCTGAGGGGAAAGCTCTTTATCAGCACGCAAGATCTTAATGTTATCAACGATGTCTTGAACTTGGCTTTCTATTGGAATGAACTCATCGAACTTTTCTAGGAACTGATCAGCTACGTACAACAGTTGGTTGACATCAGGACGAAACAAGGCGTGTTGGAAATCAGATTCAATCTGCAGTCGGATCGAATAAACCAACTGAGCATCGAGTGCGAGATCATTGATACGAGAGACTCGAAGCGGTTCTGAGAAATAAAGCGATTGCCTCAATTCGTTGACTCGAATACCGAGCTCTTCGATTTGAGCTAGAGAATTGGTGTAGGAACGGCTTAGATTAAGAAGAGCCAATGAAGGAAGTAACCACAGAGCCAAGAGCACAACCAAAAAGGTGGCTGGTTTTTTAAAGCGTTTGGGCTTTGCTACTGATTGTTCCATCTATATTCCTTGTGCGTGTTAACTTGAAGCCATGACCGTAGCTAAAAGATTAAGCACAAAATAAGCGACAACGTCCTGCTGCCGCTTTTATCCGTTAACTTCGGACTATGACTTATTGCGAGTCAGTTGGTCACGTAAGTTCGGTGGAGTGCCTTTAATCGTTAGCGTGTCTGTCTCCGGATCGTAAAAGATACGTTCGCCTAGAAGCAGACTATCAAAACTAACATTCAAACCGCCACCAGCACCAACAAATTTTGTTAGTTTACGCATAGTTGCGCGATCGGCTGGGAAGCTGTCTTCTAACTCGTAGCCTTGCTCACTAGTATAGTCAAAGAAGCTTGTGCCATCTGTGCTTGCTGGCAACTCACCGGAAAGTTCACGAACTTGTACTTCATCGCCCGCTTTAAGCTGCTCGTTACAGTAATCCGCAACCTGCTTTTTGTAGCTGATCGCTTCTTCTTTCTCTAATTTAGAGTCAGAAACGAAGTCTTCTACCGCTTGCATCAGTACTTGGTTCTGCTGTTTCGCATCCAAACCAACTTCAGCTTGTAAGAAATCTAAGAAGAAATCCGCGACTTTACGGCCAACACGTCCTTTAATGTAAGTTAAGTAACGGTTTGACTCTTTATCAGTCTCATAAGTTGAAAGGTCTAGACGAGCCGCGATATCCATTTTTGAGATATCAAGGTAGTCAGTCGCACTAATATCAAGCCCTTCAGTTACCTTTAGGCTTTGGTTTGAAGGCAATAAACCAATGAAAAGATAATCTGTTGCAAGTGACTGATATTCAGCCATTACCAAGATACCTTCGTCAGCGAATGGGTACTTTGATAGTTCGTCTTTTAGACGTTGCGCACTCTTTTGAGAAAAATCGTAAAAGTTTGTCTCACCAGCACGAAGTTGATGCAACCACTGCTGGAATTCGCTGTCAGATTTGAAAGAACCAAACCCTTTGCCTGCTTTTGAATTAAAAACACGGTGAAGTTCAGCAACTAGGCTTTCAGATGAAGCATCGTTTTCAAGAGATTCAGCACGATAGTTAATAATCAGCTCATCCTGATCGTTCTTGCTCAGCTGGTGTAAAATTACGTTGGAAAGGTGAAGGCTCATAGTGAAAATATTACCGTTCAGGTTTCAGTTGTCGTGCATAGTAGGTTATCATAAGCCGCTTTTACTATCATTATTAGAGTCCTTATGCCGATTATATCTAAATACACAGATGATCAAGTTGAAAAAATCCTAGCTGAAGTAGGTGCTGTACTAACTAAGCACAAAGCTTCGCCAGAACTTTCACTGATGATCGCTGGAAATATCGCAACCAATGTCTTAAATCAGAATGTTGCTGCTTCACAACGCAAAGGAATTGCTGAAAAATTTGCCGAGGCTTTAATTTCTTCTCTTGAAGATAAAAAGTCTCACTAAATTTGATTGACGGATAAAAGAATTATAAATGGTAGACAGCGCAAACTCATATAGCGATCGTGTATCTCGACTGGTTGGTTGGGGTCACTGGTTTGCATTTTTCAACATCATTGCTGCGATGTTGATTGGTACTCGTTATATTACTCAATCTGCTTGGCCAGAAACCTTGCTAGGCCAATTCTATTTGGCTGCATCGTGGGTTGGTCATTTTGGCTTTTTAGTGTTCGCGCTCTATCTATTAGTGCTGTTCCCGCTCACTTTTATTCTTCCGTCGAGGAAGTTATTACGTTTGGTTGCCGTTATCTTCGCGACCATAGGTTTAACTGTCCTACTGATTGATACCCAAACGTATCAAAATATAAACCTTCACCTGACGCCTGTCGTGTGGGAGGTTTTATTCAGTGGAGAGGAATCTGCATTCACGTCTGATTTGCAGCACCTCTTCATTGTTATGCCGCTTATCTTCTTGCTGCAACTCGGTCTATCTGAGTGGGTTTGGCGTAAGCAGCGTAAACTGTCTCATAAACACATTGGCCGTCCGATTACTGCCGTCTTCTTCTTGTGTTTCATCAGCAGCCACTTGACCTACATGTGGGCTGATGCGTACTTCTATAACCCAATTACTAGCCAGAAAGCGAACTTCCCACTGTCTTACCCAATGACAGCGAAAAGCTTTATGGAAAAACATGGCCTATTAGACCGTGAAGAGTACCTTGAGCGTTTAGAAGCGAACAAAGAGAATGTAAACCTAGTTAGCTACCCGCTAGAAAAAATTCAATACAACCGCCGCAGTGATGATCTTAATATCCTGATGGTGAGTGTGAACAACCTTCGCTCTGACGCTCTTAATGCGACAGCGATGCCAAACAGCTATGCCTACGCACAACAGTCGATCAACTTCACCAACCACTACAGTTCAAGTAACGATATGTTTGGTATTTTTGGCTTGTTCTACGGCCTACCGAGCAGCTACGCAAGCAGCATTGAAGCTCAGGGGTCAAGCGCAGTATTGCTCGATGTTTTAGAGAATCACGATTACAAGTTCTCTGCTTTCAGTGGCGACAACTTTAGTGATGCACTGTACTCGGATATCATCTTCCGAGGCCGTGATGTGATGCCAGAGCAAGCAACTTATGATGACCAGAGTGCCATAAAAGCTTGGTCTAACTGGATTCAATCACCGCAAGCTAAACGCCCTTGGTTTAACTTTATTGAATTAACCACACTGGATAACTTCGCCAGCTACGATTCAAGTTCAGAGTCGGACTCTACGCTAACGACAGCAGAGCGTTTTGCAGCAGACTATCAAAAGTCGGCGACAGCGGCCGATGCTCAGCTAGCAACTATCTACGCTGAACTGGAACGCTTAGAGCTTGCCGATAACACGGTGGTTATCATTACCTCTAACCACGGTACTGAGTTTAACGAAACCAAAACCAACAGCTGGGGTGCAAACTCCAACTACAGTCGTTATCAGTTACAAGTACCACTGTTTATCAGCTGGCCTGGCAAGTCTGCTTCTGAATACACCCACCGTTCTAGTCATCTAGACGTGTCAGTAACACTGATGCAAGAGCTATTGGGTGTATCTTCGAACCCAACAGATTTCAGTAGTGGTCGCAGCCTGTTTAATGAACGTAACAGAAAGTGGATTCTCGCGGGCGACTCTCGTGAACTTGCTCTTGTTACTGACCAGCAAACAACGGTGTTGGATAAATTTGGTAACTACAAATTGTACGACCAAAATTACAAGCGCCTGAAAAACGTAAGCCCTCGCTTACCTGTGTTGATGCAAGGCCTGACAGAGCTACAGCGTTTCTACACAAAAAATGACTAAATAATCAGCAAACAGCAAAGGGAAGCCAATGGCTTCCCACTTACTACCGTTTTTGTTTTTAGTTCCCGCTAATCCGCGATGAACCTTTTTTATTGCCGTGAATGATTAGAAAACAAGCAACAAAACAAAATTATGAAAATTAAGGGTTTACAAGATCCTCCACCCCTTATATTATTCACGCCACTGGAGGGATGGCTGAGTGGTCGAAAGCACCGGTCTTGAAAACCGGCAACCGTTA
>NZ_MAKD01000078.1:0-62990 GCF_001691235.1 Vibrio sp. ZF57 | reverse complement strand
TGAGGTGATGATATCACCTCTAACTAAGTGACCAAATTCAGCGTACCACTACATGCAGTCCTCGTGGAAGTCGGCAAGATCATCAAAGACCATTTTAAAGATGATGTTGCTGTACGCTTCGGTGGCGAAGAATTTTGTATTCAGTCGTGTGGTTCGTTTGAGAGCTTTGTTGACAACTTAGAGTCCATGAGAGAAGCCATTGAAAGCCATGTTGTTGAGCATGACTCTCAAAGAATCAAGGTCAGTATCAGTATCGGCGTAACCGATTTAGACGCGAAGCTAGATGAGCAGATCAAAGCCGCTGATGAGCTTCTTTATACGGCAAAAGAGCAAGGTAGAAACCAACTAGTGTTTGCGCGTAACAGCATGCAAATCGAACAATAGTCATTCGCCTCTGTTTCCATTTTTGGTATACCAAGATTAATTGCTAGACCTCAAAACTAAAAAAGCTCAAGACGATAATCTTGAGCTTTTCAATTTGAGGGCATAGATAACTCTATCCCCTATGACTGTCACCAATTAAGCGATACGGTCTTTACTCCAAGCCGCTTCTTTTTGTTGACGCTCAGCCAGCTTCTCTTCACGGTAAGCTTCACGTGCTTCACGCTTCTTACGCGCGTCACAAGGTTCAGGGCAGTTACATACTTTATCAATACCAACAGCACCCAAACCGCCACAGCTACCTTTCACAACTTTGTTTTGGATAATGTAGCCAATTGACATCGCTGCGATTACTGCAAGAAAAACACCAAATGTAATCAGAAATGTATTCATAATTATCTCGCTTACCTTATTTACCTAAGTATGGCTTAAATGCTTCAGAAGCAATTTCTTTAAAGCCATCTGCTGTTTTTACCACCATGAACACTGGGATGTTATGTTGGTTTGCGACTTCCATTCCTTTTTCCTCACCTAAGACCATAAGGCCCGTAGATAAGCCGTCTGCAGTCATTGAAGACGGGTTTAAAACAGTCACAGAAACCACTTTATGGTGAAGAGGCTTTCCTGTTTCAGGGTTGATGATGTGTGAGTAACGAACACCATCACGTTCAAAATAGTTACGGTAATCACCAGAGGTTGCGATAGCCATATCACCCGGCTCGATGATCTCTTGGATATTACGCTCATCAACGCTTGGTTTCTCAATCGCGATACGCCAGCCCACGTTCTCACGGTTTAAACCTTTCAGACGAATTTCGCCACCGACTTCAACCATGTAGTTGTGAATACCGATAGAATCAAGGTAGTCAGCGACGACGTCAACACCCCAACCTTTTGCAATCGTGGATAGATCGACATACAGGTTAGGTAGGTCTTTCTTCAACATGTTGCCTTCAACACTAAGATGATGGATACCAATCTTAGCCTTGCGAGCCGCCAGCTCTTCATCTGATGGCACAACTTCAGGACGAGCTTCAGGACCAAAACCCCATAAGTTAACTAACGGACCAACCGTTACATCCAGAGCTCCTTCAGTAAGACCGTTCAAACGAATCGCTTCTTTCACAACCGTCGCTGTTTGCTCAGATACTTCGAACGCATCCGCACCTTTATGCTGGTTGAAACGGCTTAATTCGGAATCTTCACGGTAAGTCGACATCTGGTCGTTTACTTCTTCAAGTAGACGATCGATCTCTGTATGAACTTCATTAGACTCAGGAAATTCATCACCATTGATGTATTTAATATTGTAACTCGTGCCCATCGTTGGGCCACTCAAATGCACTTGCTCTCTTGACTGCTCACAGCCCGCAAGAAAAATCAAAGAAGTTAATGCAACAAGCCAAATTCTCACTTGCTTACTCCTGTCTAATGTTGAGGATTTATATAAGGAAAAATAAGAGTAAAAAATAGGTATTTTGAATGCCTTACTCTTTCTTATATAAGCCAGTATGTTGTCAAAAGCTGTCTTAGAAAAACAAATGGCTGACTCGTAGGAGTCAGCCATAATATCAATCACTTAAGTGGATTAACCACCGAAGTCATCTAGTAGGATGTTTTCATCTTCTACACCAAGATCTTTCAGCATGCCGATAACAGCAGCGTTCATCATCGGTGGACCACACATGTAATACTCACAATCTTCAGGAGCTTCGTGATCCTTCAGGTAGTTTTCGTACAGTACATTGTGGATGAAACCAGTGTAACCGTCCCAGTTGTCCTCTGGTTGAGGATCAGACAGTGCACAGTGCCACACGAAGTTTTCGTTTGCAGCCGCTAGGCCATCGAAATCTTCAATGTAGAACATCTCACGCTTAGAACGTGCGCCATACCAGTAAGACATCTTACGAGTAGACTTAAGACGCTTAAGTTGGTCGAAGATATGAGAACGCATAGGCGCCATACCTGCACCACCACCGATGAATACCATTTCATTGTCTGTGTCTTTAGCAAAGAACTCACCAAATGGACCAGAAATAGTACATTTGTCGCCTTCTTTAAGAGACCAGATGTATGAAGACATCACACCAGGAGCTACGTCAGGGTTGTTTGGCGGCGGAGTTGCGATACGCACGTTAAGCTTGATGATGCCTTTCTCTTCTGGGTATGAAGCCATAGAGTAAGCACGGATCGAATGCTCTTTAACGATAGACTCATAACGGAACAAGTTGAACTTATCCCAGTCACCACGGTATTCCTCAGGAATATCGTAATCTGCGTATTTCACGTGATGTGGTTCAGCTTCAATCTGAATGTAACCACCCGCGCGGAACGGAACTTCTTCACCTTCAGGGATCGCTAGAGCAAGTTCTTTGATGAAAGTAGCTTCGTTGTTATTCGAGATAACAGTACATTCCCACTTTTTAACACCAAAGATATCTTCGTCTAGTTCAATCTCCATGTCAGTTTTCATAGCAACTTGACATGCAAGACGTTCGCCTTCGCGAGCTTCACCTTTTGTGATGTGATCAAGTTCAGTTGGAAGGATGTCGCCACCACCAGACTTAACTTTTACACGACACTGACCACAAGAGCCACCGCCACCACAAGCAGAAGATACGAAGATACCAGCGCCAGCCAGGGCACCAAGTAGCTTGCTACCAGGTTGAGTAACGATCGCCTTTTCAGGGTCGCCGTTTACTGAAATAGTGATGTCACCTGATGGTACTAACTTAGACTTAGCGAAAAGAATCACTAGTACTAGAGCCAGTACAATAATGGTAAACATCGCTACGCCAAGAATAATACTAAACATTTGTTATTCCTTATTACTGGGTGCTTACCCTACAGTTGAACACCAGAGAAAGACATAAAGCCTAACGCCATCAGACCAACAGTAATGAACGTGATACCAAGGCCACGAAGACCTGGAGGTACGTCAGAGTACTTCATCTTCTCACGGATACCCGCAAGAGCAACGATAGCTAACATCCAACCCACACCAGAACCGAAGCCGTAAACAACAGATTCAGCAAAGTTGTAGTCACGAGTTACCATGAAAGATACACCACCAAAGATTGCACAGTTAACTGTGATCAGTGGAAGGAAGATACCTAGTGCGTTGTACAAAGGTGGGAAGAAACGGTCTAGAACCATCTCTAGGATTTGTACAAGTGCCGCGATAACACCGATGAATGCGATGAAGTTAAGGAAACTTAAATCGACACCTTCAACAAGCGCGTTTTCTTTCAGGATGTGTGTGTAAACAAGGTTGTTTACAGGAACAGCGATTGTAAGTACTACAACTACCGCAACACCAAGACCAAAAGAAGTTTTAACTTTCTTAGATACCGCTAGGAATGTACACATACCTAGGAAGAAAGAAAGCGCCATGTTTTCGATGAAAATCGATTTAACTAGCAGACTAATATAATGTTCCATGACTACCTTACCCCTTCGCTTCTACTTGTTCTGGTTTGAACACACGAATTGCCCAAATCAAGAAACCAATTAGGAAGAATGCAGAAGGTGCTAGAAGCATCAAGCCGTTTGGCTGATACCAACCACCGTTGCTCACTAGAGGTAGTACTTCCATACCAAATAGTTTGCCAGAGCCTAGAAGCTCACGGAAGAAACCAACAGTGATAAGAACGAAACCGTAACCAAGACCGTTACCAAGACCATCGATTAGAGATGGGATTGGCGCAGACTTCATTGCGAATGCTTCAGCACGACCCATTACAATACAGTTAGTAATGATTAGGCCTACGAATACAGATAGCTGCTTAGAGATATCGTATAGGTATGCTTTAAGCACTTGGTCTACCACGATTACTAGTGATGCGATAATTGCCATCTGAACGATGATACGCACACTGTTAGGAATGTGGTTACGGATCAAAGAAACGAAGAAGTTAGACAGAGCAGTAACGAACATTACCGCGATAGTCATAACAAATGCTGTTTCTAGCTTAGTGGTTACCGCAAGAGCAGAACACACACCAAGAACCTGTAGCGCGATTGGGTTGTTGTCCAACACCGGCGCTAAGATGCTCTTTTTAATTTCTTTTGCACTAGACATTAGTTCAGACCTCCGTCACGAACTTTTGCTAGGAACGGACCAAAGCCCATATCACCTAACCAGAAGTCAAATGTATGTTGAACACCAACGCTAGTCAGTGTTGCACCAGAAAGGCCATCTACACCGTGCTCAGAACCTTGAGGAGCGCCACCTTTAACAACCTGAATAGCAGGTTTGTGGTTTTCGTCGAATAATTTCTTACCAACGAATTGAGCGCGCCAAGATGGGTTCTCAACTTCACCACCAAGTCCAGGAGTTTCACCTTGCTCGTAGTAAGTGATACCAGAAACTGTGTTGCCATCAGTTTCTACCGCAACGAATGCGTACATCATTGACCATAGACCGTTACCGTGAACAGGGATGATAACTTTAGAAGTTTCAGCGCCATCTTTCACAAGGTATACAGTACCCGTGTTAGCACGACGAAGGATCTTAGCGATGTCATCTTCAGCTGAAAGCTTGATTGACTGAGCTGGATCTTTTGCCGCTTTACGTTGGTCGTATGCAGCAGCATCGCCGTCAACGAAATCGCCAGTAGCGAAATCAACTAGACGAGGTTCAATGTTCTCTGCGTACAGTTCAGGGATATTACCCGCAAGTTCAATGCCCGCAACTTCAAGGATCTTAGTTTGCTGATCTAGAACCGCGTTAGCTTGTTGCTTAGGTTTAAGAACAACTGCAGCTGTTGAAACGATGATTGAGCACACTAGGCTCAATGCGATAACAACAAACAGCGTCTTTTTAATGCTATCGTTATTACTTGCCATAGCGCGCTAGTCTCCGCTTAATGTTCTTCTCGATTACAACGTGGTCAAACAGAGGAGCAAATAGGTTTGCGAATAGAATCGCAAGCATCATGCCTTCTGGGTATGCAGGGTTAACTACACGAATCATTACACACATTGCGCCGATTAGGATGCCGTACCACCACTTACCTTTGTTGGTAAATGAAGCTGATACTGGGTCAGTCGCCATGAAGAACATACCGAATGCGAAGCCACCTAGAACTAGGTGCCAGTGCCAAGGCATGCTGAACATTGCGTTAGTATCAGAACCGATCACGTTAAACAGCGTAGACACAGCAATCATACCGATCATTACACCAGCAATGATTCGCCATGAAGCGATACGCATGTAAACGATCATCGCAGCACCGATCATAAGTGCTAGAGTCGATACTTCACCGATAGAACCTGGGATGTTACCAATGAATGCGTCCATCCAAGTGATTGCTTCACCAGATGTTACGTTCATTAGTGCGCTACCGCCGCCTTGAGCCCATTGGCTAAGAGCAGTTGCACCAGAGAAACCATCTGCAGCAGTCCAAACTACGTCACCTGAAATCTGTGCAGGGTATGCAAAGAATAGGAACGCACGGCCAGCAAGTGCAGGGTTCAGGAAGTTACGACCCGTACCACCGAAGATCTCTTTAGCGACTACAACACCGAAGGTAATACCTAGTGCTGCTTGCCATAGAGGAAGTGTTGGCGGAACGATAAGCGCGAATAAGATAGAAGTAACAAAGAAACCTTCGTTTACTTCGTGCTTACGCACCATACAGAACAGAACTTCCCAGAAACCACCAACGATGAATACCGTTGCGTAGATAGGTAGGAAGTAAGTCGCACCAAGTAGCATCTTGCTGCCAACACCTGCATCGGCTCCTAAGGAGGCTCCAAGCATTTCGGTTAGCCAGTAGTGCCAGTTACCACTGATAACAGATGCTAGTTCAGCACCTGCATACATATGGTTAAGTGCTGCGATAGCTTGGCCACCCGCGTTGTACATACCCCAGAACATTGCTGGGAATACCGCGAACCAAACCATGATCATGATACGTTTTAAATCAACGCTATCACGAACGTGCGAGCTTTTCTTTGTAATAAGACCTGGCGTGTAGAACACTGTCGCTGCTGCTTCGTAAAGCGCAAACCACTTCTCGTGTTTACCACCTGGCTCAAAATGATGCTCGATGTCTTCAAGAAACTTTTTAAGGCCCATGAAAATTACCCTTCCTTCTCAATCGTATCTAGGCATTCACGAAGTAGTTGACCGTACTCGTACTTACCTGGACATACAAAGGTACACAATGCTACATCTTCTTCGTCTAGCTCTAGCGCACCTAGTGCTTGAGCACTATCAATGTCGCCTGCACATAGATCACGAAGCAGCAATGTAGGTTCCATATCTAGAGGCATTACGCGCTCGTAGTTACCAATTGGAACCATTGAGCGGTCACTACCGTTTGTTGTCGTTGTCATGTTGAACAACTGACCTTTAAACAGGTGACCAAGGAATGAACGAGTAACAGAGAACTTGTTCTTACCAGGCATAGCCCAGCCGAATAGCTCTTTATCACGACCTTCACGTAGAACAGAAACTTGCTGATGGTAACGACCAAGGAAAGCATGTGGACCTGTTGCTTCAGTACCCGTAAGTACAGAACCAGAAATCACACGAACTTCGCCTGGCATTAACTCGCTGTCTGTCAACTCTTCAAGGCTAGCACCAATTTGAGTACGAACTAGACGTGGGTTGTTCACCACTGGACCAGCCAGAGAAACAACACGCTCAGAGTAAATCTCACCAGTAAGGAAAAGCTTACCGAATGCGATAACATCTTGGTAGTTAATGCTCCACGCTACATTTTGTGCATTTACCGGATATAGGTAATGCATATGCGTGCCTGCAAGACCTGCAGGGTGTGGGCCATCAAAAACATGTTCTTCAACGTTAGACTGAGCTGAACGAGGTAAGCTAGTACCTTTTTTACAAACGTACACTTTACCGTTAGTCAGAGTTGAAAGAAGATCTAAACCAGCAACGAAAGCATCAGACTGCTCGTTAATGATTAATTCTGGCTCAGCTGCTAGCGGATTAGTATCCATAGCAGTAACGAAAATAGCCTGAGTTTCAGAATCAACTGCTGGAACCTTGCTGAACGGACGAGTTCGCAAAGCGGTCCATGCGCCAGACTCAACTAACTGAGCTTTAACCGTTTCACGGTCAAGGCCTACTAGTTGGTTAGCTTCATAGCTATTGAACGTGATTTGCTCATTGCCTGCTACTTCAATCACTACTGATTGAAGAACACGCTTAGCACCACGGTTCACTTCAATAACTTTACCGCTTGCTGGAGAAGTAAATACAACACCTGGGTTCTTTTTATCTGCAAAAAGAACTTGGCCTTTCTTCACTTCATCACCAACGCGAGCATGCATCGTAGGACGCATACCAACGTACTCTTCGCCAAGCAAGGCGACTTTAGTGATGGACTTACCATCATTAATCACCTGGGATGGAGTTCCTGCGATAGGAAGATCCAAACCCTTATTTATTGTAATCATACGCACTTGCACTACTTTATCGGGAAAAAGATTCTTTTAATTGCGTAAATTCAGGACGTTTTAAACTCGCCCTTAGACACGACATTACAGTGTCCGGTTTTGGTAAATTTGAGATACCAAAATCGCAACATTTTCATAATAAAATCACCACACGAATCATGTGAGATTTATCAGGTGCGATATTCTAGCATTTTTTGACAACTCGATGCCATGACCAATAACTTGAATACAGCCTTTATTTGGTGAGATTTGAAGCATATGGCCTCTCAAATATGTATAAATTTGACGAGCCGCACAGATAAAATGGCTTTTGAATCGTGTTTTAAACAAGAGATTAATACTCTGTCACAAACTAATATTTTACTAGTTATGTTGAAACACTGTTAATAAAAACATTACTCATTGTAGGTATTTGAGCTCGTTCAATTTGACATCAGTTTGAGTGATATAACAACGAAAAATACATACGTTTGACGACAAAAAAAGCGCCATGGCGCTTTTCTCTGTATATAGGCCTTCTTACTTTCCGCCACCCATACACATTGGACTGTCTGGCACGCTATCTAGCTGCTTCATCCATTCATCTTTTGTATAAGTGTGAATAGACAGTGCGTGGATATTATTGGCTAACTCTTCTGAAAGTGCCTTATTTACCGCTCGATGACGAGCAATAAGACGCAAACCTTCAAACACATCGCTGACAACAATCACTTTGAAATGACTCTCAGAACCAGCCGGAACATTGTGCATATAGCTCTCATTGACCACGTTTAAATGACTTGGTGAAAACTCATTGTGCAATTTTGTTTCGATAACTTCTTGGATCATTGTGATTCCTTAATAACGTATTGGCATTATCCGTGGGCTGAGTATAAACCCTAACAGGTCGAGTGTCTGAGTATTTGATAGCGAATGGCATAGGTTTGGTTGAGTTTTTTCTATCTTGTTCAGCCTGCATTTGAGACAATATCTTTGTTATTTCTTACATAAGTATCTCAAGCAATGAAAACCGAACTTACCCTTCACGACAGAACTTTGACCTTACATCGTTTCCCGAAACGTTCAAATGAAACCCTTCAAGCTTGGGATGCGGGCGACGAATACATTATTAGCCATGTTGAAGAGATGAACCTTGAACCTGGTAAACACATCCTGATCATGAACGACAGCTTCGGTGCCCTATCGACTTGGTTCTCGAAAGATCATGATGTCACTATGATGAGCGACTCATTTATCTCTCACCGTGGCGCCCTGAAAAACTTGCAGCGCAATCAAAGTAACCGAGTGAACTTCTTGAACACGATGGATGATATCCCACACGGTATCGACCTTGTGATCATGCAGCTGCCAAAAACAAATCGTCACCTAATCTGGCAACTGAGCCAGCTACGCCAAGCATTGCCTGTAGGCTGCCAAGTGATTGGCGTCAACAAGGTAAAAGAGATTCACACTTCTACGCTTAACCTGTTCGAAAAGTACCTAGGCGAAACCAAAACATCACTAGCGAAGAAAAAACACCGCTTAGTATTCTCGTCTCCAAACTGCCAGCCTATTCAAACAGTAGAGCCTTTTGTTGAATGGGATGTGGACGGTGAAGATATCCGTCTGAAAAATTTACCAAATGTTTACTCAGGGGAAGCACTCGATCAAGGCGCTCGCTATATGCTAGAGCATATCCCTCAAGATCCAGAGCTGCGTCATATCATCGACCTAGGCTGTGGCAACGGTGTATTGAGCGTAAAAGCAGGGCAATTGAACCCACAAGCTCGTATTACCTGTGTGGATGAAAGCTTTATGGCTGTGGAGTCAGCACGCCAAAACGTCAAGGATAACCTTGGTGAAGACGGCAACTTCCAGTTCATCGCCAACAACTGTTTAGATGGCTTTAAGAAAAACAGCACCTACTTAGTGATGTGTAATCCTCCATTCCATCAGCAACAAGCGATTACTGATCACATTGCATGGCAAATGTTCTGTGATGCAAAGCATGTTCTTAGCAATGGAGGCAAATTAATTGTTATTGGCAACCGACACCTCGGATACGATGTCAAACTAGCGAGACTATTTGGTGAAGCTAACGTTGAAACGCTTGAACTAAACCAAAAATTTGAGATATTACAAGCAACAAGAGAGCCTGCGAATTTTAATAAATAAGCAGAAACGACTTCACAAGAATTTAAGATACCGAGCTTCTGGTGTGAATTTAGAAAGGATAAAGGAATGAAAAAACTGATTTTGGCTGCTTCTATTATGGCTTTGACAGCATGTTCAGCCCCTCAGCAAGAACAAATCAATGTAATGCCAGAAGCTTCACTAAGCTCAAGCAACCTTGTACAAGGCAAAACATACACACTAACCAGTAAAGATGTTCGTGCCGCTCAATATGTTGCATTGGTTGATAGTGGCCGTTCAAACATTCAACCAATTCATGCTAAGCAAAACATGCGTATTTCTCTAGAAAACGCTATTGCTCAGCAGTTAGAGTCTCAAGGTTTTCGTGCAAGCGTAAACAGTGAAAACTCAATTGTTTTGGAGATTCAAGAAGCGCTTGTTACCGTAGAACACACCATTATGGAAAACAAAATGGACGGTAAAGTAACGCTTGAAGTTACGGCTGAAACGCCTGAAGGCAAACTAGTGAAAACATTCAACGGTACTGCAACGCGCACTGGTGCCTTGAGTGCGTCAAATGACGACATCTCTATGGCTCTTAATGACGTGATTAACTTGGTTCTTACGGAAATCGCTAACGACCAAGAGCTACAAACTTACATGAAGGAACGTTTCTAATGGTTCGTATTTTATCTTCTATCGCATTAATGTTGGTGAGCGTGAGCGTTTGGGCTGGTCCTAAAGTGAACGTAGAAACAACATTAGGCGACTTCACAATTGAGCTTAACCAAGAACAAGCACCGGTTAGTGCGGAGAACTTCCTAAAATACGTTGCTGACGGCAGCTACGAAGGCACTATCTTCCACCGTGTTATTCCTGGCTTTATGGCTCAAGGTGGCGGCTTCGATCAAGAGATGAATCAACAAGCAACTTACGCTCCTATCAAGAATGAAGGCAGCAATGGCTTGAAGAACGATACAGCAACAATCGCGATGGCTCGTACTAATGCGCCAGATTCTGCAACTCGTCAGTTCTTCATTAACTTCTCTGATAATGACTTCTTGAACGCAAAAGGTAGCAACCCAGGCTACGCTGTATTCGGCAAAGTAACTGAAGGTTTTGATGTTGTTCAAAAGATGGCAACGATTCCAACCAAGCGAATGGGCCGCATGTCAGACATACCAGTTGACCCAATCGTCATCACTAAAGTGACCCTTCTTAAGTAATCCAATGTAACGCCCTTATTTCTTAAGGGCGTTTTTCTATACAAGGACGCCCTATGTCATCAGGCACTCCCTCTCTTTCTTGGATGCAGACTTTTCGCAGCTACCTAGATAAACGTCTACTTTGGGTGTTTATGCTCGGCTGTTCGAGTGGCTTCCCATGGGTTCTTATTGGATCCAATATGTCTGGTTGGCTAAAAGATGCAGGTTTAACGCGTGCTGCCATCGGCTACTTTGGCAGTGTGTTTGCCGTGTATGCGATTAACTTTCTATGGGCACCATTGGTAGACCGAGTAAAACTGCCGGTGCTTCACGCAATACTCGGCCAGCGACGCAGTTGGATCTTTTTCTGCCAATCCATTGTTTTAATCGGTACCTTATTCATCGCAGGCGTCAATCCCGCAGAGAACTTGGCGTTTACTTCAATGTTGGCGCTCGCTATTGCCATTGCCTCAGCCACGCAAGACATCGCGATTGATGCATTTCGTATTGATACCTTCCCAAAATCCGAAGCATCAAAACTGCCGCAAGCTTCTGCAATGGCCGTAATTGGTTGGTGGACGGGGTATTCTCTACCAGGCTACCTTGCCTTTATTAACGCAGACTCAATCGGTTGGAATGGCGTGTATTACGGAATGGCAGGCGTCGTTGTCGTACTAATGCTGTTTACTCTTTTTGTCGGAGAGCCAAATACACAACGCGAAGCCCTGCAAGAACAGGCTCAGCAACGCCACAATAAGGTTGTCGGTTCGAAAGTCGTGGCTTGGTTCAGTGTTACCGTGTTAGAACCGTTTTATGACTTCTTCAAACGAAACGGAGTTCAAGTTGCCATCACCCTACTGCTGTTCGTATTCCTATTTAAGATAGGTGAAGCCTTCCTAGGTCGCATGTCGATCACCTTCTATAAAGAGATAGGTTTCAGTAACGAACAGATCGGCCACTATTCGAAGTTAATTGGCTGGGGCGCGACGATATTCTTCACTTTGGTAGGCAGTGTCTTCAATGTGAAATTCGGTATTGTACGCGGACTGATGATCGGCGGTGTGGCAATGGCGGCCAGTAATCTAATGTTTGCGTGGATCGCTCACACTGGCCCGAGTGAAACCTTGTTCTTGGCAACCATCATTGTCGATAACTTTACAACTGCGTTTTCAACCGTAGCGTTTGTCTCTTTCTTAACACTATTAACCGGGCAAGCTTTCTCAGCGACACAGTATGCCTTGTTAGCATCGTTGGGGAATTTCGGTCGAACAACGCTGGCTTCATTCAGTGGTGAGTTGGTTGATTACCTCAATGATTGGTCAACCTTCTTTATACTAACCGCACTTATGGTGATTCCAAGTTTGATCATGCTCTATTCGTTGCGCCACTTTTTCACAGATTTACTGGAAAAAGCAAAAACCAACCAAGAGTAGTTGAACAAAAAAGCAAAAGAAAAGAAGGTAGCATCACGCTACCCTCTTTTTCTTTGTCACTAGTAACCTGTAAGAACTAGTCTGTTGTATCACTCACAATAAGGTTGAAGCCTGTGCCAGCCGAGTCATCGATCGCCACCACTTGATACACTACACCATCAGCTAAGGTTGCGGGCGCAGAGTCGATAGCCACAACCGACGGCTGACCCGCTACAGTAATCGTCACAAAATAAGACCCCGCCGCAACATAAATGCCATTCGCATAATCTTTGAATTTCACATCACTTAGCGCCGGAGTGCTGCCAGCAATACCCACCGTTTTCGGTCAAAGATAGATCAAAGACTGGATTGTAAGACGGGTTGAATTGTCATTTTTTAAGAGAAAACGCTTAGAAAAGAATACTGTTGATTTTGATATGCATATCACTCTATTTAGTATAATCGTTTGCTTAGAGCATCAATTCACCAATTTATCTACAAAATAATCAGATTTCACAAAATCAATAGAATCCAAAGTGCATCAAGATGCATTACCACCTTAAAGTTCCATCATTTAGATCATTAGTGTGATCAACTTCAAATTAATAATTGTAGTTTTCACTCTGTCTCACTTTTATTTGAGAACAAAATCGCTATTATGCTCGGCATTCGGACATCATAAACACGCACGGATTAGCGGGTTACTTATTTCAAACATAGAGAGTTCCATTATGCGTAAATCACTTTTAACTCTTGCCCTACTAGCAGCAGCTTCTGCTCCAGTAATGGCAGCGGATTATTCTGACGGCGACATCCACAAGAACGATTACAAGTTCCTACAGTTCAACTTGATGGGTGCTTTTAATGAGAAAGGTGTTTCTGAGTCTACTCATGATTACCTAGAGATGGAGTTTGGTGGTCGCAATGGTATTTTCGATCTTTACGGCTATGTTGATGTATTTAACCTAACGTCGGACTCAAGCAGCGATAAAGCAAAATCTGAAAAAATGTTCATGAAGTTTGCTCCTCGTATGTCTATCGATGGCCTAACTGGTAAAGACCTTTCTTTTGGTCCAGTTCAAGAGCTATACGTTGCATCTCTTATGGAATGGGGTGGTGGTGGTGCTACTAACTGTGATGCTACAGGTTGTATCGATGGTAGCCCTGGTGTTAACACTCAAAAAATCGGTCTTGGTTCTGACGTAATGGTTCCATGGTTCGGTAAAATGGGTCTAAACCTTTACGGTACATACGACTCAAACAAAAAAGATTGGAACGGTTTCCAAATCTCGACTAACTGGTTCAAACCTTTCCACTTCTTCGAGAACGGTTCATTCATCTCTTACCAAGGTTACATCGATTACCAATTCGGTATGGATGAAGGTAAAGGGTATGCAACATCAAGCAATGGTGGTGCAATGTTCAACGGCCTTTACTGGCACTCAGATCAGTTCGCAGTTGGCTACGGTCTAAAACTATACAAAGATGTATACGGTTTTGCAGATGGCGAAGGCCTTCCATGGAATGCATCAGCACAAGCTGAGTCTTCAGGCGTAGGTCACTACGTAGCAGTAACTTACAAGTTCTAATAGAACTTCTAAGAAAGTTTCCAAAATGGCACCCTCGGGTGCCATTTTTTATTGCTTTCATTTAATGCCTCGTTATCCTTGCAGCATCACTTTCTTATCTCGGTATTGCTGTGAACATCACTATTGTTGGGCCAGGGGCCATCGGCTCTTTGTGGGCAATCAAACTCTCTCAAGCTGGTCATAATGTGTCTTTGTGGAGTCGTTCCACTGATAACTCAATTGACTTATCACTTGATGGACAACCCTCTCTCCCTATCAGTAACAACAATATCGAACGATTAGCCGCGAGTGATCTGGTTATCTTCACCGTCAAGGCTTGGCAAGTGGCAGAAGCCACTACTCCGTTACTTCAACATCTCGATCCCGACACCATTCTCATGTTCATGCATAACGGAATGGGCGCGGTTGATGAGATAGCTACTCAAATTGATGCTTACCCAATAATATTGGCGACGACTACTCAAGCTGCATTCAAACCCGACCGCAATAATGTATCTCACACAGGAATCGGCCAAACTCAATTGGGTGCTTTCAACCAAACTGGCCAACAGTGTAGGTTTCTAGTTAATGTCCTAGATGATGCTCTCCCTGCTGTGCGTTGGAACCCACAAATAGAAACCGCGCTTTGGACTAAGCTCGCCATCAATTGTGCGATCAACCCACTCACGGGCCTTGAACAGATCAAGAATGGCGAGCTTGCAGATAAAAGGTTTGAGGATATTTTGAGTTCTATCGTTAAAGAGCTCACGCAGGTTATGCAAGCCGAAGGGATCGTTTGTTCATTCGATGAATTGGAAGCAAGCGTCAAACAGGTTATCCAAGCCACGGCGCAAAACAACTCATCCATGAAGCAGGATATGTTTTACCAGCGCAAGACAGAGATCGACTTCATCACTGGACACCTAATAAAAATAGCGCTTAAGCATCAGATAGAAGCTCCCGTTAACCAAGAGCTTTTCGATCAGGTCAAAGGGCAAGAAAATAGCTGGAATCATCAAGATTAGTCAGCAACGGTTAACAAGTCGCGATAAAATAATAATACCGCTAAGCACAACGCTAGCACCAATTCCCAAGATTTTAGGTAAGAATAGATGCTTGATATCAATCACATCCGAGAGCAGTTTCCTGCGCTATCACAAACCATCAATCAACAACCATTGATTTACTTAGACAGCGCGGCAACGACACAAAAACCTCAGGTGGTTATTGATGCCATTAGCCAATATTACTCCAAACAAAATGCCAATGTTCACCGCGGTAGCCATAGTTTAACAGCGAACGCGACCAGTCAGTTTGAAGCAGCCAGAGATAAGGTCGCTCAGTTTATTGGAGCAAGCTCTTCAAAAGAGATCATCTGGACTCGCGGTGCAACCGAGGCGCTCAACCTAATAGCTCAAACCTACGCAAGAAGCACCCTTCAGCCAGGCGATGAGATCTTAGTGAGTGAAATGGAACATCACGCCAACATAGTGCCTTGGCAAATTGTTGCAGAACAAACCGGTGCTAAAGTCGTTAAAGTACCGATGACATCGGATTGTGAACTTAACCTCACTGCGTTTGATGCACTTTTAAATGAACGAACCAAGATTGTTGCATTAGCTCAGATAACCAACGTGACGGGTTCTCGTCAGCCAATTGAAGCTGTCATCGAGAAAGCACACAAGATGAATGCAATTGTGGTGGTAGATGGCGCGCAAGGGATCGTTCATGAGCCTATTGATGTTGCTGCTTTAGGTGCGGATTTCTACGTATTCTCTGGGCACAAACTCTATGCCCCTGCGGGTATCGGTGTGCTTTACGGCAAGCTTGAATTGCTCAAAGCGATGCCACCTTGGCATGGCGGTGGCAAAATGGTTGAGCGCGTCTCTTTCTCTGGCACTACTTTTTCAGAACTGCCTGGCAAATTCGAAGCGGGCACACCAAATGTGGCGGGAGCGATTGCCTTAAGCACCGCAATAGAATGGTTAAGTGGTTTTGCACAACAAGATATCGAAAATCATATCCACCAGCTACAACACGAGACTTATCTTGCTCTCAGTAAACTGGATGACATTCAGATTTTAGGGTATCAACCTAACGCAAGTGTGATTACTTTTGTGATGGATGGTGTTCACCATCAAGATATAGCGACTCTACTGGATCAGCAAGGTATCGCAGTACGTGCAGGACATCATTGTGCTCACCCATTAATGGATGCACTTAATGTGAAAGGAACGGTTCGAATTTCATTTGGTATTTACAACAACATGGATGATGTTGAAAAACTCGTAGCGGCGATAGAAAAAGCCGTTGATATGCTTTAGCGAGTAGCGAAATTACTTAGGGTTGGCGTTTAACGTCAACCCTTTTGCTTCTGTGTATCTAGGAGATGTTAAGCACTTAGCTCTTGGATTTGAGCAACAATCGCTTTTAACCCATTACCACGAGATGGGCTAAGGTGGGTAATTAGACCGATTTGTTCAAAGTAACCATCAATATTGAACGCTTGAACCTGCTCTGATGTTTTTCCATCATACGCAGCCATTACTAATGCAATCAGACCGCGAACGATACGCGCATCAGAATCAGCACAAAAGTGCCAAACACCATCGATATTCTGAGAAACCAACCACACTTGGCTTTCACAGCCAGAGACAATCACCTGCTCACTTTTCAGTTCATCAGGCATCGTTGGCAGTTTCTTACCCCATTGAATCACTTGGCGATAACGGTCTTCCCAGCCGCTGAATGTCTGCATTTTCGCGACAATATCATCACTGGTAATTTCAGTGCCGAATGGAGAGCTTGGGAATGTGGTCATTTTAATATCCAGTCGATTGTTAATTGAGTAGAAGACGTTACTTAGCGTGCTTTTGAATCAGCTTTTCGACGATACGTGAAACAGCCACAAAGCCAAACGTCGCGGTTACAACCGTTGCCGCACCAAAACCCGTCGCACAATCCATGCGTTTTGGACCTTCTGCTGTCGCTTTCGCAGCACATACACTGCCGTCAGCTTGAGGGTATTTCAGCTGTTCAGTTGAGAACACACAATCGATACCAAACTTACGTGCTGAATTCTTAGGGAAATTATGATGACGACGAAGGGTATCTTTTAGCTTCTTCGCGAGCGGATCTTGAATCGTCTTCGTCAGATCAGCCACTTTGATTTGAGTCGGATCGATTTGACCACCCGCACCACCAGTGGTGATCACCTTAATTTTGTTGCTACGACAATATGCCAACAGTGAAGCCTTAGCTTTCATACTGTCAATCGCATCTAATACAAAGTCGAACTCTTTCGACAGGTATTCAGCCTGATTGTCTGGGCCGATGAAGTCGTCAATCAGGTTAACTTTACACTCAGGGTTAATCAGCTTAACGCGCTCTGCCATCACTTCGATTTTGCTTTTACCAACGGTACCCGACATTGCGTGGATCTGACGGTTGATGTTGGTCACACACACATCATCCATATCGATCAAAGTCAGCTCACCTAAACCAGTACGAGCAAGCGCTTCAACCGCCCATGAACCGACACCACCAATACCGATCACACACACGTGTGCTGCTCTAAGTATGTCGACTTCACTATTGCCATATAGGCGACGGGTGCCACCAAATCGTTGGTCATAGTTTTCTGAAGCTGGAGTGGTCAATTCACGCATTGTTGCCGCCAATTTATTTCTGAGAAAAAGAAAAGAGTGCGTTTTATACGCACTCTTGAATAAAAAGTCTAGGGGATTAGCGATTCGCTTTCAATGCCCTATTTTATTGTAGCTTACTCAACCTTTTCAGGAGGCAAAGCCCAAGGCGCTTCAGTTGCGCTGCCATCTAAACCGAGCTTCCACACACGACCAAAATGCTTGTAATGGCCCGCTTCTGTACCCGCTCGAGGGCCCATGCCGTGGTAAAGGTCCAAATGGTTTTGCTTAACCGCGCCGCCCGTATCCAAAACCAATAGCAGTCTTAGTTGATGAGCGCCGCTCCAAGTACCATCAGCATTCAGTAGTGGAACCTCAGCAAGAATCGGTGTTCCCATAGGTAAGATAGAGCGATCGCCCGCTACCGCCGCCATCGGTAATAGAGGAATGCCCGCGCTGCCCATTACCGATAGGTCGTCTCTCGCTTCAAAGAAAACGAAAGAAGGGTTTTGCTCAAGCAGCTCTTTCACTACTTCAGGATCGTTTGCCAATACCCACTCTTTGATTGCTTTTAGCGACATTTTTTCGCGTGGAACTAAGCCTCGTTCAATCAGAACACGGCCAATGCTCACATAAGCTTTATTATTCTTACCCGCGTAGGCGAAATACTGCAGCGTGTCATCATCACCGAAGTGCACAAATCCACTGCCCTGCACTTCCATCATAAATGGGTCGATGCGGTTTGCTGAATAACCTAACTCAAGGCCTTGACCTTCTAATGCGCCGTTGTAAATCTCTTCGCGTGTTGGACACTCTTTGCCACACTCAGGAAGCCCGTAAACAGGGTAACGGTATTCTTCATTCGCTTCGTGGCGCAGCTCCATCACAGGAGAAAAGTAGCCCGTGAACAAAACATTGCCTTGTTTATCACCACCACCTAGTTGAGCGGTTTGAACGCCAAAATTCGCTAGCTCGCTTGGATCTCCACTCAGCATCGCCCACTCATTGAGTTGTTGATAAAGCGGCTCATAGATTTTAGCCATCGAAGGGGATTTAGAAACCACCATCTCAGCTTGTTCTGCAAATGCGGTGTAGTCTCTTGGTTTATTGGATTCAACCTGATCGACCTCATTCAAGGTGCGAGGAAATTCGTCATCAAGGTGTTGCTGAGCAAGATCAGTGGGTTGAGCACAGCCAAATAACAAAGAGGCAGCGACAAGGGGAAGCCATTTTTTAATCACAAGAGTCATCCTAAAAATTCTATGCATCGAGGATGACAAAAACAGTCAGATAACACAATCTTAGATTGTAAGAGTTTACAAGAAGATAACCTATCGGACGGAGTTATCGATATGGCCCTTAAGGCGGAAGATGGGATTGTAGTGACTGTCAGAATCGAGCACCATTTCTGTATTGTCAGAATTGGTCATGCGGAAGCGATAGGTTTTATCACCCGCCTTGTATTCAAAGTAGTTTCCATCAAAGTCAAAGCTCGTCGAAACAACAGACCCACGAACTGACACACCATTAGCATTCAGAACAAACTCATCGGTCGCATAATGTGCAACATCTTGCTCTATCCAAGTGCCGTATATCAGATTGTCGGGCGTCGCCGCATTTTGCACTCGGGAAAGCACATCGCCGAACAAAGAAACCACCGCAAACGAACCCACTAAGGCTAGAACCATTAAACAGCGTTCAATGATCTTACGCTTCAACTTAGATTGATTGCGCTGATCAGCTTCGCTGTAGAGACCTTTGGTTATCTCATCGATTTTGTTCTTTGTTGCTGGAGCTTGTTGCATTCGGTGACTACTCATAAGGATGCTATGCGCATTCTACACTGAGACAGTTTATATATTGAAGCCTAGATAAGAATAGTTTGCGCTTTATTCCAAAAAGGTGTTGTTTACATTTGAATTTAAATGCTAAATTATCGAATAAATAAACAAAATGGACTTGTTCTGTGAAATTAAGAAGTACAGCGCTAGTAAAAGGTTTCAGACAATCAACCCCTTACGTAAATGCTCACCGTGGCAAAACCATGGTCATTATGCTGGGAGGCGAAGCCGTTGCCGACAGGAACTTTGGTAACATTATTAGTGATATAGCCTTGCTCCACAGCCTTGGAGTAAAGATTGTTCTCGTTCACGGGGCAAGACCGCAGATCAACCAATTGCTCGCCAAGCAAGATTGCCATACGCCTTATCACAAGAATATTAGGGTCACTGATGAATATTCTTTGGGCGTCGCTATGCAGGCTGCTGGACAGCTTCAACTTGCCATCACCGCACGCCTCTCAATGAGCTTAAACAACACGCCGATGGCAGGCACTCAACTCAATGTTATGAGTGGTAACTTCATTACGGCTCAACCGCTTGGCGTGGATGACGGTACGGATTATTGCCACAGCGGGCGTATTCGTCGAATCGATATCGAAGGGATCAATCGCACGCTTGACCAAGGTTCAATTGTACTGCTTGGCCCTATTGCCAGCTCCGTGACAGGCGAAAGCTTTAACCTACTTTCTGAAGAGGTCGCTACCCAAGTTGCTATTCGTCTAAAGGCCGACAAGCTGATTGGCTTCTGCTCCGAACAAGGGGTAACAGATGAACGCGGTAACGTGCTCGCCGAACTCTTCCCTAAAGATGCCAAGCAAATTCTAGAACGATTAACGGAATCTCAAAATCCTGCCGAAGACATGAGCACAGGAACACTGCGCTTCTTGAAAGGAGCGATCTCCGCTTGTCGAGCTGGTGTGCCTCGTTGTCATCTAATCAGCTACAAGGTAGATGGCGCATTAATCCAAGAGTTGTTCTCTTTTGACGGTATTGGAACCCAAGTGGTCATGGCTAGTGCCGAGCAAGTAAGACAAGCTCAGATTGACGATATTGGTGGCATATTTGACCTTATTCGTCCTTTGGAAGAACAAGGCATTCTCGTTCGTCGCTCAAGAGAACAATTGGAACAAGAGATTCACCGCTTTACGATTATCGAAAAAGACGGACTGATTATTGGTTGCGCTGCACTATATGCGTATCCGGAAGATCACATGGCAGAGATGGCGTGTGTGGCGATTCACCCTGACTATCGCGATGGAAACCGTGGGCAATTGTTGCTGGATTACATGCGTCACCAATCAAAATCTCGTGATATCGACCAGATTTTTGTCCTTACTACGCACAGCCTTCACTGGTTCCGTGAACAGGGTTTTTACGAGATAGCGGTTGATGAATTACCGATGGAAAAACAAGGGTTATACAACTATCAGAGAAACTCAAAGATCTTGGCGCTCAACGTATAAATAAATTTTTGGAGCACAATCTCACTTCGACAGAAAAATAATTGCAAATGTAATCGTTTTCTATATGAGATTTATTAACTATGCACTTTCACTCACACGTATAATTGTATAAAATTTAGACGCTTTAATAATCTTAACAAATGTTTCTATTGGAATTGCCATCTCGATAGTCATGTCGAACTCATTGAGGTGGTCACTGCACGGATTGCTATACCCGTTGACGGCCAGCACGCTAACATTAGCTCTGCTCGTTAATATAAACAGCAAAAAGAGCAATATTGATATGAGAACCATTGTTTGTAACTCGCTGCAAAGTTTTTGGGATATGGCTGATAACCAATTCTTAGAAGGGCTAGACGTACACTGCGTGTTCCCTGTTAGCGAGAATCTAAAAGAGTTTATTTTGAATTGCCAAGCAAAGTACAAGATAAACCACATATCGTTTACTCGAGCGTTTTTAGGCTCTGATTCCTAATAACGCTCAAAGCAACCAAGGATGGTTGCTTTGTGTTTGTCTAGCCCTAAGTTCAAAACCTTCTCTAGCCGTCCATAACGACTAATTCGTTAAGCGACTGCCTAAACCACTCACTCGCTCTGTTTTCACCTTAATCCCACGCTTCAACACATTTGTATCGCTGAACATCATCAGTCGTTTCTTCGCACGTGTAATACCTGTATAGATAAGCTCCCGCGTTAAAATAGGGCTGAAATCTGGCGGCAAGATCATTAAGGTCAGATCAAATTCACTACCCTGAGATTTGTGTATTGTCATTGCATAAGCCGTTTCATGATCGGGCACTCGGCTTGGTAGCACAGCTTTTACGCTGCCATCGGGCAACTCAAAATAGACCTTCAAACGAGGGGTTAAGTCAGGTTGACTAGAACCCGCCTCAAGCATACAGATACCAATATCACCATTGTACAAACCCAAGCCATGATCATTTCGCGTCACCATAACAGGACGTCCGTGATACCACAGCTCATCATTATGAGGGCTCACCAAACGCCTTGCGGCCAGTGCTCTTTCAATTCTGTGGTTGAGGCCTTTAACACCAAAATCCCCTTCACGAATGGAACACAACAGTCGGCATTGGCTGAACAAATCGAGTACCGATTTCGCTCTCGCTTCTTGAGTTTCTAACTCTTCCAACGGCACATTCATTCTATTGAGGTACGCACCATACTCGTTAACCAAAGTACGCAGCATCAGGTTATAGCTGTCACTCGACAGAGGGTGGTTTTCGATATCGCCAAAACCTTTGGCAAACACTTGGTCTACTTGATTCGCAGAACCATTATTGATTGCTTTTGCCAGCTGACCGATACCGGAGCGCGCATCGAAACGATAACTCTTCTGCAGCATACACAAGCTATCCGCAATCGCAGGCGGATTCACCGCTCCAGCTTTGTCTTGTCTTGGTTTAGCTATCGCATCAAAACCTGTCATCTCTGCAATCAAATTGCCTTGCGCTGTGCTGTACCCTGCAGAGTTGAATGAACAGATATCACCGAGCACAGCACCTGCCTCTACTGAAGCGAGTTGGTCTTTATCACCCAATAAGATGAGCCTTGCGTGCTCAGGAAGTGCATCCACCAGCTTATACATCATCGACAGATCAACCATTGAAGCTTCATCCACTACCAAGATATCAAGGTGGAGTGGATTGCGTCGGTTATGCCTAAACTCAGCACGGTTAGGAATCGCGCCGAGTAATCTGTGTAAGGTGCTCGATTCGGTCGGTATGTTGGCTTTCACTTCAGGCGCTAATGGCAGCTGTTCAATTGCTTTACCGATCGACTCGGTTAAACGCGCCGCCGCTTTACCCGTTGGTGCCACTAGCTTAATCGTTGGTGTTTTACCTTGGCTGAGAGATTGCTCGACCATCGCCGACAGTAATTTGGTTACCGTGGTTGTTTTACCAGTACCCGGCCCACCAGAAATCACCGCAAAACGACGACTCAACGCTACCGCTGCCGCGACCTTTTGCCAGTTCAAACAGACAGATAACGGCACGAGGCTATCCAGCGCATCTAAATCTGTCACTTGCTTGGCTTGAACAATCGCTTGGTCGATTGATCCCCAATCTAAAGCCTGCTCATTCACAATATCAAGATGGTCACACACCAATTGTTGGCGTAATACCTGAGACGTTTGTTGGCTTGCTTCAGCCTTGGCTAAGGCGTTAAACAGAAAATGATAGCTACGTGCAAAAAGCAGATTGAGCGTTTCAGTCAGCGCTTTTTTCTGCTCAGTATTGAACTCTACCGGCTTACTTAAACGGTTTAAGGTCTCAGCCAACACAACTTCGTAGTTCCAATAACGCTGTAAATAGACACGCTGCCCATCGAACATTAGAGGCTTAACACAATCGTTGGTCGTTCCCACTAAGTTTGATGATTGAAGCACAGCCACCCAATCAATACCCAACAGTTTTTGGTTCAATTGCAGTGCAGTTTCACCGTATAACCCAAGTAACTGAGCAAGATCTGCCGCTAGTTCAGGGCCTGTCGTATGCTGCTGTATAAGCTGAGTACAAATGTGTCCTTTGCCTAATTCATGGCTCACTACCCCCGCGAGAAAGCCGATCTCTTGAGGGTAGCTCGTGGCTTGCTGAGCAAGAAAACGGGCAAATTGATAATCCAACTGACGAATAGAACCCTTATCCGCAAGAAACTGGAGTACATCCATCAGTTGCTCAGGAATAAGTGAAACTGGCTTTGCTGTGTTCGCAGTATCTATGCCGGTATTAGTGGTCGTTGTTGTCATTATAAAAGCCCCATCTGTCCAGTTTCATCGTCATTCAATTGTGCCGAACGCCTGTCTATCACTTTACCGTCAATCAATTGATCCATTTCATCAAGTAAAACCAGTGTTGGTTTCGCCGAGAAAATACCTTGCTGAGATTGGCCGTCCATTCCTCGTAAGAACAAGTAGTACACGCCACCAAAATGTTGTTCGTAGCTGTAATTGGCAACGCGGCTGCGTAAGAAACGGTGCAACGCCAATGCATAGATTTGATATTGCAAATCATAGCGATGGTCGGCCATCGCCGATTTCAATGCCTCGCCATGGTAGACAGCAACATCATCTCCTAAGTGATTCGATTTCCAGTCGAGTACATAGTATTTACCTTGGTGCTCAAACACCAAATCGATGAAGCCTTTCAACATACCTTGCACGGTTTGGAAACCTAGATCGCCCGCTTTGGCTGACAATGGATCGTGATATTGAATGGTTTGATTCAGTTCAGATGCAGCCAATACTTCGATCGGCAGTAAGAATTCCATCTCAACTAAACGTTGCGTCGAGTCTTTCTCGCTTAGCTTTAAGTTCTTGCCGTCTAATGCGGTGTTCAGCACTGTATCGACCAGTTGCTGAAGCACAGGTAGCCACTCTAATTCATATTGCTCTGATTCTAATAAGTGAGTGATTACTTGCGTGTTATGTTCACTGGTTGCTGGCTCGGTAAATTCAACCTCCTCAAACAAGGTGTGTAAGAAAGTACCTGGGCGAGCACCACGAGGGAACGTAAAGATAGAGCGTTCAGGCTCAATCAACTCAGACTCATCCTGCTCATCAGCCGAGTCAATATCAAAACCAGACACCTCAATGGTCGCGTCATGACTCGCACCGTGACTGCCCTGTTTGACAAGCCCCGAGTAACTGGTGATACGCCAAGCTCGGTCAATTGAAGCCTTAAGTTCACTGGCCTGTAAGTCGTCACTCACTTGCTCTGTTTGCACAAAAATTTGTTCGTGAGCGGTAGGTGTTTCGGCTAACAGCACACTGGAATTCTTACCCTCAATAGCCGATAGAGCTTGATGCAATTCGGCAATACCCTGCTCTTGTCCGTTTTGAACCAAGTAGCCCATCGCACTCAAATGCACGCCTGTCGGTTCTTTGGTTGAACGCCCTTTACGCAGTGGCGCTATACCAATAAAACAGCCATAAACCGCACGAGTCAGCGCTACATAAACCAGGCGCAAATCTTCCGCTAGTCGTTCTTTATCGGCTTGCGCTAAGGCACTGTCGCTGCCAGTAATATCGAGTACTGTGGTGTCTGAATCATGGTCGTAGAACTTACCTTCACTCGCTTCACGATAGCTTGCAACGAACGGCAAAAATACTAAGTCATATTCCAAGCCTTTCGATTTATGAATGGTAACGATTTGAACCAAGTTTCTTTCTGATTCAAGGCGTTGAATGTCATCCTCACTGCCACCTAAACCATTTTGTGCATCTGAGATTGCTTCAGCCAGCCAACGCAACAAGCCATAGTCACTGTCGAGTTCTTGTCTTGCTTGTTGCAACAATTCGCCAATGTGCATTAAATCAGTGAGTGAGCGCTCACCATTTTCTTCTTCCAGTAAGCGTTCCGCGAGATGTCGTTTACTGATCACGCTGCGAAGCATTGGCAACACGCCGCGCTGAAGCCACAACTTACGATATTCTCTAAACTCGTTAACGACGTTTTCCCACACCACTTCATCGTTGTTGAGTTCATCCAATGATGCGGCATCCAGAGCAAACAACTCCGACGCTAAACTGGCGCGTAATGCTCGGTCATTTTCAGGTGTCAGCACCGCCTGCAACAAACGTTGAATATCTTGTGCGACCAAGCTGGTGAACACACTGTCTCGGTTGGATAAATACACGCTCGCAATGCCTTGTTCCGACAACGCGTTCTTAATCAGACGACCTTCACTACCGGTTCGAACCAAAACAGCAATATCACCCGCATTCACGGCATGTTGTTTTTTGCCGTTATCAAAATAGGCTTGTTGATTTTGAGAAGCGGTCAGAATAGTTTGAATTTGACTCGCTGTCGCTTCTGCCATTGCCTTGTGATATTCACCTTTCGGCAATGGCTTATCTTCAGCCTCTTGCAGCCAAAAGGTAAGTGCGTGCTGAGTTTCTCCGTTCATCACCCATTGGCGTTTGTCGGCTGATGGACTGGCAGCAACGGGCAAAAATGGAATGTCTTGATCGTAGATAAACGGGCTGTCCGAATTCATAAACACTTGGTTTACTGCACTGACCATATCGGCACTTGAGCGCCAGTTAGTGCCTAAGGTGTAGTGAGCACTAACTTGGTTTCTCGCCTTGATATAGGTAAAGATATCTGCGCCACGGAAGCCATAAATCGCCTGCTTTGGGTCACCGATCATAAACAAGCCGCACTGCGGATTATCAAGATAGATTCGGCTAAAAATACTGTATTGCAGTGGGTCGGTATCCTGAAATTCATCGATCATCGCCACCGGGTAGAGCGTGCGAATCCTTTCCACCAGCAGTGACTGCTCATCGACATCGATCGACGCAGATAACTGGGTCAGTAGGTCATCAAACGATAACCACTGCTTCTGCTGTTTAGCCTTAGCTAACATGATTCGACAATGAGTAATCGCATGCGCCAGCAATGGAGCTTTTAGATCTACAGGAGAATTTAAGAAATTCTCAATAGCCTCAAACACCGCGTGCTGAGGCGCGGTGCCTTTTGGTGTTTTTTCAATTAACGTTGCTTGTGAGAACTTCTCTAGTTTATCTGGAAACTGGTAATCATGAGTGTCGCTCTGCGCCCATGCTGTCACAGCTTCTAACCATGTCGGCAGAGATTTCTTAGTGTAGCTACGCTTGTTCACATCCGAAGCAGAGATCAAAGCCAAAAAGTCCGCTTCGGATTCACACCACAGCGCTTTAAGTTGCTTCACTTTATCTAGGTTTTGGTTGTGCAGAGTTTGCAAGTCGCCCGACATCGCATCTACCGTCAATTTCAGCGGAGATCCTGTCAGATAACGATTTACGTCTGCTAATAACGCAGCAGGTGAACCCCAGATATTACGAACCTCACCAGCCAGTTGAATGGGCAGCGGGTAAAACTGTTTACGCCAATAGTCAGCAACTACTTGTGCTTTTAGGTGACTTTCATCGGTCACAAATTCGTTATCAAAGCGGCTTCCAGACTCAAAAGCATTTTGAGTCAACATTCGCTGACAGAAACCGTGAATGGTGTATACCGCAGCCTCATCCATTTGTCTTTCAGCGTTAAGCAGAGTTTTAGCCGCGCCAGCATGATCATCGATGGCTTGTAACAAAGGCGCAATCACTGGGTCGTCACTTTGCCCACGTGCAAACGCAATGCGTGCATCATGAATACGAGCACGAATACGATCTCGCAGCTCAGCCGTAGCTGCTTCAGTAAAGGTCACCACCAGAATTTGGTCTACGGTTAGCGGCTCATGGTGTCGAGTGGCTTCAGTCAGATCACCTTGTGGAGCGGCCGTGCCGTGTCCGAGCAGTAAGCGCAAGTACAAGCCAGCAATAGTAAATGTCTTACCTGTACCCGCCGATGCTTCAATTAAACGCGCGCCATGAAGTGGAAACGTCATGGTATCGAGTGTTTTTGGAGCGATTACCTGAACACTGCTTGTGGTCGTCATGCCTTACTGCCTTTTGATAGATGAGTCTGTTAAAAATGTGACTATTGCTATAAATGTGACCTAGCGTGGAAAACGTCATTCAATTTACGTCCTACGCTAATTTGTTAATAGTTAGTGCGATCTCTCTCACGGATCAATTCGGATCGCCTCGCTACTATGCGCCCACGAGTTCAGGAGCACGTACGAGTTTTGTACTTTACGGCGTTACTTTGAACCACAGAATAATGGTCCCTCTGACCTGTGGCCGTACAGCGAACGCCCTACACTAATAATGATTTACTGGCGGCCACTTTATTTCCTGTACCTTGCTTCCTCATAAACGACTTCCTCTCGTCATTTTATAAGCCCTGCACACCAAGTTTACATCTAACTCTTTATTTCCCATGCTTTTATTCAAACGCATCTCTTTGATAAGCATATTGTTGGTGATCTTGCTGATCACTGCCGATTATTCCTGATCTTCAAGATCGGCAGCGGCGAGTCTTGCGGCCTGCAGCACAAGCGTTGAATACATTCGCGACTCAGCAGCCAGAGCATCATCCCACTTAGACCAAATACGTGAGATGTAAGTATCTCGACCCTCGCCAGTAAAGGCGAAGCTGTCATTAAAGGTATCAGCCATTTTCTTGAGGGACTTTTCTTCGTCATCAACCCATTTACCGCGGCTAAAGCCCGCTTCAACACCAGCTAACGCGGTTTTCGGGAAGTAAGGCAGTGGTGCTGTCATGCCTTGATAAAACAGTCGTACTAACTCAGCCAGCAAACTCTTCGCCTGAAGCGCATCGCCGATAGGTTGTAGCGTTTGGTGAACCACGCCCTCTTTTCTGTCATAGCCAATAATATGGGTCGTTTTTCCGTGTCCCATAACAGCGCAGGATAGATGATCAATCCACGCAGCCAAGTAATCTTGAGAGCGTATTTTGCCGCTACGGAAACGCACTAGACCTGATTGATAGTTTTGAGTAAGCCAACCCATCAAACGAACGGGTTTACCCTCGCCTAGCACGTCAAATTCAATATTTACCTCAAGATCTTGCTGTGGCTGCCCACTTACAAATCGAATCTCTTTGGCTAAGTCTTCCGCTTGAACGCGATTGGTTTCAAATTCGATATCACCAAAAGCGCCGACCGGTAATCGGCCCTGTGCTTTTTGCTCAGAGACAAACAATCGAACCGCTTCATCAGCCCCTTCTGGATGGTCTAGTAACACTTGCAGCAGAGCATCCTTAAGCTGGAAGCTTTCTAAGCCATTAAGCACGAACGGCTCATCGTCTTCCATTACCGGAAGCGGTGGCTCAAACACTACTTTTAGGCGACGATTAAAGAAGTATTGTACCGGCAAGCGCCAGAAACGCTGCAGTTCAACCAGATCGAGTTCTAACGGATAAGTCGCACCAAGCAAATAGTCATCCAACGCACGATTGAATTCGCCACTGCATTCACCGGAACGGTTAGCCGCAGGAAGCCATTCTTTGGCGTAACTCAATACATGGCTTGCATCACCTTGCGTAAAGGCTGCAGGGCTGAACGGCGTCATTGTGTGTTCAAAGCTGATCGCTTGAGTCAGTTTGATGCCTGAATCATCACTTGGTAATGGTTGGTCTTCACTTAGGCAGTAGTTTTGCTGGCAGTACTCAATCAACTCTGAAACCAATACCGACGGCACTCGCTCAGTATTATCTTGAATCGAGCGGCCGACATAACTGATGTATAAACACTCTTGCGCTGACAGCATCGCCTCTAAGAATAGATAGCGGTCATCATCACGGCGAGAACGATCGCCAGGCCGTGTGCGTCCGTTCATCAGGTCAAAACCTTCTGGCGGCATTGAGCGAGGGTAAACACCATCATTCATGCCTAACAAACAGACGGTTTTGAACGGAATAGAACGCATCGGCATCAAGGTACAAAAGTTAACTTGTCCCGCTAAGAAACGCTGACTGATACGGGCGCCCGACAGTTTATTATTTAAGTACTGATAGATGATACTCGGCGACAACTCTTGCTCATACAAGGCATCATCAAGCTGTTCATTCAGTTGTGAAAGTGCATCACGAATCGACTTAAGCACCACCTCACCTTCTAGCTCAACGGCAAAGAAATCGTCAATCATTTGCAGCAAGGTTTCACGCCACATATCGATTGATTGGGTTTCAGTTAGTCGTTGGCGGTAATGAGCGATACGGTCAATAAAGTGCGCTAACTTACCCGCAAGTTCGGCGTTAATACCCTGAACTTCGTTATAAGCCGCAATCGGAGAATGTTCAGTTTCAAACAAGCCCGCAGAGTCTGACATCGCATAGCCCAGTAACATACGCTGAATACCAAATAGCCAGGTATTTTGCTCAGTCGCAGGTAGATCAAATTCTGTTGCAGTTGAAGCATCAACCCCCCAACGAATGCCCGCCTCTTCAACCCACTGCTTAGCTTGTTCAAATTGAAATTCATCAATACCGAAGCGTGCCATCATCGCTGGGATTTCTAATAGCTCTAGAAGTTCAGAAGCTAGACAACGCGTGTTCGGTAACGCGACCAACTGCATGAACGCGGTCAGAATTGGGCTCTCTTGGTCTGCCGTTCTATCCGAGATCGAGTAAGGGATATAACGCTCACCCGGAGCATTACCAAATACCGCCTGAATAGCAGGGCTGTAAGCATTGATGTCTGCCACCATCACAATGATATCGCGTGGTTTTAAGCTTGGATCAGCATCAAACATCGCTAACAACTGGTCATGGAGAACCTCCACCTCGCGCATTGGGCTGTGACAAGCGTGTACCGTCAACGAACGATCGCCCAGCTCAACCACTTGTTTGTGGTTGCTGGAGTCTAAGATGTGATCGTCTTGGTGCTCTTCTAACTCAAGAATATCGGCTTGCAGTTGATGCAGCAGGCTGTCTCTCTCGACATCAATAAAGAACTCATGCTCTTCGCTGTCTGATTGAGACAGCAAGGACAGGTTATCTCTGCCCAGTTTACCCATAGACGCCAGTAAGCTATTACCGACCGCTTGGCTGGTATGCAGTTCGTCTTCAATATTGGCTTCAATGCCATCTTTTAATGGTGAGACTTCGCCTTCTAGCTGAGGTAAACCATCAACCAAAGCAAACTGCTTACGACGCTGCGCTTCCACTCTCGCCAAGTATTTACGGTCACGAATATCGCCCCAGTAATGTTGGCAAGGGTTGGTAAACATCAGGTGAACATCAATCTGCTCACCCAGCGCTTTCAAGGCATCCATGTAACGAGGAGGCAGCGACGATATACCAAACACAAACAGACGTTTCGGCAAGCGTTGTAGCTGACCTTGTTGGTTGGCTAGCGCTTCAATGAAGTCGTGGTACAGGTTACCACGGTGATATTTCGATTGGCCTTGAGACAGGGTTTGCTCGTAGAGTGCCTTCCACAAAATTGGCTGCCAAGGGTGTTCTTGCTGCCCTTCACCATCAATCAATTCTGTAACGGGCTCGCCCGCTTCCCACATCGCCATCCACTCAGGACGATATACCAAGTATCCATCGAAGATATCGGCAATCTTCTCAGCCAATTGATACAGCTTCGAATCATCTTCGTCGTTTTCAAGATAGCGTTGTAAGGGTAAGAAATCAGGGTGGTCAAGCTTCGCAGGTAGCAAACTCATTAGCTTCCACGTCATCGCTTCTTTGTTAAAAGCACTGCGTTTCGGTACGTCAGGAAGCACTTGGGTAAACATATCCCAAATGAAGGTTGCTGGAAGAGGAAAATCGATATTTGCTGCTACACCAAACTCTTTGGCGAGTTCCATCTTAAGCCATTGAGACATACCTGGGCTCTGAACCAAGATCTGCTCTTTTTCGAAAGGATTGGCTAAAGGGTCACTTTTGATTAAGTGAACGAGAAGAATTTTTAAAGTATCAACTTTATTGGAATGGTAAACAGTAAACAAAGTGCACTCACGCTAATCTTGCCACAATATACTGCCAGATTAGCATAAGTGCTGAGTTTGGATGAGGAATATAAGCTTATGAAATACCGAAAGCTTAAGGTCCGTTTATCTTTTGAACTATTGCCCTTTACAATCTGCCCGCTACCGCACTTAAAACACGGTGAGGTTTGTAGTTCATGTAGTAACGAACCGCCACATAACCTACCACCAACGTCGCAACAATCAGCTCTAAATAAGCTAGGTTAAACACTTGGTTAATGTAATGCGCTTCAATACCTTGTGCTTGCATCCACGCAGCCAATTTAAATAACGCTGTTGCACCAATCACGATTGGGAAGGTAAACGCTGCATAACCAGGGCTAAATGGAAGACGAAGTAGTTTGAAAAACGCCATATAGATAATGAACGTCATCAACACTGCAATACCAAATAGTAAACCAATGATCACAGGTGAAGGGTTAGCAGTAACGGTTAAGTAACCCGCCAAAGATAGGCTTGCCGGTGCTGCCATAATCGCAATCGTTGGTTTTGCAGCATCTGGCACTTCGTGAGAGAAGATCAAACGGTAAACCATGATTGGTAGCATTACTGCGTAAACCAATAAGCCGAATACCAAAGTCGCGTTCGCTACTGGCTCTAAAACTGGATTACCAGAAAAAGAAACGTCTGCCACAATGATACCGATTGGCGGCACAAACCAGCTTGGCACCATGTGGTGAATCTCAAAGTTTTTAGCTCTGTGGTACAAAAAGCTCATTAGAAACACAACATGCAAAGCCACAGAAGCCAACCACATAGCTTCTTGTAAGAATTGAGAGATTGGCGCCAAAGACGCTGACACCACCATGCACCCCATTGCAAATGTTGGTACCACACTGCCGACAACAGGGTGAGCAAGATCTTCACGCAATAGGTGACCATGAATCAAAAATTTCACAGCTAAAACAAGAAGTAATACCGCCGCAATGCCAGCACTGATCCACTGCACCAAACCCGGTGTGTGTAAGATATCTTGTGCGACTAGAACACCATCCCAACACCAGCCTAAGCTTGCAATTGCGAGTGCTAACCCTGCCATGGATGTTGGAGCTCCTGTTAATCTATATTTAATACGTTGAATCATGTCAGCCTCTCTTAAACCTAATTCACTAAACTTGTGAACTCATCAGCTTGTTGAAGCCATAATACGCTTGCGCTTCGTTAAACAATATCCAATTATATATAACAAGTGTTCATCAATACTGAACAGAATCCATTTTCACCAGCAGAGTAAAACTAGGAATCTGATGGCTAATATTTCAATAAAACAGCTCAAAGTGTTCGTCACTATTACTCAGCACTCGACATTGACTGCTGCCTCTGAGGCTCTGTTTCTGTCTAAAGCTGCGGTCAGCATGGCACTAGGCGAAATGGAGAAACAACTCGGCCACTCTCTATTTGACCGGGTCAACAACCGATTAATTCTCAACCAAGAGGGACATAAGTTACTTCCATTGGCGGATGAAATATTACATCGTGCTGCTGGTATTGATGTTTTGTTCCGTGATGATCAGCCTTTAAGTGGCAATCTAAAGGTCGGCGCGAGTGACACGATTGGTAATCAGGTCGCACCGTTTATTTTGTCAGGCTTTCGCGAACGAACTCAACATCAGGATCAAAGCTTGTTCATTTCAAACAGTGCACTGATCTGCCAAAAGTTGGTGGATTATGAACTGGATATCGCGCTAATTGAAGGAAAAACATTACACCCTGAACTCATTTCGAGTCAGTTTAGCAGCGATGAAATGTGCATTATTGTTAGTAATCAACATCCTCTCGTTGCCAAAGAAAAAGTGATTTTAAGCGATTTAGAAGACAGCCATTGGATTTTACGTGAATCAGGCTCAGGGACTCGCGAGTTTTTCCTTCGTGCCGTCGCACCGCGCATCGAACATTGGTATGAATCTTTTGAACTCAACACCACAGAAGCAATCATCAACTCTGTTTCTGCCGGTCTTGGCTTTGCCTGTTTGTCCCGTTTAGCTGCTCAGCGAGCGATCGATTCAGGCCGAGTAAAAGCGCTTAATGTGCCACTTGATATGAAACGCCGATTCTGGATGCTGGTCCATAAAGACAAATATCAAAGCCCACTGCTGAAATCTTTCATGAGTTATTGTGAAGACTGGGCGGCACATCAAGATTGAGGCCGCATAGTACGGGCTCCAACTGGACTTTTAACATCAGAAACTGTATAAAAAGCCAGTAAAATTTATCAAACTTAGAGGATTAACCATGGCTGTTATCGTCAAGTACGTGGTGGAACGCAACGGAGAAGAGAAAATGACTTTTACCTCTAAAGCCGAAGCTGACGCATACGACAAAATGCTGGATATGGCTGATGAGCTTTTTGAACTGTTAGGCAAAAGCGATTTAGTTGAAGATGAAGGCAAGCAAGAAGAACTTGCAATGTACCTAGCGAAGAACAAAGAAGAAGTTCTTTACGCATTAGGTGCTAAGCGTAAGCCAGCTCCGAAAAAAGCTAAGAAGCTTGAAGCTGTTGAAGACGCAGAAGAAGATGCAGCTTAACTAGCTGATACCTTTCTAAAAAACGTCAATGACGCCTCTAATCAGAGTTCGTTATTGGCGTTTTTTTATACTTATCGAAATATAATGAAGCTTGTTTATAGTCGAAATCGCTCTAAACATTCGCTTGCATGAAAGTGTGAGGAAGATCTAATCTATAGCCATCAGGTGATGGGGTTCCACCTAAGCTTTTGCTTCAACCGCCCGTTCTTTCCGAACAGTGCTAATGACTCCTACAGAATCGAAAACAGGTAATACTGTTGGACGTATCGCTATTCCTCCATTTTGAAATGGACTTAGTCTATTAAGACCAAGTTCCATGACACCTTTGGATTATCGATACTCAAGATCTGTAGTGAATTAGCCGCACCTCTTCCAACACGTCCTGTTTTCTCAACGCCCTAGGCCTTAAATGGCTCTATAAGTGAGAAAACATTATGCACTACTCTTCAGAAATTCAATCAATGTGCCCTATTCAAAGGGGTGATCTTCACAATTCAGCTCCAATTCCAGTTGAAGGCGCAATGGTTAGCCCAAAAGATGTCATCGCTATTTCTGGCTTAAGCCACGGTGTTGGCACTTGTGCACCACAACAAGGTGCTGCAAAACTGACTCTTAACGTAAAAAACGGCATCATCGAAGAAGCATTAATCGAAACGATTGGTTGTTCAGGTATGACTCAATCTGCCGCGATGGCTGCGGAAATCCTCACCGGAAAAACCATTCTAGAAGCGCTGAATACTGACTTAGTATGTGACGCGATTAACGTAGCGATGCGCGAAATCTTCCTGCAGTTTGTTTACGGTCGAACTCAGTCTGCTTTCTCTGAAGGTGGCCTAGAAATCGGCGCAGCATTGGAAGACTTAGGTCAAACACAGCGTAGCCAAGTCGGCACCAGTTATTCAACCTCAGCGAAAGGCGTTCGTTACCTAGAACTTGCAGAAGGTTACGTAACTAAGCTTGCACTTGATGATCACAGCGAAGTGATTGGCTATGAATATCTCAACCTCGGCAAAATGATGAAGGCGATTAACCAAGGCGTACCAGCGAATGAAGCTGCTGACCTTGCGACAGGGACTTATGGTCGCTTCGACGAAGCCGTGACCACCATTAACCCACGCCAACAATAATTTTTGCCAATAAAAGAGGAAAGATATGATGAACACTCAATTTAATGAATCAGTAACTCGCGTATTGGCAGAAATGAACTTCGACTCTTTAGAGCAAGCAAACCAATACTGTTTATCACACAATGTCGATCCAAAAGCATTAGTGATGGACACTCAACCTATCGCATTTGAAAGCGCAGCTGACGCTTACACTCTTGGTGCAGCATTGGCTCTGTTCCGTAAAGCGAACAACGCAGAACAAGCAGCGAATATCATTGGTGAAGGCCTTCAAGCATTCACAAAACCCGGCAGTGTTGCGGAGCAACGCCAAGTCGGTATCGGCCATGGCGCACTGGCTGCTCGCCTTCTCAATGAAGAGAGCCACTGCTTTGCTTTCCTTGCAGGCCATGAGTCTTTTGCTGCTGCAGAAGGTGCGATCAAGATTGCACTGAACGTGAACAAATCACGCAAAACACCATTGAAAGTTATCTTGAACGGTCTAGGTAAAGATGCCGCTTACCTAATCTCTCGCATCAATGGCTTTACTTATGTTCGCACTCAATTTGATTACCAAACGGGTGAGCTAGTTGAAACAGAACGTCGCCGATTCTCACAAGGCCCTCGTGGCGAGATCTTGTGTTACGGCGCTGATGATGTACGTGAAGGTGTAGCGATCATGCACAGAGAAGAAGTGGATGTGAGTATCACGGGTAACTCAACCAACCCAACACGCTTCCAACACCCAGTAGCGGGTATCTACAAAGCAGAACGCACTCGCCAAGGTTTGCCATACTTCTCAGTTGCTTCAGGTGGCGGTACAGGTCGAACATTGCACCCAGATAACGTAGCAGCAGGCCCAGCGTCTTACGGCATGACCGATACCATGGGCAGAATGCACGCTGATGCTCAGTTCGCAGGTAGCTCTTCAGTTCCTGCTCACGTGGCGATGATGGGCTTCATCGGCATGGGCAACAACCCAATGGTCGGAGCGACGGTTGCATTGGCTGTGGCAGTGAGTGAATCTCAACACGCATAACGACAAAGTGAGTCCCACAATCTGCCTGTTATGTAGAGTCTGTTAGTTGAGAATCAAGCAATAACGGACGACTAAAACTCTACACCTATCACTAAAACCAAACAGCCAGCCTTATGCTGGCTGTTTTTTATTCACACTTGCTCTACTATCTATTTCTAATAATTATTTGTATCTAAGATTAAATACATTCTGCTGTCGTATTTAACTACATATTTTCAAAGGAATAATATGAAAGAGCTCATCATTCATACCATTACCGTGTTCATGGGCTTTTTTGCCATCATGAACCCTATCGCCAACACACCGATCTTTCTTTGATTAACAGGTGATAATGATAGGGAAACGGTCAAGTCTATCGCTTTCCGCTCAGTGTTCATCGCCTTCATCATCGTCAGCACCTTTGCTGTCTCGGGTAAACTCATCTTCGACCTCTTTGGTATCACGCTTTACGCGCTTCGTATCACCGGCGGGATCCTCGTGTTCTTGATTGGCTTTCATATGCTGCAAGGTGACTCAACACACTCTAAAGCAAAAGAGAAGGTCAACTCAGACGCTCAACAAGATGCGGCGCTCAGTATCGCCGTCTCGCCACTGGCAATGCCAATATTAGCCGGACCGGGCACCATTGCCACCGCGATGAACTTTGCCAGCACCGAAGGCATCTACGAAACCATCGTCGCCTTTGGCCTACTATGCGCCTTAACCTACGTATTGTTTGTATTTGGCGAGCGCTTCGTTAAAGCCGTTGGACCAAGTGCATTGAATGTAATTACCCGAATGATGGGTTTGATACTCGCCGTTATTGGTATGCAGATGCTGATTGAAGGGATAGAACAGGCTTACAAGGCGCTGTTTATTTAGAGTACGACCACAATTGTGTGGAACTACATCATTTTCTCATTGCAGAAAACTATCTCTCAAAAGACAAGCAATATCATTTTACAGACTTTATCCCGATACGCCCTTTCATAACGAGGGCGCTCTCTTTATGATGAACGCAATTAAATTAACTTTGCTAACGGCAGCGCTTGTTATTCGAGTCGCTGTTATGGAATAGCAAAATCAAGACTCAACACATGGAGATTCAACATGGCTTACTTTTCACTAGCCTTCGGTACGGCAACCAAAAACCGCGACAATAAAATCATTGAAGCGTTCTTCCCTAACCCGCTTCTAAACCCAAGCGACGCTCTTGTAGCAGCTGTAGCTGAAGTGTCAGGTTACGCTGAAGGCAACCAAGCTATCGAAATCTCTGCTGCACAAAGCGCAGAACTGGCGAAAGCATTCGCAGCAAACGATGATGCAGCTAACGCATCTTTCGCAGAAAAAGCGGCAGCGTCTGAACAGCCACTTGTTCTTGTTGTTCTTGCTACTGACGAGAAGCCAGCATCAGTTGCTGAAGGCTTCCTAAAGCTACAACTTATCTCTAACCGCCTAGTACAACCACACGGTACGGTACTGGACGGCATCTTCGGTCTACTGCACAACATCGCATGGACAAACGAAGGCCCTATCGACCTACCTGAGCTGGCTGAGCGTCAAATCGAAGCTCGCCTTGCAGGTCGTGCTCTGTCTGTAGATTGCGTAGACAAGTTCCCTAAAATGGTGGACTACGTAGTACCAACAGGTATTCGTATTGCTGACACTTCTCGTGTTCGTCTTGGCGCACACGTAGGCGAAGGCACAACAGTAATGCACGAAGGTTTCATCAACTTCAATGCTGGTACAACTGGCGTGAGCATGGTTGAAGGTCGTATCTCTGCGGGTGTTGTTGTAGGTAACGGTTCAGACATCGGCGGCGGCGCTTCTATCATGGGTACTCTGTCTGGTGGCGGTACGATGGTTATCTCTATCGGCGAAAACTGCCTACTAGGCGCAAACGCGGGTCTTGGCTTCCCTATGGGTGACCGTTGTACAGTTGAGTCTGGTCTTTACGTGACTGCGGGTACTAAGGTTCGCATGCTAGATAAAGAAGGCAATGAAGTAGAAATCATTAAAGCTCGCGATCTTGCTGGCGTGTCTGATCTTCTGTTCCGTCGTAACTCAATCACTGGCCAAATTGAATGTCTTGCGAACAAGTCTGCTGTTGAGCTAAACAGCGAACTACACAGCAACAACTAATCTAAGCGCTAGATGCTAGATGCTAGATGCTAGATGCTAGATGCTAGATGCTAGAAAATAATAAGCCGCTGGGGTTCAATCCAGCGGCTTTTTTGTATGTTCTGGGAATCATTATTGCCCCATTACCAGTCAGAGTTAACAGAATGTTAACATGCATTTGCCCTACTAAAAGTAATCCCTTGTCTGTTGGATATTTGCAAGGCAAACTGCTGGGCAAAAGTTCGAAAACACTCTGAATGTCTAAAAATCGCCATATTTTTCGAAACTAGGGATTTTATATCATTGGCTTTTCGGTTTCGGTGGCTGAAAGTTTGGGATAATTTGAAAACCATTTGGACATAGCTATGCCTGTACTCTTACCAGAGTACTAGCGGCAGAAGTTTCATAATTTCTGTTGCGCTGCGCTTACAAACCGATAAGAACATAAATCGATATCTACTTAGCCATCTTTACATACCTTTACATCACATGACGTTATCTTACTTACATTAGTATATTCTTAAGTAGTGAAACAAAGAGAAGGAAAACGTCATGAAAATCAAAAGCACGATAATCGCGTTACTCGGTATCGTTATTGCCTTCGGAGCAATGGCTGGTGGAATGAATAAAGGCATGAATAACAATATGTCACGCCCAGTATTTTCACAGTTTGATCTCGATGGTGATGGCAAGATAACCGAAGCCGAGTTCAATCAAGCACGCTCAGAACGTATTGCCCAGCGAGCAGAAGAGGGACGTACGTTGAAAAATATCAATCAAAGCCACAGTTTTGCTTCGTTAGATAGCAACGCGGATCGCGCTATCTCTCAACAAGAGTTTAATGCTCATCAAGGCATGGTGAACCCCAAAAATACCATGGGCAAAGGCAAAAACAATCAGTAGCTCAATTCAATCAGGCCTCCATTTGTGAGGCCTGACTTATTTTGAGATCAAGGAAGCAAATCCGCTTATGTTGGTGTGCTACCTTTTGCTTAAGGAAAAGCTAATGTATAGTAAGGGAATCGCTATGACTAGGTATAGCTGGTTACAAAGGGCTCTGTTTGTTCCTCCTGTTTTGTTGGGCATCGCGTTATTGGTGATCGCACCAGGGATGAAGGCTGAACCGCCTAATGCGAGTAATACGGCTGCTAAAAAGGTGGTTCGGGTGTTGAAAGTCGAGCCGCGAAATATCCAACCTTCTGCCATCGGATATGGACATACCGAGTCTGTTCAAGACTGGCAGGCACAGTCTGAACTTGACGGCGCGGTTGTGTGGGTTTCTGAGCAATACAAAACGGGCGCTATTATCCGCAAAGACAGCGAACTCCTTAGAATTGACCCCACCGCTTATCAACTTACTATTGCCCGTTTGCAAGCTGAGCTTGAAGTGCTAATGCTAACGAATCAGACCATTATCGATTCGCTCAAGATTGCAGAGAAAGAGTTTGAGGTACAACAGTCAGAATATGCCCGCTCAATCAAATTGAGTGAAACCGGGCATATCTCCAAAACAGAGAAAGACCGCGCGACCAAAGACTTGCTCAGCAGCCAGCAACAGCTCCAGACACAGAAAAACCAACTGGCAATTAATCAAGCGCAGCAAAAGGTTTTGCAAACGGAACTAGCACTTGCAAACCGAGATCTCGAACAAACCGTAATTAAAGCCCCATTTGATATTCGCATTGTCGAAACCTTGGTTGGACTCGCCGAGTATGTCAACAAGGGGGAATTGCTGCTCAAAGCGGATGACATCGATGCCGTTGAGGTTCGCGCGCAGTTTCCGCTTGGTAAAATGCGTCCGCTAAGAAATTCCAATCGCTTTGACTCGCTTGACGAAGATGTTCATAGCAACTTGAGCGCGACAGTCGAGCTCCAAGCAGGCGATAAAGTAATTACTTGGCCTGCCGAGATCAGCCGCTCCGGCGGTGAAATCGATGCTCAGACTCAAAGCCAAAGCCTGGTTGCACAAGTAAATCAGCCCTATCAGCAAGCCATTCCCGGGGAGAAGCCACCACTTATTCGTGGGACTTTCGTTAAAGTCACGATTAAAGCACCAATGATGGAGCAACAAGTCTTGCTACCGATAAACGCCATCCATGATGGTAAAGTTTACACTGTCTCTGAAGGTAAACTGAAAAGCAAACCTGTCAGGATAGATTTCGTCCAAGGGCAGGTTGCGGTGATCAAATCTGGCGTGGAATTCGGTGATGTGGTTGTGCTAAGTAAACTTTCACCCGCCGTTGAGGGGATGGCTTTACAACCGCAACCGGATGAGAAAATCGGCCTTTGGTTGGATACGCAGAGCGGATTTAAAGCCCTAAACGCGATTCAGAAAGAGGGCAAATTATGATCGCTTTTTTTGCTCGGCACACCACTGGCGCCAATGTCCTGATGATGGCGGTACTGCTGTTAGGGGCTTTTGCCTTGCCCAAACTGCAGAAAGACACTTTTCCGTTGACGCCGACCAAAAATATTGAGGTTCGGATCGTTTATCCGGGCGCGTCACCTTTTGAGATGATGGAAGAAGTGTGTTACCCGTTGGAAGATTCTCTCGATAAGCTGAGTGGAATTAAAGAGTTAAGCTGTGATGCCCGAGAGAGTTTGGTCATCGCCAATGTGGAAATCGGCGATGATGAAGACATTGACACTTTAACCAGCGATATTCAACAGCAGGTTAACGCCATCAGTGATTTTCCGGATCGAGTTGAGCAGATCACGGTGTCGAAACTGGACCGAGTGGCAACGGTGGCCAGTGTCGCGATTACCGGCAATATGTCAGATAGGGACTTATATCTCTATGCCCAACAAATTAAGCACAAGTTAAAAGAGAGCCCATTGATCGCTCAGGTGACCGTGAGCGGTTTTGCGGATCAAGAAATAGAAATTCGCGTATCGCAGTGGAAGTTGCAGCAGTACGGCCTGAGTGTGTCCGACTTGTCCAATCTAGTACAACAGCAAAGTATCAGCACTCCTGCTGGCGTATTTAGTAATGACTTGGAAGAGATCAGCGTCCGCTTCGACCACTTAGGCAGCAACGTCAGAGACTTCGAAAATATCGTGATTAAATCCAGTGAGACGGGGACTCAGGTTCGCCTCGGTGATGTTGCCGTTATTCAGCAGAAGTTCACTAGCGATGAAAATCAAATCCTGTTCAATGGTCAGCGTGCCGCTTTGCTTCAGGTGTCCAAAACGCAATTTCAAGATACCTTAACGGTCAAAGATGCGATCGTCAGCATCGTTGAAAAAGAACAGGCGAGAGCCCCTGAAGGCGTCGCTTTAACCATCACCCAAGATTCCAGCACCAATATTATTGAGCGTCTGAGAATCCTCACCAGCAATGGCGCACAGGGATTAGCACTGGCATTTTTGATGTTGTGGGCGTTTTTTAATATTCGCTTTAGCTTTTGGGTCACCATGGGGCTGCCGGTTTCATTCCTTGGCGCCATTTTTGCGATACAACTTCTCGGTTATACCCTGAATATGATGACGCTGGTCGGGCTGATTGTCGCGATTGGTCTGCTAATGGACGACTCGTTGATCATTGCAGAAAACATCGCTGCCAAGAGGCAACAAGGGCTACCCGCGTTTGACGCTGCAGTTGAAGGTACCAAACAAGTCTTCCCAGGTGTGATTGCATCGTTTGCTACCACCATCATGGTGATAGGGCCGCTGATGTTTCTCACAGGCAAGATGGGCGAAGTACTACGCTATATTCCCATCGTGTTATTGATTACCTTGCTTGTTAGTCTGATAGAAGCTTTCTTGATCTTGCCGTCTCATTTGGCACATAGCCATACTGAATCTCGCTCTAATCCTATACGGGACAAGTTCATTGCCGGTTTTGAAAACATCAGAGACAGATTCTTTGTGCCAGTGAGTGTCAAGGCGATGAATGCACCTTATCTTTCAGTAGGGATATTGGTGATGGTGGTGATGATTTCAACCGCTTCCATTTCGTCAGGTTGGCTGAAATTCAAAGCCATGCCTGCCTTGGAAAGTGATGTGCTGCAGGCGCGTATCTTGCTCCCTCAAGGCAGTTTACTGAGCCAGACAGAGGCGGTGGTGGAGAAGGTTTCAAACGCGCTTGATGAACTCAACCAAGAATACGCAGAGAAATACCCAAGCTCAAAACCTTTGGTCGCGAGCACCACGATCATGTTCAACTCAAATGCTGATGCTAATGAGTCGGGGCCGCATATGGCAACCGTCAGTGCCGATCTATTGCCAGCGCAATTTAGGCAGCAGAGCATTAAAGATCTGATCCAAGATTGGAAACAAAAAGTAGGCCCTACGGCGGATGTGGTTTCACTCAAGTTTACCGATAAAGAACGGGGCATTGCTGGCAATGGCATTGATATTCGGGTTCAGGGTGAGTCGTTACAAGAGCTCAATCAAGTCAGCCGCTCGCTGGTGAAATGGTTGAAGGGATTTGACGGTGTCTATAACCTCTCCACCGATCTGCGTGAGGGCAGAACCGAATTTCACGTTAACCTTAAAGATGAAGCTGGCGTGATGGGAGTTAATGCTTCCAACATTGCTCAAACGCTGCGCAGCGCGGTAAAAGGCAGTACTGATCTGACGGTTTTCCAACAAGGCGAGCTGGTGGATATTAGTGTGAGACTGGATGAGTTTACGCACCAAGCTAGCCTGTATGAGTTGAATAACTTGATGGTGACGGCAGGCAATGGAACCCTAGTTCCATTATCAAGTGTTGCGACGTTTGACAAAAAACAAGCCTTCTCGCGAATTCACCGCATTAATGGGATGAACACTGTGGTTGTGCAAGGCAATATCGATACGCGGGTTGCCAATGCGCGTGAAATCATGCTGCAGTTCAATAGCGAATTTGTCTCGCAAACTCAACACAAATTCCCAGACATCACCTTCACCTCGCAAGGTCAGGATAAAGAAAGCTCAGATACGGGCTCCTCGCTGGCGACCTTCTTTGCTCTTGGCGTGGTGGGGATTTATCTTATTTTAGTGTTCCTGTTACAAAGCTACACTCAACCGATTGCTGTGCTGCTGGCAATCCCTATGGGCTGGATTGGTGTGGTATGGGGGCACTTGGGCATGGGGTTCGATTTGACTATTCCAAGCTTGGTTGGCTTTGCTACCTTAGCGGGTATCGTCGTTAACGATAACATTCTGTTGGTCAATTTTATTAAGAAGAATATCGCCCAAGGCGAGCGCTTGATAGACGCTTGTCGAGAGGCGGTACGTGACCGATTTAGAGCGATATTTATCACCTCGTTAACCACATTTGCAGGATTGCTTCCACTGTTAACCGAAACCAGTACGCAAGCGCAATTTCTGATCCCGTTAATTGCCAGTATTGCGTTTGGCTTAGTCTCGGCTACGTTACTAGCGTCAATTGTTGTGCCTTGCGTGCTGCTTATTTTGGACGATTTAAAGCTGACCAAATGGGCAGAAGGTGCTCAATCTTCCCTTTGAGGCCCTTGGGAGTGCATGCTGAACCATGTCATTTAGCCCGGCATGAAAATGGTAGTTTGCGTAGAATTTATTTGGCGATTAAACCCTATCACTGACTGCTGTACTACCGTTTTTGTTTTTAGTTCCCGCTAATCCGCGATGAACCTTTTTTTTGCGTACAAAAAACAATAGGGTCAGGTCTTGTCTTTTGCTCTTTGGTGGCAGTTTTTCTATCAGGTTTAGTTATTTGTCATACCTGAAGTTATTAGTCATTTGCTAATGTTTGATTTTCCAAAACTCATTTCTGTCCAAAAGTTTGTTATACACATATCCACTATACGGTGATCCCTACACCACACTCACCACCAAAAAAAGCGCAGACCTTTCGATCTGCGCTTGTGGTTATTGTCCCGATAACACTGTTTAAATCGTTTTCAATTAACCCACGTTCTTACGTGCGTTTTGGAACATACGCATCCAAGCGCCATTCTCGCCCCAACCTTCCGGAGACCAAGAGTTTGCAACCGTACGGAATACACGCTCTGGGTGAGGCATCATAATTGTCACGCGGCCGTCAGTCGTTGTTAAACCTGTGATAGCGTTTGGCGAACCATTCGGGTTATTCGGGTATTGCTGCGTTTGGTTACCGTTGTTATCAACGTAACGTAGAGCAACCGTACCTGAGTTTTCAATCGCGTTTAGGTGGTCGTTATCACGTACTTCTACGCGGCCTTCACCGTGAGAAACAGCGATTGGCATACGAGAACCTTCCATGCCGTTGAAGAATACAGAATCTGACTTCTGAACTTCTACTAGGCTGAAACGTGCTTCAAAGCGCTCAGATTCGTTGCGAACGAAACGTGGCCAGTACTCCGCACCTGGGATAAGTTCACGTAGATTCGACAGCATCTGACAACCGTTACACACACCTAGAGAGAAGGTATCTTCACGCTTGAAGAAGTTTTCAAACTGGTCACGAGTAGAGTCATTAAACAAAACCGACTTCGCCCAACCTTCACCAGCACCTAGTACATCACCGTAAGAGAAGCCACCACATGCCACAAGGCCGTTGTATTCTTCTAGTACCGCTTGACCTGTTAGGATGTCGCTCATGTGAATATCAGTTGCTTCGAAGCCTGCACGGTCGAATGCTGCTGCCATTTCAACGTGAGAGTTAACACCCTGCTCACGTAGAATCGCCATCTTAGGCTTAGCACCTGTGTTGATGAACGGTGCTGCGATGTCTTCGTTTACGTCAAAGCTCAGTTTCACGTTCAGACCTGGGTCCGAGTTGTCTTTCTTCGCTTCATGTTCTTGGTCAGCACATACTGGGTTATCACGCAGACCTTGCATCTTGTGCGTTGTCTCAGCCCAGATAGTACGTAGTTCAGTACGGTTACGTTCAATCACTACAGACTCGCCAGACTTAATCACTAGTTCATCTGATGCTTCCCCTTCACCAACAACGCTGCCAATCACATGAGAACATGCTTCTAGACCGTTAGCTGCAAGAGTAGAAAGTACTGCGTCTAGGTCGTCGTTACGGACTTGGATTACTGCACCTAGCTCTTCGTTGAACAGTGCTGCTAGCGTGTCTTCACCTAACGCTTCAATGTTTGCATTAACACCACAGTGACCTGCGAATGCCATTTCTGCTAGCGTTACGAATAGACCACCATCGCCTTTATCGTGGTAAGCGACAACTTGGTCGTTCGCTACAAGTGCTTGAACGCCTTCGTAGAAACCTTTTAGTTGCGCTGCGTTGTCTACGTCTGCTGGCTTGTCACCAAGCTGCTTGTAAACCTGTGCAAGTGCTGTTGCACCCATACGGTTTTTGCCGTTACCTAGGTCGATAAGAACTAGGCTTGTATTACCTTTGTCAGTGCGAAGCTGAGGAGTAATCGTCTTACGAACATCTTCAACACGTGCAAACGCAGTGATAACAAGAGATAGCGGAGACGTTACTTCTTTCTGCTCGCCATTCTCTTCCCACTTAGTCTTCATCGACATTGAGTCTTTACCCACTGGGATAGTTAGACCCAGAGCTGGACATAGTTCTTCACCAACCGCTTTAACCGCTTCGTAAAGACCTGCATCTTCACCTGGGTGACCTGCTGGAGACATCCAGTTAGCCGACAGTTTAATGTGTTTGATATCGCCGATGTTGGTCGCTGCGATGTTAGTAATTGCTTCACCAACCGCTAGACGAGCCGATGCGCCGAAGTCTAGAAGTGCCACTGGCGTACGCTCACCAAGAGACATAGCCTCACCGTGGTAAGAGTCGTAGCTTGCCGCTGTTACTGCGCAGTTAGCAACAGGAACCTGCCATGGACCAACCATTTGGTCACGAGCTACAAGGCCTGTTACCGAGCGGTCACCGATGGTGATAAGGAATGTTTTCTCAGCGACTGTTGGCAAGCGAAGAACACGGTCAACCGCTTCGTTCATCTCGATGCCAGAACGGTCAATCGCAGGGTTGTTAGCTTTTAGCGTTTTCGCGTCACGGTGCATCTTAGGTGTTTTACCTAATAGGATGTCCATTGGCATGTCGATTGGCGTGTTGTCGAAGTGTGAATCTTCTAATTTCAGATCACGTTCTTCAGTTGCTTTACCAACCACTGCGTACGGTGCACGTTCACGCTTACAAATCGCGTCGAACGTTGCCATGTCTTTATCAGCAACCGCCATTACATAACGCTCTTGAGATTCGTTACACCAGATCTCAAGTGGGCTCATGCCCGGCTCATCGTTTGGCACGTCACGTAGATTAAAGATACCGCCACGCTCGCCATCGTCGACTAGCTCAGGAAGAGCATTCGAGATACCGCCCGCGCCCACATCGTGGATAAATGCGATTGGGTTCGCATCACCAAGCTGCCAACAACGGTCGATAACTTCCTGACAACGACGCTCCATCTCTGGGTTTTCACGTTGTACAGAAGCGAAATCAAGATCTTCAGAAGAAGAACCAGAATCCATTGAAGATGCCGCACCGCCGCCAAGGCCGATGTTCATCGCAGGACCACCTAGAACGATTAGGCTTGCACCTACCGGGATCTCTTTCTTCTGAACGTGCTCATCACGGATGTTGCCAAGACCACCAGCTAGCATGATTGGTTTGTGGTAACCACGCACTTCTTCACCTGCGTGAGAGTTTACTTTCTCTTCGTAAGTACGGAAGTAGCCAAGTAGGTTTGGACGACCAAATTCGTTGTTGAATGCCGCGCCACCAAGAGGACCTTCAAGCATGATATCCAGAGCAGTAACGATACGGCTTGGCTTACCAAAGTCAGTTTCCCAAGGTTGAACGAAGTTCGGGATCTTAAGGTTAGATACAGAGAAAGCAACAAGACCCGCTTTTGGCTTACCACCAATACCGGTTGCGCCTTCATCACGGATTTCACCGCCTGAACCTGTCGATGCGCCTGGCCACGGAGAGATTGCCGTTGGGTGGTTGTGCGTTTCAACCTTCATCAAGATGTGTGTTTTCTCTTGGTGGTAGTTGTACTGGCGAGTTTCTGGATCTGGGAAGAAGCGACCAACTTCAGAACCTGTCATTACCGCTGCGTTATCTTTATAAGCAGACAGAACATGTTCTGGTGTCGTTTCAAAGGTGTTCTTAATCATCTTGAACAATGATTTTTCTTGCTTAACGCCATCGATAGTCCAATCAGCGTTAAAGATCTTATGACGACAGTGCTCTGAGTTCGCTTGTGCAAACATCATTAGCTCGATGTCCGTCGGGTTACGACCTAGCTTCTCAGTGAAGCTTTCAAGAAGGTAATCAATCTCATCTTCTGCAAGTGCAAGACCTAGGGTAACGTTTGCTTTTTCAAGCGCTTTACGTCCACCAGTTAGTAGGTCAACTTCCGCATAAGGAGCAGGCTCAGCAACGGTAAATAGTGCCGCCGCTGATTCGAAGTCAGTGAAAACCACTTCCATCATACGGTCGTGCAGGATTGCTTTCAGCTCAACAAGTTGAAGTTCAGAAAGTTCAGCAGAGGTTTCAATGTAGAAAGCAGTACCGCGCTCTAGACGTGACACTTTAGCCAGTCCGCAGTTGTGTGCGATATCTGTTGATTTTGAAGACCAAGGCGAGATAGTGCCTGGGCGTGGCGTTGCAAGCAGCAGTAAACCTTCAGGTTCATGCTCTTCAATCGTTGGACCGTAAGTCAGTAGCTTTTCTAGCTTCTCAACTTCAGACTCATCTAGGTCTGCCGTTAGATCAGCAAAGTGGGCAAACTCAGCGTAAATACCTGTTACAGGTAAGCTTAATTCACGACAAAGCTCTAAAAGCTTGTTAACACGAAACTCAGATAGAGCTGGGGAGCCACGCAAAATTCTCATGTGCTTACGTCTCTTATGCAGTTGATTAAGGTAGTATTGGAATAAATTCAGTGGGTTAAAGGAAAAACCTAACTGTTTTCTTCGAAGCTATTCCCGAAGGTTTAAAAACCTATGCCGATCCCACCTCTTCAATGCGAGCGCATTATAAAGCATTTCTTTTTGTGACGTAACACCAAAAGCAACCGTTTGCGTGATTTTTTTTATCTTTCTGCGTAAATGGTACTTTTGCTGCATTTATCACCACTTTTACAACTGTTTAATTAAACCTGCTTTGCCAGCCTTGCGGGGTTTGGTATAAAGGAGCTTCCACTTTTCGAGATTTCATTTTGATGCCTAAATTTACGCTCATCTTTTCGTCTAAGTTCCTTCTGCTCGCCATCGCCCTATTTGGGTTGGCTGGATGCCAGATTGAATCTGAACCTAAAAGTGTCCTTGAGCAGATACGAGATCGTGGCGTTCTTCGTGTCGGCACCCTAAATAACCAACTCTCTTATTACATAGGTCCTGATGGTCCTGCTGGCTTGGATTACGAATTAGCTCGTGAATTTGCGCAGGAGCTTGGTGTAAAGCTTGAGGTTAAACCCGCTTACCGTTTGTCTGGCTTGTTCCCTGCACTGCAGAAAGGCGAAATCGATCTTATCGCGACCGGCTTAACGCAAAACAACAAACTGACACGAGCTTATCGCGCCGCACCTGCTTATTACTACGTAAGCCAACAGGTCGTATACAAAAAAGGCCAGTGGCGACCGAGAAACCTTGAACAACTGATCAATTTCGAGAATGAGCGTCAGGTTGACTTTGTTAAAGCACAAACTGAATCAGAAGAGGCGGCGTCTACTGACACATTAACGCCATCTTTGGTTGTGGTGAAAGACTCACACTTTGAGCCAACACTAAAGCAGCTGCAGAAAACACACGATGACTTTATCTATGATGCGGTCGGCAATGCTGATATCAACGACCTGCTCAAAGAAGTATCAACAGGCGAACGTTTATTCACAGTGGCCGACTCTATCGAGCTATCACTGGCGCAACGTTTGTACCCAGATGTTGCCTTGGCATTTGAGCTGACAGAAGACCAACCTATCTCTTGGTATTTGCAGAAGTCTGAAGATGAAAGCCTTTATGCTCTGTTGATTGAGTTCTTCGGTAACCTAAAACAGTCTGGTGAACTGGCTTCACTAGAAGAGAAATACATCGGCCACATCGGCACTTTTGACTACGTTGATACTCGTGCCTTTATCCGCGCACTGGACAGCAAGTTGCCAAAATGGTCGCCGCTATTTCAAAGGTACTCTCAAGAATTTGATTGGCGCTTGATTGCCGCTTTGGCCTACCAAGAATCACACTGGAACCCTGTTGCGCGCTCACCAACGGGTGTTCGTGGCATGATGATGTTGACACTGCCCACCGCGAAGAGTGTTGGGGTAACCAACCGTCTCGACCCGAACCAGTCGGTACAAGGCGGTGTTGAGTACCTGCGTCGTATCGTGAACCGAGTACCAGATTCAATCACTCAACACGAAAAGATCTGGTTTGCACTTGCTTCATACAATGTCGGTTACGGGCACATGATGGACGCGCGTCGCCTCACGAAGGCACAAGGAGGAGATCCTGATGCTTGGGGCGATGTGAAAGACAGATTACCTCTGTTAAGACAGAAGAAGTACTACAGCCAAACTCGATATGGGTATGCGCGTGGTGATGAAGCGAGAAACTACGTTGAAAACATTCGCCGTTATTACCAAAGCATTATTGGCCATGTAAATAAGCGCAATAAAGAACAAGAAGCGACCCTTGAAGGTTTGGTGGTGATCCCACCTTTAGAAACCTCAGGTGCTGAATCGAGTATCAGCGCAGCTCAGTCGACAGTAAGCAGTTCTGAGCCTTCACAGTAAAACCCAAAAGAGCAATGCCATCTAGCATTGCTCTTTTTTATTGTCTTTTTTCGACTCTTCTTTCGTCACTAAGGGATAAGGGAAGCAGGCAAGAAAATGATGATGAGATCTAGAGTGTCATATTGCAGTAACAATCGAACCTTATAACGGCACACCACAATCAAGATTATGCTCTGTTGCACTGCAATGCTGGCTTTAGACTAGAACTGCTCTTCTATTTAAGCCAAGCGTGCGACAGGCCAAACAAACGAATAACACTATAATTAAATCGTTAGTCCAAACTAAAAAGTCAGACGACAAATAGGAAATCATTGAAATGATGAAGAAACTGAAATCGAAACGCCTTGATAAGACCGTTGCTGCAAACCGTCGTAAGCGTATGCTTTCAAATAATAAGAAGAAGATCATTTGGCGCAATCGCGCTTTCATGCAGATGATTGCTGAGTAAATGTAGTTACTCAGTCAGTTTGCTTGGCACTCTTGCGATAGAGAGTGCCGAAAGTACGCTGCTATTTCTTATTGCCAGCCTTCATCTCTGCTTCTAAACGCTGCTCTTCCAACAGACGTTCTTGCTTTCGCTTCACTTTTATCTCTTTTCTACGACGCTTGAAAAACGCTTGTAATTGCTCACGGCACTCTTCCTCTAACAAACCATGTTCAACGTCGGCATAGTGGTATGAGGCTTGGCTTTCAAACAAATTCAACACTGTACCTGCAGCGCCTGCTTTTAAGTCTGGAGCACCAAACACAATGCGCTTTACTCGGCTGTGTAGCAAGGCACCTGCGCACATTGGGCAAGGCTCTAGCGTAACGTATAAAGTGGTATCGAGTAGCCGATAGTTTTCTAAGGCTTGACCGGCTTTACGCAAGGTTTCAATTTCTGCGTGTGCCGTAGCATCGTGGCTGCCAATCGAACGGTTCCATCCTTCAGAGATAATCTGCCCATCTTTCACTAATACCGCACCCACTGGAACCTCTCCCTCGCTCTCTGCTTGCTTAGCTACCTCAATGGCGCGTCGCATGAAGATTTCATCTTGAGGGGTGAATTGATGGTCTGACAAAGGGAACTCCAGAAACAAAGGATAAAAACGAAAATAGGTATGCGGTGAAGCATACCTAATCTTAGAGATAATGAACAATAAAGAGGTAATAGACAACAACAGACAATGAACCATTGCCGCTTGCTGGTTGGTCGAACTGTTAGCTATTAGCGTCTTCTATGTCATCGGCTATTGGCGTCGCTTTGATACTCACAATGCGATTGTTCTCAACAGAGATAATTTCAAACTGCCACTGCTGGTATTGAACAACTTCGCCTGCATCCGGTAAGCGCCCTATTAACCATGTCACAAGGCCATTCAGCGTTTGGAAGCTCTCGCTTTCGCCCTCAAAATCCGATAGCTCTAAACGGTTTTTCAGTTCACTGATAGGAATCAATCCATCCACCAACAAACCGTCTTCCACTTGCTCGGTCCAAAGATCGTTCGGATTATTCGATAGCTCGCCAGCAATCGCCTCAAGAATATCGTAATGAGTCACAAGACCTTGAACATCGCCATACTCGTCGACAATGAATGCCATCTCGGTGCCCGACTCTTTAAAGTAGCCAAGTAGACGCAGAGCTTTCATCGATTCTGGAACATAGATCGGCGAGCGAGACAGCCCCATGATCACTTGAATGCTTAGATTGCCCGCCTGATTCAGCAAGGCTTTGGCTGACAATGTACCCACCACTTTATTGAGGTGATCTTGGCACAATGGAAACACACTGTGTTTTGATGAACGCAGTTTCTTTAATATCTGCTCAACGGGTTGGTCGACATCCAGAAAGTCGATGTCTCGACGCGGAGTCATCAATGAGCTCACAAGACGATCATCAAGCTGCAAGATATTACGAATCATCTCTTGTTCGCCGCGTTCAATCACACCCGATTCTGAGCCCTCTTTCACAAGTGCATGGATATCATCTTCGGTAACGCTATCTTCTTCACCGCCTCGGCCCATCAACTTAAGAATACCTTCCGTTGAAGCCGACAACGCAAACACAAACGGCGTCGCGATTTTAGATAACCAGAAGATTGGCAGCGCGACTAACACAGCAATGTTTTCAGCTTGAGACTGAGCAAAACGCTTTGGTCGAAATAAGTAATACCCACCACCACAACCGCAGTAGACAAGATATTTGCTTGTGTTGGGTCTAATCCCCACAGTTCAAGTTGAACGGCCAGTGGAGCCGATAGCGTCGCCTCACCCACAATCCCGCTGAGTAGGCCGATTACCGTGATACCGATTTGGATTGTAGAGAGGAAGCGGGTTGGGTTTTCTTTGAGATCAAGAGCAACCTGAGCGGAGCGGTGTTTTCGGCTAAGCGTTTCAGCCGACTATTTTTTGCTGCTACCAATGCAATCTCAGACATGGCAAACAGACCATTTAAAACAATTAACCCTACTAAAAGCAGAATTTTCATGTGGCTTGGATTTCCTAAATTTACCGGCCAACAATTAGCCGTAATCCGGAGTATAAGCTGAGTGCCTTTATTTTGAATATAAAAAGTTTTGGATATAGAAAGTTTTGGATATAAAAACCTTGGATATAAAAAACGGAAAAAATAGCGAAAAAAAGCCCGCACATTTCGGTGCGGGCTTAGCAATGAATAAAGCTTAGTTTTGCTTAGTTCAATCTTACATTGTGTAAGTGTAAGGTGCTTGGATACCTAGTGGGATACCAAGAGCCCAGTAAGCTAGCAAGAAGATAGACCAACCGATTAACATCGCAATCGAGAATGGCATCATTAGAGAAGCTAGAGTACCGATACCTGTCGACTTAACGTAGCGCTGACAGTAAACAACAACCAGTGGGAAGAACACCATTAGTGGAGAGATGATGTTAGACACTGAGTCACCTACACGGTAAGCCGCTTGAGATAGCTCAGGAGAGATACCCACAACCATTAGCATTGGAACTAGGATAGGACCAATCAGTGCCCACTTAGCTGAAGCAGAACCAACAAGAAGGTTAACTGCAGCCGTTAGTAGAATCATACCAACAACCGTTGCTTCACCTGGAAGGTCCATCGCTTTCAAGCCTTCAGCACCGTAAAGTGCCAGCATAGTACCGATGTTTGATTGAGCGAATGCAGATAGGAACTGAGCACAGAAGAACGACATTACAATGTATGCGCCCATCGTTGCCATCGTCTCAGACATTGCTTTGATAACATCATTACTATTCTTGAATGTACCCGCTACACGGCCGTAGACGATACCCGGAATAATAAACAGGATGAAGATCAGAGGAACGATAGACTTCATTACTGGTGCTGAGAACGCCGTTAATTCGCCTTCAGGTGAACGAAGTGCTGAGTTTTCAGGCATTAGAGCCGCGATAAGCAGACCAATACCGGCAACCATTGCCCAACCAGCGAATTTGAATGCTTTAGATTCAATGGCTGTGAACGTACCTAGATCAGGTGCTTGTTCTGCATCTTCATCTACAGGCGTATTAGCAAGACGAGGCTCGATAATTTTCTCTGTAACGTACCAACCAATTGCCACAATTAGAATTGAAGACAAACCAGTAAAGAAGATGTTCGCTAGAGGGTTGATCACATATGCAGGGTCAAGAACGTTTGCCGCTGTTTGAGTGAAACCAGCTAGTAGCGGATCAATACCTGAAGGGATAAAGTTCGCTGAGAAACCACCTGATACACCAGCAAACGCTGCTGCAATACCCGCTAGAGGGTGACGACCCGCAGCGTGGAAGATGATACCGCCAAGAGGGATTACTAGAACGTAACCTGCATCAGCTGCTGTGTGAGACACGATAGCAACCAAGATTAGCATCGGCGTTAGTAGCTTAGCTGGCGTGAAGTTAAGCATCTTCTTAAGGCCAGTCGTAATGAAGCCTGAAGAGTCTGCAACGCCAACACCTAGCATAGCAACAAGTACGATGCCTAGAGGTGCGAAGCCTGTGAACGTGGTAACCATATTCGCTAGGAAGCTAGCAAGCGCTTCACCAGTTAGTAGGTTGTTTACTTCAAGAGCAGCACCCGTTTGAGGGTTGATTAAGTCGAATGAAAGATTCGATAAAAGTGCAGATGCTACCCATACAATAACTAGAGCCCAGAAGAACAGGATTGCTGGATCTGGAATTTTGTTGCCGGCGCGTTCAATGAAGTTTAGAAAGCGGTCCATACCACTGATCTTCTCAGTCGATGGTGCTTTTTTTACGGCTTGGTTACTCATTGTAACTCCATATGTGATGTTGTTTTGTTTAGGCCTAATATAAGTTTTGACCACGGCCTATTGGTACAGCACATATTCTATTAAAGTCGTTGTTAAAAAGCACAAGATTCCACCTAATTTTCCATAAATGGAGACATGTTTTGCAAAAATACCATACAACAGCAACAATATAAAAACACAAAACATACCATTCCATATACAGAGTTTTAACTGGCACATAAAGAATGTCCGAGGAGTGAAAATTATCAGTAAAAGGGGTAGCATGAGCCTTGGCATGCAGTAAACGTTTGCTTGAGGGTCAATCAAACTCACTGTATTTGGAGAGCATAGTTTCGAGGTAAATACTTTGTGCGTGGTTCATACGATCTTGCCATGCAATTGTGACAGTAATGCTTTTTAATGCGCTAGACAGAGCACCGTTTGCATTAGTCACTTCACAGGTCATGGCATAGGCAGAACCCGACAAACCGGATAAAGCATCTGAACTTGCTATGTTGAGACAATAACTCGCCTGATTTAGTTCCGAAAAAGGAATTAAACCTACCGCCCCACTCGCATTAGACGCCCGAGTTCGATAATACTCCATCTGCCTTTCTGCAAAATGCAGCGCTTCGATACTCTGAATCGCATAGTCGGCTTTCTGCTCAGTGTAGGTCTGCAGCTTGACCATGCCTAACGCGGCCACGCCCACCAGTAGAAAAGAGATAAGTACTTCAAGTAAACTAAAACCACGCTGGTTAGAAATCACTCCATGAGCCCTTTTTCCACTGTATTTCGACAGGTTCATCATGCGGGTTGTATTCTCCTCGATAATCTAGATTCATCGAGCCTTTAATCGTAGAAAGCCCCCCGATTGAATCCAAAAATATGCCTCCTTTAGGGAAGAAGGAAGCGTTAGCTATATAGGTACTATTTTCTTTAACCAATAAAGAGTAATCCATCGTTGCTGGTAACTTATCCCAACTATCAGCAAGAAAGTCCGTGTTGTTTTCAGCACCTGAAGCGTCCTTGAAGACACTCATGTCATTCAAGTGATAAAAAGCACCATCAAGTACACTGGCGTTTCCATTTGCGAAAATCCCATTTTCGACCACTAAAGATCGTGGTGTGATCGTTCCTGCACTATCCACAATATTAATGGCTGGGTGCCAAACTACACAGTCCCCAATGACCCACACCTTAGTTTTACCAGCTGAAAAGGCATCATTGATTCGAGTACTGCACTCCTTGCCCACGTATTTATTTGTGTTTGAATCGAAATCTACATGCACGGTATTCCCGTGAGAATCCGTCTCTAATAGGTTTATTACCTCATATTCATTACTTTTAAGGGCGTTGATATTGTCCGTTGTTTTCTTTACCCCGAAGTAGTTTTCGAAACCATTTAGATTGGTGTCATGAACGTAATCACTCATAAAAGCACCGCTAGGATCACTACCCGATGCGGTAATCGTTGCGCTCTCACTCAAGTCAGTTACCGCATCTTTACAAGCGCTAAAATCTGCAGGTGCATTCTCAGGATTAGAAACGGTGATTAAGCTCCCCCCTGTACCTTTGGTGTGTATAACAGAGTCGAAAAACCGAACTGCCACACACTCATATACACCGTTGTTACTGGTTTCACTGAGTTCAGGGTCGATATCCATGATGTCCTCGGAAATAATTTCGAGAGCCGATATTGCTTGTATGGCCCCCAAACCCGAATCATTAGAAAATCGAATTTCTTTATTAATCGATGTTCTGTTGGCGGTTGAGACAAGGATATTAGCGTTATCGGATGATTTATCTAATGAAGAAAGCTTGTTGCTACAGGAATCCAGGAGATCACCTGGGATCGCGGTACTGCTGTTTTCAATAATAACGCTTAGACCACACTCCAATCCCCCCTCGGCGGTCCAATGTTCTTTGCGAGCTTGAACCTCGTTTTGAGCACGCTTTATTTGGTAAAAAGTGGTTTTAAAGCTACCAAGAGAAACGATCAGCACACCAATCAATAGAATACTGACTAGAAGTAGTGTTACCGCTCCATTTTGCTTTAATCGCATCATTGCCAATTCCTTTGTACCACTGAAGTCACTACTCTCTGACTTTCATCTGCATTCACAAGAGAAGCTTCTAGAGCGATATCGACTCTTTGCGAGGTTGCCAGACTGTTAGATAACTCAGTTACAGAAACCAAAAAAAGTTCTACTTCTATTTGCTTTTCGAAAAACAAACTTTCACATGTCATTGCTCCCAAACCAGATGACGTAATCTGAGTGATATCTAATAAATAAGAAGATTCTTCTTGGCAATAGTTCAGCTTATTACCCTTAAATTGATAGACAATGTTTCGATAGGCCGAAGATGCGCTGTTTTGTCGATAAACAAAACCAACGTAAGATTCACTGGCACTGGATTGAAAGGTATAAATCGTATTGGCAGCGCCCGATAGCTTCACTGATTGTCCAGAGTCTGCATCATAACCGGCTCGCCAGAGCTCCTCTTTCATCATTTGAGTAGTAGCGAATAGGTTCTGAGATAAGAGCAGCTCCAAGCTCTTTTCTGAACTCAAACGTTGGTTGGTAACAAATACCGAGCCGATAGTACCGATAACAATCACACCGATCACAGAGGCCACTAACATTTCGACCAAGGTACTACCTTGAACACTCCTAGCCACAGATCTCATAACCATAATGACCTATGCTATTGCGCCCATCGCTGTTTGGGTCACTGCTGCAAATTCGGATCCGCCCTGTCGTTTTCGATGCGATGATTGAAAGTACATCCGACAGCGCATTCGTGGAGGCGAGTGAAACATTACCGTCTCGAAAACGTCCCCTGACGTTATCGATCGCAATTGAAGTACTATTGGAGAAATTAAAGTCTACTTTTATACCTCTATATGCCGAACCATCAAGATGCATAAGTACATTATCAGAAACGTAAAATGTTGAACTGCTCAACACCATATCCCAATCACCATCAGAACTTTCGGTTCCACCTAAGGCACCTGAAACCAAGAACAAAACATAAAGCTCTTGGTTACGAGTGACCGCTTCTGATCGGGCAGTAATAAGAAAACTATGAACCTCAGGGGCTAAGCGCTGCAGTTTAGAAGAAGCCAACAAAGAACTAAAACTAGGGGCAGCCGCAGCCAGTAGCACTGAAAGCACCACTACAGTAATCAGCAGCTCTAATAGCGTAAACCCGCGAGTCATTTCCCAAATTCCTATGTAATAACTTGAGCAACCGTACTCAACCTTGCGCACATGCTAACACTAAGGAAAAATAGCCAGATAAGTGAAAAGGAAGTCCTCGTGATGATTCGAAAAAATAAATGCAACAGCAACAACACGCGCGTAAAAGGGATGACATTGATCGAGTTATTGATTGTGGTTGCCATCATTGGGATTTTGGGGGCTATCGCCTATCCGAGCTATACCAACCACGTAGTGACTGGACATCGAACTAGCGCACTCGCTGACATAGCTCGAATTCAATTAGAACTAGAAGCAGCCTATGACAGCGGTTATGACTGGAGTGGTATTGTTTCGGGAAGCGATTGTTTGATCTGCGATACCGAAGCGAGTCGTTTTGTTTTCAGTGTCACCAGTTCGGCTTCTGCTGCCTATACGATTACAGCAACACCTCAGTCGGGAGTAGGTCAAGATAAAGACAACTGCTTCGATGGACAAAACCATAAAGTGCTCACTCTCGACAGTGCTAATGTCGAATACCCAGAAGCCTGCTGGATGTAGTGTGATGAGGGTTTCAGGTGAAGAGAAAGAGAAAGAGAAAGAACCAGGTTTGAGATACAAAAAAAACCTGCTACATGAGCAGGTTTTTTAATTTTATCAACAACTTAAAGTATCAACAATCTAATTACTTAGTTAGGTCATCGAAGAAGTTTTTAACGCCGCTAAAGAAACCTTCAGACTTTGGCTTATGCTTGCTTGCCGCTTCACCACCACAGGTTTCTTCGAATTCACGCAGTAATTCTTTCTGGCGAGCGCTTAGCTTAACTGGAGTCTCAACCACTAGCTTAACGATTAGATCACCCACACCGCCACCACGAACGCCTTTCACGCCCTTGCCACGCATACGGAACATACGGCCCGTTTGTGTCTCTTCTGGTACCTTAAGGTTTACACGACCATCCAGTGTTGGAACTTCAACTTCACCGCCTAGAGCAGCCATAGAGAAGCTTACTGGTACTTCGCAGTAAAGGTTGTTGCCGTCACGTTCGAAGATGTTGTGCTCTTTTACGTGTACTTGTACGTACAGATCGCCAGCTGGAGCGCCTTGCTCTCCCGCTTCGCCTTCGCCTGATAGACGAATACGATCGCCAGTATCAACACCAGCAGGGATCTTAACGTTAAGTGTTTTCGTCTTCTGTTTGCGACCTTGACCATGACATGAGTTACATGGGTCTTTGATGATCTTGCCTTTACCGTTACAAGTAGGACAAGTCTGTTGAACCGCAAAGAAACCTTGGCGCATTTGTACTTGGCCGTGGCCATGACAAGTGCCACACGTTTGTGCAGAAGAACCCGCTTTCGCGCCGCTGCCGTCACAAGTATCACACTCTACAAGTGTTGGTACTTCGATTTCTTTAGAAACACCACGAACCGCTTCTTCTAGAGAAAGTTCCATGTTGTAACGTAGATCTGAACCACGTTGTGCACGCTGTTGACCGCCACCACGACGACCGCCGCCGAAGATGTCGCCAAATACGTCACCGAAGATATCGCCGAAGTCACCTTGGCCACCGCCGCCGAAACCACCGCCGCCGCCCATGCCACCTTGTTCAAAGGCTGCATGACCGTATTGGTCGTAAGCTGCTTTCTTTTGAGAATCGGTTAGGATCTCGTACGCTACTTTTACTTCTTTAAACTTATCTGCTGCGGTCTCATCACCCTGGTTACGGTCCGGGTGGAATTTCATCGCTAAGCGTTTGTACGCTTTTTTAATATCGCGCTCTGATGCATCGCGGCTTACGCCTAATACTTCGTAAAAATCACGTTTTGACATGTTCTAGGTCACCAAAATAATTGCTACTACCGAATGATCACTTCAGTAGTCTGTGTATCAATCTAGATAAAAGTTCTGCCGGCTGAAATGCCGAATAAAGCTATTATCTAGATCGACAAGTCTAAATACAAATTTACGGGCGTGAGAGTTACCTCTGACGCCCGCAATAATAAGTCTTTGAGACAAATTTCTAAGCAGATAGCTTGAGTCCTAAGTGGAAGCGCGGAGCCTACGTTAGTAGGTGGACACTTCCGATAACGAAATCAGGCTACTCTGCGACGAAATTATTTTTTGTCTTCTTTAACTTCTTCAAACTCAGCGTCTACAACATCGTCGTCTTGCTTAGGTTGTTCACCAGCGTCAGCACCAGCTTGTTCAGCTTGAGCTTTCTGTTGAGCAATTTCCATTAGCTTTTGAGCTGCTTGCATAAGTTCTTGAACTTTAGCGTCGATAGCTTCTTTATCGTTACCAGACTTAACTTCTTCTAGTGCAGTGATAGCCGCTTCGATTTTAGCTTTCTCGTCTGCAGGTAGAGCTTCACCAGCTTCTTCTACTTGCTTCTTAGTGCCGTGAATCATTTGGTCAGCTTGGTTACGTGCAGTTACTAGCTCTTCGAACTTTTTGTCCGCTTCTTTGTTAGCTTCTGCTTCTTGTACCATTGCTTCGATCTCTTCCTCAGACAGGCCGCCTGATGCTTGGATAGTGATCTTCTGCTCTTTACCTGTTGCTTTATCTTTAGCAGATACGTTCAGGATACCATCAGCATCTAGGTCGAATGTTACTTCGATTTGTGGCATGCCACGTGGTGCTGGTTGGATACCTTCTAGGTTGAACTGACCAAGAGACTTGTTGTAAGTCGCTTGCTTACGCTCACCTTGAAGAACGTGGATAGTTACTGCGTTTTGGTTGTCTTCAGCTGTAGAGAACACTTGATCCGCTTTAGTAGGGATAGTTGTGTTTTTCTCGATAAGCTTAGTCATCACGCCGCCCATCGTTTCGATACCGAAAGATAGAGGAGTAACGTCTAGTAGTAGAACGTCTTTAACGTCACCAGCTAGTACACCACCTTGAACAGCAGCACCCATTGCAACAGCTTCGTCAGGGTTCACGTCTTTACGTGGCTCTTTACCGAAGAATTCAGTTACTTTAGCTTGAACCATAGGCATACGAGTTTGACCACCAACTAGGATAACGTCAGTGATTTCGCCTACCGATAGGTCAGCATCCGCTAGAGCAACTTTTAGTGGCTCAAGAGAACGTTGAACTAGGTCTTCAACTAGAGACTCAAGCTTCGCACGAGTCACTTTGATGTTCATGTGCTTAGGGCCAGTCGCATCAGCAGTAACGTAAGGTAGGTTTACGTCAGTTTGAGTAGTAGAAGAAAGCTCGATTTTCGCTTTTTCTGCTGCTTCTTTAACACGCTGCATTGCTAGTGGATCAGCTTTAAGGTCGATACCTTGCTCTTTCTTGAACTCATCTACTAGGTAGTTGATCATGCGGTTATCGAAATCTTCACCACCAAGGTGAGTGTCACCGTTAGTTGAAAGAACTTCGAAAGTCTTCTCGCCTTCTACTTCATCGATTTCGATGATAGAGATATCGAATGTACCACCACCAAGGTCGTATACAGCGATAGTGCGATCACCACCTTGCTTGTCTAGGCCGTAAGCTAGAGCAGCAGCAGTTGGTTCGTTGATGATACGTTTAACATCTAGACCAGCGATACGGCCAGCATCTTTCGTTGCTTGACGTTGAGCATCGTTGAAGTAAGCAGGAACAGTTACTACTGCGCCAGTTACTTCTTCGCCTAGGAAGTCTTCAGCTGTTTTCTTCATTTTCTTAAGAACTTCAGCAGATACTTGAGGAGCAGCCATTTTTTGGCCTTGCGCTTCAACCCATGCATCACCGTTGTCAGCCTTAACAATGTTGAAAGGCATGATTTCGATATCGCGTTGAACTTCTTCATCTTCAAAACGACGACCGATTAGACGCTTGATAGCGAACAGTGTGTTTTGAGGGTTAGTAACAGCTTGACGTTTTGCAGGTTGACCAACTAGCGTTTCGCCTTCTGTGTATGCGATTACTGATGCTGTTGTGCGTTCGCCTTCAGCATTTTCAATTACGCGTGGTTTGTCGCCGTCAAGAACAGCAACACAAGAGTTAGTAGTACCTAAATCAATACCAATGATTTTACCCATCAGGCCATCTCCGAAATATTTTCTATTAAGTTTTTGCTATACCCACATATGTGGGGGTGGTAATCAGGGAATCAACCCTAATACACAAAATTAAAGTGCAAATGTAATTTGCTTTCGTATGCACCATAGATAAGGGCTGCAAACTGGTTTTCAAGGGAATAAGTAAAAAAAATCTATTTTTTCCCGTATCTTTTTACATAAAGGTAAAAAGTGACCGATCCCTTGCCAATTAAGGCTCCAATGTTGAGAAACTCTCGCATTTGTCGCCACATTGAAACCTCAACCCTATTCCAGATGCCATAAAAAAAGACCTTCATGTGGAAGGTCTTTTTCAAATAGATATTAATCAGTTAAATATTGTTCAAATGGTGACTGATTCAGCCATATTATTGGTTGAGCACTAACTGGTAGAAGCTCGCTTGAGTGTAATCACCCGCTTCCATACCACGCCATTCACAGGCTGAGCTCGACTTCTTAGTGTTGCATTGATTGTATGCGCCCGCCTTGAAGTACATCCAGTCCTGTCCATAACCAAGGTCGATATCATGCCCCTGATACTTACCCTTAGCCAAATCAACATCATACGTCTTCACAATAGGATCGGCTGAGTTTGGATTCTTAGTAAAGGTTAAGTGCATGATGTTATCTTTGATATTCACATCGTATGAGAACACTTCACCTAGCTTGATGCCATCAGCAGGGTCCGAGCTGCCTTTTTTCAGATTGTATTGACCAAATACATCATGGCGAATGTCTTTACGAAGTTTCTTTCCGTTTTCATCCTTCGCGTTTTTCATCTCTGTCGGCGGGTTTAACTCATAGTTCCACGTTAACGAACCATGCTCATGTTCTGGCAACTTGCGGTAAACAATTTTCAGAGGTTCATTATCCGACCCATGGATTTGACCAATAACCACAGAGAATGCACCGGTTTTCTTATAATTACCGCTGGTGCTCACCTGATCAACAGAAAGTGTTGCCGTCATCTGGCCACCGATAGAGCCAAACTCTTCCGCGTTCTTATGGCTTGAAATCGCGAAGTTGTTGCTCGGCGCAGAGTAGCTATCCGCTAGCATCGCTCTTAGCTCACTACGCGTGTTTTTACTGTTTGGCGTCGTTGGAGCTGTATTCGGAGCCACAAACACCATCGCACCAGATTCAGCATCCGTGTAGAACCATTTAGGGTGAACGTAAGGCGTGTCTACATTCGACAGTTCCTTTTTACCAATCTCCAGCGTTTTACCTTTTCTAGACCCTTCAGTCGTCAGCTCCGGTAAGTTAATTTTCCATTTAGATAAATCGAAGTTTTGTGCTGGTGCTTTTGCAGGGTCAAGATTGAACTGTTGACCAATATCGTGATTAGAAGCAAGAGCGGGAGCGGCTAAAAGGCTGGCAGTCAGTAGGCTAAGGTAAGACAGCTTCATTATTGGGTTTCCTTTATGTCGTCATAATGTAGGTTGTCAGAACAATAAAATAATATTGTATTATTATATGTGATCTATATTAAAAATTGAAAACTGATGGCCAATTCGGCACGAGTAAAAAGAAAAAATGAGACTTAACACCAATCAAAGATATTTTTAGCCAAGTTATCAGATAGCCCAAAGCACTTATCATCAGAAACAAAAAA
>NZ_MAKD01000077.1:0-36445 GCF_001691235.1 Vibrio sp. ZF57 | reverse complement strand
ACAATAATTCATCAATCTTAATTAGATCACATTTTTACTTTAATTGGTATAATTGATAATTACCTACCTTGAATAGAATATTGTCTTAGAAATGTAAGTGCTTACTTATCTCAGTCTCTTTTATAAGCAATTAACAACACAATCCACACTTCTTTATGAGAATTATTCTCAATATTTTGTTACATTTTGGTCGTTATTACTAAAAGGCAACAAATATGGATATTTCCCGTCGTAAGTTTATTCAATCATCTCTCGCTATATCTGCATTAACAGTACTACCCGCTTGTTCAATGAAGCGGTCTGCTGATGAGCAAGGAAAGTATGTTTATGACTTAACTGCTGAACCTTCAACGGCTGAGTTAGTAGCGGGATTTGATACCAATGTCTTAGCCTTTAATGGACAGATCCCAGCTCCGACGATTCGATGTCGACAGGGTGAAAAGGTCACAATTCGTTTTACGAATAAGCTATCAGAGCCGACGACTATCCATTGGCATGGCTTAAGAATTCCTATCGAAATGGACGGAGTTCCCTTCTTAAGTCAGCCACCGATCATGCCAGGTGAAACATTCATTTATGAGTTTACGCCGCCAGATGCTGGCACATTTTGGTATCACCCACATATGAATAGCGTTAAACAGCTTGGTATGGGCTTAGTTGGCCTTATTATCGTAGAAGAGAGTAATCCAATACGGTTCGATGAAGAACACGCATTGATGCTTAAACATTGGCATATCGATAAGCAAGGTCAATGGAAAGACTTAATGATTCCAAGACTCAGTGCTCGTATGGGCACTCCAGGAGAGTGGAGTAGCGTTAATGGTGTTCATGAACCTGTATACCAATTAAAGCAGCACGCAACGACTCGACTGCGTATCGCGAATGTCGATAATACGATCACTTATCCTATTGCTATCGAAGGGGCTGAGGCATGGGTGATTGCCATCGATGGTAACCCTGTAAAAACGCCTTACAAACTGACTCAACATAAAATCGGTCCAGGGATGCGTGCTGATATCGGACTGATCGCTCCTAAAGCTGGTGAGCGAGTTAACGTTCTCCATATGAAGGGGCGTTTCCCATTTTCTTTGTGTGAATTTGAAGTCGTAGATTCAGCATTTGCTCAAGGACGTTCGTTACCATTACTACCATTGAATCCAGTGCCCAACCTAGATCTTGCTAATGCTGAAGAGATCGACTTTTTATTTGAATGGGAAGGGGCTGTTTCTCCTGTATCCAAAGATGGAAAATCGATGCCTAAGTTTTGGCTAACAAATAAAAGAGCATGGGAAGGAATGAGCAAAGACAATATTCCTGAACCATTGGCGACTTTAGAGTTGGGTAAGACTTACATATTCGATCTTAAGAACGTCACTCAATATCATCACCCGATTCATATTCATGGTCATACATTTACTGTATTGGAACTTGATGGTAAAAAAATTGAAGAGCCTTTCCATACCGATACAGTGTTACTTGGAAAAAATGGCCGAGCTAAAGCTGCATTTGTTGCAGACAACCCCGGACGCTGGATGTACCACTGTCATGTAATTGAGCACATGAAAACAGGATTGATGGGATATATTGAAGTTAAGTGACACCTGTAACGTTTAATATTTGCGCATGCATTCTTAGTTTCTACCCTCGCTTTTATCGGCGTTAAAGCTAGAATATAGGGATTATTGTTTGGGAGGATTCATGGGTCAGTTATCTATTCTAGGTTTTATCGCCATCGGTGGCGCGTTTGGTGCTTGTTCACGTTACTTGATTTCAGAGTTATGCGTTGTGATGTTAGGGCGTGGTTTTCCTTACGGTACGCTGACTGTTAACGTAATTGGCTCTTTGATTATGGGATTGCTCATCGCCGCGTTTGAAAATGAGATGGTTGCGACGGAGCCGTGGAGACAAATTATCGGTCTTGGTTTCCTTGGAGCCCTGACGACATTTTCTACGTTTTCGATGGATAACGTGCTTCTTATGCAGCAGGGTGCGTTCTTCAAGATGGGGCTCAATGTACTGCTCAATGTGTTTCTCAGTATTTCAGCCGCATGGATCGGCTTCCAACTTCTGATAAAGTCTTAAAACTTTCTTACGATTTGTTAACAACTCGGCTTGGTTTATCCAAGCCGTTTTCATATACTCGATCGTACTTGTCGGAGTGCCATATGGCTGAGACCGTTAACTCGGGATCCGTTGAACCTGATCAGGCTAATACCTGCGAAGGGAACAAGAGTAGATATCTAACTAGAATCCTTCTAGAGATCTATCTCCAGATCACAACTGCATTTTCTTGCTGTGATCCCTCTTGTAGCATCTTATCCGTCAAGCATTTTTATCCCTATAAATAATGGCTAAAAGCCAAGGAAAAATGCTATGTCGAGTCGTAAACAAGCAAGACTGGAAGCGAAGAATTTCATTGATTCTTTATCTGTACAACCTTATCCAAACTCAAAAAAAGCTTACATCCAAGGGGCTCGAGCGGACATTCAAGTCCCTGTCCGAGAAATATCCCTCGCAGATAGCCTTGTTGGTGGCAGCAAAAAAGAGCCTGTATTCGAACCTAATGAGCCAATTCATGTCTACGACACCTCAGGTGTTTATACCGATCCTACGCATGAAATAGACCTTTATAGTGGCCTTCCTAAGTTGCGAGAGCAATGGATTGAAGAGCGTGGTGATACGGAATTGCTCGATGATGTAAGCTCTGTTTACACCAAAGAACGTTTAGAAGATGAAACCCTAGACGACCTTCGTTACGGAAACCTGCCTCGAATTCGTCGCGCTACTGGCGACCAATGTGTAACTCAACTGCATTATGCTCGTCAGGGAATTATCACTCCTGAGATGGAGTACATTGCGATACGTGAGAACATGGGGCGTCAGAAGTTCGCTGATGAACAGCTTAATCACCAACACCCAGGCCATAACTTTGGCGCAAACCTGCCAAAAGAAATTACCCCTGAGTTCGTGCGTAAAGAGGTCGCTGAAGGCCGAGCTATCATCCCTTCAAACATCAACCACCCAGAATCAGAACCTATGATTATTGGCCGAAACTTCTTAGTGAAAGTGAACGCCAATATCGGTAACTCTTCTGTAAGCTCTTCGATTGAAGAAGAAGTTGAGAAGCTAGTATGGTCGACTCGCTGGGGCGGCGATACCGTAATGGATCTTTCTACTGGCCGTAATATCCACGAGACTCGTGAATGGATCCTACGTAATAGCCCAGTGCCGATTGGTACGGTTCCTATGTATCAGGCGCTTGAGAAAGTGAATGGCGTAGCCGAAGACCTTAACTGGGAAGTGATGCGCGATACTTTGATTGAACAAGCGGAGCAGGGCGTTGATTACTTCACTATCCATGCTGGTTTGCTTCTTCGTTATGTTTCTATGACGGCTAAGCGTGTGACAGGTATTGTTTCTCGTGGTGGCTCTATTATCGCGAAATGGTGTCTTGCACATCACCAAGAAAGCTTCCTATACACACACTTCCGCGAGATCTGTGAGATCTGTGCGAAGTACGATGTGGCTTTGTCACTAGGTGACGGCCTACGTCCTGGCTCTATTGCAGATGCCAATGATGAGGCTCAGTTCTCGGAGTTACGTACTCTAGGTGAGTTAACTAAAGTGGCTTGGGAATACGATGTTCAGGTGATCATTGAAGGTCCTGGACATGTACCTATGCATCTTATTAAAGAGAACATGGATGAGCAGTTAGAGCACTGCCATGAAGCGCCTTTCTATACGTTAGGCCCGCTGACCACTGATATTGCACCGGGTTATGACCACATTACCTCTGGTATTGGCGCGGCGATGATTGGTTGGTACGGCTGTGCGATGCTTTGTTATGTAACACCTAAAGAGCATTTGGGCTTACCAAATAAAGAAGATGTGAAGACTGGCTTGATTACTTACAAGCTGGCAGCACATGCAGCAGACTTGGCAAAAGGGCATCCGGGCGCACAAATCCGAGATAATGCATTATCTAAAGCTCGTTTTGAATTCCGTTGGGAAGACCAATTTAATCTAGCTTTAGATCCAGAAACAGCCCGTTCTTTCCACGATGAAACCCTGCCACAAGAATCGGGCAAGGTTGCTCACTTCTGCTCTATGTGTGGACCTAAATTCTGTTCAATGAAGATCTCTCAAGAAGTTCGAGAGTACGCGAAAGACACTGAACAAGTGGCTGCTGATCAGGTTATCGAGATTAAGATGCTTGATAATCCGTTGGAAGGGATGCGTCAGAAATCACAAGAGTTCCGTGATACTGGCTCTGAACTTTATCACCCAGCAGTAGGCGCAAAAGAAGCTCAATTAGAGGAATAATGACAGTGAAGATTCTTATCCCATCTCAAAATATTGAGCTAACGGGAGAGGTGCAAAGCTGTCTATTGGTTGCTAAGCGACAAGGCTTGGCAACCGATGCAGTTGAGTTGGATGTAAGCCCAACTCAATGCTTCTCTATCGTTGATGCTCAGCAAGCGTTATCTATTGGTTTTGCTCATGATGTTGATTCATTGGCGGAGTGTCGCTCAAGTGAGCTTGATCATATCGTTTATTACAGTCATTCAGTGGCGCTAGCTGGTGTCCGCGATGCCTTGGCACAAACTCCGAATACCATCTATATCGGTGTCTTAGATGACTCAGCTGCATTAGATATCTGGTCACAGCTAGATTCTAATCGTGCTATCAAGAGTGAAACTCCAGCTCATCAGGAGTTAGATAGTCGTGGCCACTTTGCTTGGTTACTTACTTTGTTGGCGTTGGAATTCCCATTAGAAGATGCACTGGTTTTAGCTCGCGCAGCATCTAGTGTTTCACGTGGAACATGGCCAGCAAACTATCAAAACTTTCCTATTCCCGTTCTCGAAGATGAGCGACTGGATATTAGTGTTGGTTGGGCGCACCAAGGAACATCACTGTCGTTCCCGGAATTGAGTAAGAGTAGCCTAGGACTATACCCAGTGGTTGATGATGTTGAGTGGATCGAAAGGCTGCTCAAGCTTGGAATTAACACAGTTCAACTGCGTATTAAGAACCCACAGCAAGCAGATTTAGAACAACAAATCGCGCGATCTATCGAACTCGGTAGAGAGCACAACGCTCAGGTTTTTATCAATGACTATTGGCAATTGGCACTTAAGCATGATGCTTTTGGTGTTCATTTGGGGCAAGAGGACATCGAAGAATCCAACCTATCTCAACTGAGCCAAGCTGGTATTAAGATCGGTCTATCGACTCATGGTTATTACGAGTTGCTACGCATTGTGCAAATCAACCCAAGCTATATTGCGCTGGGGCATATATTCCCAACCACCACTAAGCAGATGCCATCGAAGCCTCAAGGACTTGTGCGTTTATCTCTCTATCAGCAGCTGATTGATACTATCCCATACACAGAAGAACTCACCGGTTATCCGACAGTTGCGATTGGTGGAATTGACCAGTCGACGGCCGCACAGGTGTGGAGTTGTGGGGTATCGAGCCTTGCTGTTGTACGTGCGATTACGTTAGCCGAAGACCCAAAACAAGTGATTGAGTTCTTCGAAGCATTAATGGCTGACCGTTCTTCAGGTGCTGCTAAAGAGGTAACTCAGGAGCTAAGTCATGCTGAATGATTTCGAATTCATTCGTTATCAACGACAACTCGCACTTCCTGAAGTGGGTGAGCAAGGGCAACGCAATCTATTAGATAGCCATGTATTGGTCATCGGTTGTGGTGGCTTAGGCAATGCTGCGGCTCTCTATCTTGCGGCTTCCGGTATCGGGAAAATCGTATTAGTTGATGATGATTGTGTGGATTCGTCTAACCTTCAACGACAAGTTGCGTTCAAGGAAAGCCAGTTAGGTTCGCCTAAGGTCGAAGCTCTGAAGCAAAAACTGACTGAGCTTAATGGTCGAAACCAAGTGAGAACCATCAATAGGCGAATGACTCAGAGCCAGCTTGAGCTTGAGGTGATGCTCGCTGATTTGGTGTTGGATTGTACTGACAACTTTGAGTCACGTCAGCAGGTTAACCAAGCATGTTTTGGTAGCAAGACACCTTTGGTTTCTGGTTCTGCGATCGGATGGAAAGGTCAGTTTATTGTCTTTGATTATCAGATGCAGAAAGGGTGCTATCACTGTTTGTTCCCGTTCAGTCATCATCCACAAACGACACGTTGTAGCGATAGCGGCATCATCGGCCCAGTTGTTGGCACCATAGGCAACCTCCAAGCACTGGCAGCGATTCAACGTATTAGCACTGGCGAGTTCCAGGTTGCAACACATCAGCTCAAACTGTTTGATGGTCAGACGATGAACTGGCAAAACTTAAGTGTCACTCAAGATAGTGAATGCCCCGTTTGCTGCACATCTACAGTTAACTATTTAGAAGAAGAAACCCAATGAGCAACATAACGATCTCTATCAATGAGCAACCAGAACAGGTTGCACAATCGTCGTCTCTAGCGGATATCATCCAAGCGCTTTCACTACCCGATCTGGGTTGTGTCTTTGCTATCAATAATGCGGTTGTCCCGCGTAGTCAGTGGCAACAAAGGGTCGTCAATGAAGGCGATGCTATTTCTCTTTTCCAAGCTATTGCAGGAGGCTAACTATGTTAACTATCGCAGATAAAACATTTCAATCACGACTCTTTACTGGAACGGGCAAGTTCGCGAATAAACATTTAATGGCGAGTGCTATCGAAGCTTCCGGTTCTCAACTGGCAACCATGGCGTTGAAGAGAGTTGATATTCGCTCTGAGCAAGATGATATTTTACAGCCCATCATTGATGCTGGCGTGAACTTGTTACCAAATACCTCCGGGGCGAAGAACGCGAAGGATGCCATCTTTGCTGCGCATTTGGCTCGCGAAGCGCTAGGCACAAACTGGCTCAAACTGGAAATTCACCCTGATCCAAAGTACTTGATGCCAGACCCAATTGAGACATTAAAAGCGGCTGAGCAAATGGTTAAAGATGGCTTTGTTGTGTTGCCTTACTGTCATGCTGACCCAGTGTTGTGTAAACGATTGGAAGAGGTGGGTTGTGCTGCGGTTATGCCGCTAGGTGCGCCGATTGGGTCGAACAAAGGTATCGCTTCGGCAGACTTCTTAGAGATCATTATCGACCAAGCGAACGTCCCTGTGATTGTTGACGCTGGTATTGGTGCGCCATCTCATGCTACTCGTGCAATGGAAATGGGCGCGGATGCCGTGTTAGTTAATACTGCAATTGCGGCTTCTCAACAACCCGTTGATATGGCGATTGCTTTTAAACTGGCAGTTGAAGCTGGCCGTATGGCTTACCTTTCTGGTCTTGCTGGACAGGTGTCTCATGCGGTTGCTTCTAGTCCGCTAACTTCATTCCTAGACGAGTAGTGTCCTTATGACGTTTGTTGATCGATTTAAACAGCTCAACTGGGATGACATTGGTATGTCCATCTTCAGTAAAACGGCAGCGGATGTTGAGCGCGCTCTGAGTAAACCTAAACGCGACTTGGAAGACTTTAAGGCTCTTATCTCTCCGGCAGCAGAACCTTACTTAGAGCAGATGGCGCAACAATCGTTGGCACTCACACGCAAGCGATTCGGTAATACAATGTCGTTGTATATTCCATTGTACCTCTCAAACTTATGTGCGAATGCGTGCACGTATTGTGGTTTCTCAATGGAGAACCGCATTAAGCGTCGCACACTTACTTTAGATGAAATCGATGCTGAAAGTGCCGCTATCAAAAAGATGAAGTTTGATAGTGTATTGTTGGTGACTGGTGAACATGAAACCAAGGTCGGGATGAAGTACTTCCGTGAAGTGCTACCGAATATTAAGGCACAATTTAACTATCTTGCGATGGAAGTGCAGCCGCTTGATCAAGATGACTACGCAGAGCTTAAAACTCTCGGCTTAGATGCGGTGATGGTTTACCAAGAAACGTATAGCCCAAGTACCTACGCGGAACACCACTTGCGTGGCAATAAAATGGATTTTGAATACCGGCTCGAAACGCCCGATCGTTTGGCAAAAGCGGGTATTGATAAGATAGGTATTGGCGCTTTGATTGGCTTGGAAGATTGGCGTACCGACTGTTTCTTCGTGGCCGCTCACTTAGACTATCTTGAGCGTACTTATTGGCAAACACGTTACTCGATTTCATTCCCACGTCTTCGTCCGTGTGAGGGTGGTTTGCAGCCTAAATCGATTATGAGTGATAAACAGTTGGTTCAACTTATCTGTGCGTATCGTTTATTAAACCCTGAGGTTGAATTGTCTCTCTCGACTCGTGAGTCTGCAGCTTTCCGTGACAATGTGTTGCCATTGGGAATCACGAGTATGTCGGCGGCTTCTAAGACCCAGCCTGGTGGTTATGCTTCCGGTGAGGAAGAACTCGAGCAGTTTGAGATTAGCGATGAGAGAAGTGCAGCTGATGTTGATTCGATGATCCGACAGCGTGGTTTCGACCCAGTGTGGCGTGATTGGCATAGCGCTTACTCAGGCTAACTAGCATCTTGGTTGATGTTCCACGTGAAACATCGATGTAATGATACAGGCAAATAAAAACGGCTACCTTTGGGTAGCCGTTTTGCTATTTAACTTATTAACCTAGCAAGCTCGTTTTGGTTCAGCTAACAGCTTAGCGAAGTATTATCCGTGAGCTAATGGCGTCGTTGATTGGCGTAGCCATTCCAGCGTATCACCTTCAACTAATGGGCTAACATCGTTCCATACTTTCTGATGGTAGTCGTTCAGCCACGCCAGTTCAGGTCGTGTTAGCAAATCAACATTGATGTTGCGCTTATCGATAGGGCAACGTGTTAGCGACTCAAAGGTTAGTACTGAAAAATCACCTTGAGTTGGCAGTTCAACCACGAGCTCTAGGTTTTCGATTCGAATACCAAACTCATCAGCACGGTAGTAACCCGGTTCGTTTGATAACACCATGCCTTCAACAAGAGGTACGTCGATTAGCTTCTTAGAGATACTTTGTGGGCCTTCATGAACACTTAGGAAGTGACCAACACCGTGACCAGTACCATGATCGTAATCGAAGCCTTCCGCCCATAAGTGCTGACGCGCTAGGATATCCAGTTGGAAACCACGAGTGCCTTGTGGGAAGCGAGCTCGTGCGATGCCTATGTGACCTTTAAGCGCTAACGTGAACTGCTGAATCATTTCGTCGCTTGGTTGGCCAATCGCGATAGTACGAGTGATGTCGGTTGTACCATCTAAGTACTGACCGCCTGAGTCGACTAGGTACAGAGTATTCAGTTCTAGCTGACCTGGTTCAGGCTGGTTCTCATGGTTGTAGTGACACATTGCAGCGTTGCCGCCTGCCGCTGAAATGGTGTCAAAACTTAGATCCATCAGCGTCGGGTCTTGCTCGCGGAATGATTGTACTTTGTCTGCTAGTACAGCTTCGTTGTGCAGGTTACCTTGCGCGACTTCTGCATCAATCCAAGACAGGAATTTCGCCATCGCCACGCCATCTCGAATGTGACACGCTTTCATACCTGCAATCTCAGTTGCGTTTTTAGCAGCTTTTGGCATTAGGCATGGGTCTGCTGCTTCAATGATGTGAGCGCCAGCGTTTTGTAGAACAAGCGTGTACCAAGCATTGCTCGTGCCTGAATCAACAGACACATTCTTACCCTCTAAAGATTGAAGGCGGGCTTCAAGCTCTGATGGGTGAGAAACACGAATACCATTACCAACGTGCGCTTCAAAACCAGCAGGGATACGAGCTGGGTCTAAGAAGAAATCGACGCTTTCATCGGCGTGAATGATCGCGTTGGATAACACAACCGGCAGACGAGATACGTCTAAACCACGAATGTTGAGTAACCAGCAGATTGAATCCAGCTCAGTAAGGATAGCGGCATCAGTGCCTTTGGCTTTTAGTAGGCTTGCAATTTCTTCACGCTTACTTTCACTTGATTGGCCAACGGCGTCGGTTGCCATGAGGCGAACATCAGATACAACAGGCTCAGGGCGATCAGACCAAAGCTCATCAATCGGGTTTGCCGCTAGTGTTGTGAGTTCTACTTTATCAGCTAGTTTAGCTTGTGCGCCTTTCAACCAAGCCGCCGTATGCATACGTGGGTCGAATGCAACTTTACTGCCTTGTGCGAGTGAATTGATGATCCAATCTAAAGCCGGTTCTTCAATAAGATGGCGATACTCAAATAGCTCACCAGGTACTTGTTTACGAACCTGGACGGTATAGCGACCATCAACAAAAATAGCCGCGTTTTCGCGAGTGATAACAGCCGCACCTGCAGAGCCAGTGAAACCGGTTAGCCAGTGAAGTCGCTCGTTGTGAGCTGGAACGTATTCACCTAGGTACTCGTCTTCATGTGGAATGATAACAGCATCTAAGTGGTTTGCTTCAAGCCAAGCTCGAACCGCAGTAACGCGTTCCGCAGTGATATTGTGCATCTGTGTTTATCCTTATTGTTAGGGTCCTTGTTAACACTCACAGTCGATATAAATGCGAGGGGACTTATTAGGTCAATAAGCTAGCGCTTTTGTTCGTTTGCTGCAAACGCTGAACGCCATTTTTATCTGAGGTGCAGAGTTTTTTCTTTGATGATATCTCGCAACCAAGTTAAGGCTGGGTCGTTTTCTCTATCACGGTGCCAAAACAGGGTGTATGCCATTGGTGGAAATTCCATTGGCAGAGGCACAACCACTAAGTCGAGTTGCTTCGCGACAAGATGGGTGAAGTGGCTTGGTGCGGTAAATACAAAGTCGGTGTAGGTACACAGGCTTGCCGCACTGTTGAAGTCGGGCACAGAGATAGCAATATCACGTTGGTGACCAAGGTCAGCTAGTTTGTAATCGAGTAGCCAGCGATCGTTTCCATCACACCTTACTTGTACATGACGTTGTGCAAGGTAGGTTTCCAGATCCCATTGACCACTCAGAGCAGGGTGGTTACGTCTCAATACACACATCTGTGCATCTCGGTAGATCTCTTGTTCGCAAATATCATCTGGCGGCAACATGGTTAAACGCGCGTCGTTGATGTCGATGTCTTTACCCGTGAGTCCGATATCGAGTTCACCAAGCTGTAATTTCTTAAAGGTTTGCTCCGTCCAAGCGTGAGTGTTGATATTTACCTTCGGTGCTTGGCGAAAAATCGCGGGCAAGAAGTGAGGAAGAATCAACGGGTAGACACTTTCAACCGCTGCAATGTGAAAACTGTGGTCACTGTTGTTGGGAATGAATGTCTCCGGTTGGGTGAGCACATCAAGTTGATTGATCAGTGTTTCCAACCGTGGCTTAAGGAACACTGCTTTTGGTGTCGGGCGTAGGCCGTGTGCACTTCGCGTAAAAAGAGGGTCATTAAATTGTTCGCGAAGTTTGGCCAATGATTTACTCACCGCTGACTGGCTCAGGCACAATCGATGTGCAGTGCGTGTAACACTCAGCTCTTCCATTAGCACCTGCAAGCAAACTAGTAGATTGAGGTCGAGGCGCGATAGTTTCTCGATATTCATGTGAGTTTCCTTATTGGAATAATGCTAATGATTATATGCCATTTTTGTTCATATCTTTAGTTGGTTATTATGCACCTAAATTAACTCATCCGGAGAATCTTGTGCCTTCTAACGCGCTTCCAACCCCTAGTAAACTGCAGGTTGCTTTATTGGCAATGCTGGTTCTTTTTAGCCCTTTGGCTATTGATATCTACCTGCCAGCTCTGCCACAAATTTCGACAGCGTTTCACGTGGAACATGCACTAGCACAAGATACGATTACTTGGTTTTTATTTGCCATGGGTGTCGGCCAACTATTTGCCGGCCCTTTGGCGGATAAGCTAGGACGTCGAACCGTTGCATTGGGAGGTGTTAGTATCTATGCATTGAGTGCTTGCTTGGCGTGGGCAGCTCAATCGATTGATATGATGCTAATAGCTCGGCTGCTACAAGGCTTAGGAGCTTGTGCGACTTCTGTAGCTGCCTTTGCAACGGTTCGCGATCTATTTGGTCCAGAGAAGAGTGGCCGAATGATCAGCTACCTTAATGGTGCTATTTGCTTTATTCCTGCATTGGCACCGATTCTTGGCGCTTGGTTAACTCATCAATTTGGCTGGCGTTCGAACTTCAGCTTTATGGCGGGTTTTGCCGTCGTTGTCGGTACTATCTTATTCTTCCAAATGAAAGAATCGAACCCGGTGACGGAAAAGGTAGCGGTGTTCAAACTAGAGCGCTACTGGTCAGTATTAAAAACACCTTCATTCCTATTCCACGCAACTCTATGTTTGATGGCGATGGCAGTGATCCTCGCTTATGTAACCTCAGCACCGGTTGTGTTGATGGAGAACCTTGGCTTAACCATGAAAGAGTTTACTTTCTGGTTTGGTGTTAATGCGGCCATCAACATTGCAGCTGCGTTTACTGCACCTAAATTTATGGACCGTTTTGGTACCTATAAAGCACTGGTGGTTGGTATCTCGACGCTGGGCTTAGCGGGTGTGATTATGTTGGTGCTTGCTGAGCACGCTACTCCAATCGCGTTCATGCTACCGATCTTCTTATCGTCAGTTGGCTTTGCTTGGATTCTTGGTGCTGCGGCAGGTAAAGCTCTAGAACCTTTCGGTGACCGTGCGGGTACAGCTGCTGCGCTGCTTGGCTTGTTCCAAATGAGCGGTTCAGGGCTTCTTGTGGGTACCATGCAACGTCTTGATTTAACGTCGCAAGTGATGATTGCTCTGCAAATGTTCCTGATTGTTCCTGCGTTATTAGTGCTTGCGAGCAAAGCGGGTAAGTCTTGGCACACGACGTTTGCTAAGGCATAAGTTACAAGGGTGACAAAATATACAAATGGCGGTTTTCGAAACGTTAAAACATGGTATATTTGTCACTCATTGAAACGTTAGTCCCCAACGGAAAATACTGTAATGTCATTAACAACCTACGAAATGGCGCGCGTCTTAGAACAAATGGAAGATGCACCTGAAAAGGTCATGTTTGGTAAACTGCTTAAAGAGCTAGGCAACCAAAGTGAAGAGCGTATTCGCAGTGCGGCAAAACAAGTTCCAATCGATACTTTGCGAGATATCATTTACCAATTTCAGCGTGTGGTAGAGTCTCGTAAGGGTGAGCAGGTTCAGCTATTGGCAAAAGAACTTGCAGAGCAAGGCATCTCTGCTGAAGAGCTACAAGCTTTTCTAAATAAGTAAGCTTATCCCAGTTAAAAAAGAAACCACTCAATTGATTGGTTTCTTGCGTTTGGGCTGTAGCATTTAGCTTTAGCAGTTCAAAAGAGGTGAAAACTTATTTTAATTCCTGAACTGCGCTTTCAAAACTCTATCAAGTGAGAATGGTCCTGCGCCCCACACGACAACGATAAGAATCATTAACCCCCAAAGCTGATGATCGTAGAAGCCTTGATCCCACAATACAGGGTAAGACACGACAGCAATGATATTGAAAACGAACAACACCGCAGCCATAGGTCGTGTTAATAAACCGAGCGCTAAAAACATCGGTAGAATTAACTCAGCGGCAGTGCCCATGTAAGCAGCCAATTCCCAAGGTAGCAGTGGCACTTGGTATTCCAATTCAAACAAGTAAAGCGTGCTATCCCAAGTAGCTATCTTGGTGAGTCCAGAATTAAAGAATACCCACGCCACCCAAAGGCGACAAAATAGTAGAAGCACTGGAACAAAAAGTGCCTGTGATTTCTCAATCAAACTGTCGTATTGAGCCATCATGTTCGTGACTGTGTTGTTATCCATGTTATGCCTCCAATTCGGCATTGATTGAAAAACCTGAGATGACGTTTAGCGCCATAACAGTATTCAGATGTTGTAGTAATAAAGGATCGATTGCTGAGAGTGTTCGACCTGATTGCAATTCAGTGAGGAGTTGGTGGCTCTCTTCACTCAAACTATGGCTCTCAACCTGTGAATTCTCAGCTCGGATTAACACCCCAAATTCAGCTTGGTTGATGTCTAGCCCATCAAGTTGCTGCTGATAGATGGCGTGTTCAAGCGCGATAATCGTGTAACTAGAATGAATCAGTGTTATTGAATCTTTGAGATGAAAGACTAAAGCGCCTTGTTGCTCTTGTGGTACATCTGCAAGGCAAGAAAGAGGTCTCTGGTCGACATGTGCTTGTGACGAAAACCTTACCAAGCTATCTTTCTGCCATTCATACAAAGCCACTTCACCGAGATAAGGTGCAGCCTCAATAACGGCAGGAAAGGCTTGGATAGTCTGTTCAAAGTGTTCACCGTAACCACTGACATCACCAGAGGTCGATGGATAATGTAAGACATGTTGACGAGCCATCTGTTGGAAGCACTCTTCACCAACCAACATTTCAGTGAGTGGGTAGGTTGCTGCCAGAACTTCGCTCAAGCTGATCACAAAGTTATTACGGTAAATCTGGATGCGTTGTTCATCGGTAAAATGGTCGCTCACTATGTCGCAGTACTCACCATTGTTTTGATAGCGTAGGGCGTTAGCAAACTCCAATTGAACCTCTGCTAGGGAGTGGCTCATGAGGCGCGACTCCTTTGGTTGAACTTGTCGTGTTGATACAAGATATCACTGGCTTTGGTTGCTTCAGCCAATAAAACTTGTGGCTCTGGGATATCGAGATCCCACTCAATCAAGGTATGGCGCAAACCATGTTGTGCAACCCAGTCAGTGTAGAGTTTCCACACTTCGTCACAGACAGGTTTACTGTGTGTGTCTATCCAGATCTCACCTTGTTCAAGCTTCTTTTTGGTAAAACCTGCCAAGTGAATCTCTTCAACTTTGTCTGCTGGTATTCCGTTTAAGTACTCTTCACAACTAAAGCCATGATTAAAAGATGAGACGAAAATATTATTGAAATCGAGCAGTAGGCGACACTCAGTACGCTTTTGTACCTCAGCCAAAAACTCCCACTCAGGAATAGTAGAATGCTTGAAGGATAGGTAGCTCGATGGGTTCTCAATCAACATCGGGCGTTGCAAGCTGTCTTGAACCTCGATGACATTACGACAGAAGACTTCCAATGCTTCTTCTGTGTAAGGCAGCGGTAGCAAGTCATTGAAATAATGACCACTTTTCTGACTCCAACTGAGATGATCAGAAACCAAGAAGGGTTCGATATCATCAATGAGCTCTTTTAATTGCACAAGATGATGTTGATTGATGCGCTCAACAGAACCTAGCGACAACCCAACACCGTGACAACTGATGTTGTGTGCGTGACGAATTTCTCTGAGTTGTTGTCGTTGCGGTGATTGAGCTAAGAAGTAGTTCTCGCTGTGAACTTCTAACCAACTTACTAAGGCTGGATTTTGGCTAAAGAAGTCCAAGTGCGGTGTTCTAAGGCCAACCCCTGCGTAGGGGTGAAGAGTTTGAGTCACAACGATTCTCCTAACAAGAAGTGGAGGTGAGCTGAATGTCAGCTCACCATACTAAGCAGCTCAATTATGATGATTGAGTGTTACCACCTGATAATTTGCCACATAGCCCTTTAGGTACGACTACGAACGCATCGGATTGGTTGTCTTCTTTTGCTGTACCCGCACATGAGCTTGTTTTGGTTGCACAATCATTTTGGCCAGCTTTTGCCACGCCGTAGCATTTTTCTTTTGCTGCTGCTTCCGCAGGTGCTGATGTAAGAACTGCACCGCCGAACGCTAGTACACTTGTGATTGCAGCTGTAACAGCAAGATTAGAATTTTTCATAGTCATTCCCTCTAGGACTTAATAGTATTTTATATCGCAGGTTAATGGATTGTTAACTTGCTTACTAAAAAGGATAGGAAGAACTAGGAAATAATTTCACGACATTATAAGAAATATCAATATTAATGATGTGTTAGCTATTAAGTTACTGATTATATGGTGTTATTTTTTGATTGTTTTTTCTTCTTATTATCCTAAACGCAGCCTAGTGTTTAGGTTATAATCAACTTTTATGTATAAATACCCAGTAGTGAGCATATCCAATGATAGATCCTTCGCTTTTACTCGATGGCCTAAACGATAAACAACGTGAGGCGGTCGCGGCACCTTTAGAAAACCTACTTATTCTGGCAGGTGCAGGCAGTGGTAAAACGCGAGTGTTGGTGCATCGTATCGCTTGGCTGCAAAGCGTAGAGCAAGCATCACCGTTCTCTATTATGTCGGTTACCTTCACCAACAAAGCGGCAGCAGAGATGCGTGGTCGTATTGAAGAGTTGATGATGGGTAGTTCGTCAGGCATGTGGAACGGCACCTTCCATGGTATCTGTCACCGCATCCTTCGTGCTCACTACCTAGATGCAAAACTGCCAGAAGATTTCCAGATCATTGATTCTGATGATCAGATTCGTTTGCTACGCCGCTTAATCAAGGCGCAAAACCTCGATGAAAAGCAGTGGCCTGCTAAGCAAGCTTCTTGGTGGATCAATGGCAAGAAAGACGAGGGGTTACGCCCAAGTCACATTGACGCCTACCATGATCCAATAACTCAAACGTGGTTAAAGATCTATTCTGCTTACCAAGAAGCATGTGACCGTGCTGGTTTGGTCGACTTTGCGGAAATCTTGCTGCGATCGCATGAACTATTACGCGATAAGAAACACATTCGAGAGCATTACCAAGCACGCTTTAAGCATATCCTTGTCGATGAATTCCAAGATACCAACAACATCCAATACGCTTGGCTTCGGATGATGGCTGGCCCAGATTGTCGCGTGATGATCGTAGGTGATGATGACCAATCTATCTATGGTTGGCGTGGTGCGAAGATCGAAAATATTCAGAAGTTCTTGGATGAATTCCCAGGAGCTTCGACGGTTCGACTTGAACAAAACTACCGTTCAACTAAAACCATTCTGCAGGCGTCGAACGAGCTTATCTCGAACAACACCGAACGTATGGGTAAAGAGCTGTGGACCGATGGTAACGATGGCGAGCCAATCTCTGTGTACTCAGCTTATAACGAGCTAGATGAAGCACGTTTCACGGTCAACAAAATCAAAGAGTGGCAAGAGAAAGGCGGTGCGTTAGAAGATACCGCGATGCTTTATCGTAATAACGCCCAATCTCGTGTTCTTGAAGAAGCTTTGATCCAAGGTGGTCTACCTTACCGAATCTACGGCGGCATGCGATTCTTCGAGCGTCAAGAAATCAGAGACGCCTTGAGCTACATGCGCCTCATGAGCAACCGCAGTAATGATGCCGCGTTTGAACGTGTGGTTAATACGCCAACGCGTGGCTTGGGTGATAAAACGTTAGAAACGATTCGTCTTGCTGCTCGTGATCGTGGTGCAACCATGTGGGAAGCCAGTGTTGCTTTGATAGAAGAGCAAGTGCTACCCGGTCGTGCTGCGGGTGCATTAAGTCGTTTTATCGAGCTGATTAATGCGCTTGAAGATGACACGTTGGAACTTAGCCTGCATGAACAAACCGACCACGTGATTAAATCGTCGGGTCTGTTTGCTATGTACGAGCAAGAGAAGGGTGAGAAGTCGAAGGCACGTATCGAGAACTTGGAAGAATTGGTAACGGCAACGCGCCAGTTTGAAAAGCCGGAAGAAGCGGATGAGATGAGCATGCTGACGGCGTTCTTAACTCACGCAGCTTTGGAAGCGGGTGAAGGTCAGGCCGATGAGTTTGACGATGCGGTTCAGTTAATGACTTTGCACAGTGCTAAAGGCCTAGAGTTTCCAATGGTGTTTATGGTGGGTGTCGAAGAAGGCATGTTCCCAAGCCAGATGTCGGCCGAAGAAGCGGGGCGTTTAGAAGAAGAGCGTCGCCTGTGCTATGTCGGTATGACCCGTGCGATGGAGAAGCTCTACATCACTTATGCTGAAATGCGTCGTTTGTATGGTCAAGACAAGTACCACAAGCCATCTCGTTTTATTCGTGAACTACCAGAAACCTGTCTGGATGAGGTTCGTATGAAAGCGCAAGTGAGTCGTCCTGCTAGCAGTGGCCGCTTTAGCCAAACCGCCGTGAAAGAGAACTTTAACGAAACAGGCTTTAGTTTGGGTTCTCGCGTTAAGCACCCTAAGTTTGGTGAAGGCACTATCATCAACTTCGAGGGAAGTGGCCCGCAGAGCCGAGTTCAAGTCGCGTTTAACGGTGAAGGCATCAAGTGGTTAGTAACGGCTTACGCTCGTTTAGAACAGTTGTAATCTGCTACTTCGGTATCTAAAAATCGTTCATTATTAAAAACAGAAAGAGCAGCCAATGGCTGCTCTTTTTATTACTTTGTACCGACCTAAATTAGGTTAATACGAGCTGAAGACATTGTTGCCTCAAAGTGAGACTTACAGTGCTGCAAGTGCCGCTTCGTAGTTTGGCTCTTCAGTGATCTCTGCAACCAACTCGCTGTGTGTCACCACACCTTTTTCATCAACAACGACAACGGCACGTGTTGTTAGGCCTGATAGTGGGCCTTCAGCGATCGCTACGCCGTAGTCTGATGCGAATGTAGGAGAACGGAAAGTTGAAGCGTGTTGAACGCCTTCAATGCCTTCTAGTTCACAGAAGCGGCCCGCAGCAAACGGTAGGTCAGCAGAAATACAAACAACAACCGTGTTCTCAAGTTCTGCTGCTTTTGCGTTGAACGTACGTACGCTCGTTGCACAAGTTGCTGTGTCGATACTTGGGAAGATGTTTAGAACCACTTTCTTGCCTTCAAGATAAGCAAGAGTCAGTTCAGAAAGGTCGCCTGCAGTCAGTGCAAAGCTTGGTGCTTGTTCGCCAGTTTGTGGGAATGTGCCTGTTAGTGGTACAGCAGCGCCTTTGAAGGTAACGTGTGACATGAATTTGTCCTTAGTTTAATTATGGTTATGAAACTAGTTGAGCCTAGTAAGACTTACGTTACTCGGAAGTGGTTAAGAAGTGAATGCTTTAAATGTCAGAATTGTAATTAAAGGTCTTTGATTTATTTGTTTGAGAGAGGAATAAGTGAAACGACAGATAAAGAAAAACCCCGAGAGCTTGCGCTCATCGGGGTCTATAGTCTTACTCGCAGCAATCCGGCTACTAAGTGTGCTCCATGCATCAAATCCATGATAGTGTGCTGTTATCCTTCAGCGTATTCCTTTCGTCGCCTTCCTAGCGGTGTCCTTGATCTTATCCTGATCTGCCAACAATCCTCGTTAGCGCGCGTCACTTGTTCCTTGAGCGGTGTCCTTTACATCATCCTGATGTTCAGTCCTTTCCTCGTCCAGAGGTGTCCATTGTCTTTCCTTAGTAGCAACCATCCTAGTTACTATTGCGTCCATTCAATGTCCATTTCGCTATCCATGCCGATTATTCATCCTGAGTAATCGAATCTTCATCCTGAAGATAACCAAGTCCTTGGCGTTTCCTGTTCCGTGTCAGCATCCTTCCGACACCATTCATATTACCGATTCCTTATTTATCAGCAATGGTGCATAAGCGAATTTCTATATAATTATTTGAATGATAAATGTACGTATTGTTTAATTTCAATCGGTTACGGTTTGTGGGTGACTAATTTCGTCATCAAATATCGATATTTACTCACTGCCTTGTGAGAGATCTCGCACAAGGCTGCGAGTAAAAAGGGAGGATTATTCCCTATTGGCCAATAGCTGCACCTTCACGGCGAGGGTCTGCAGCACCTTCTAGACCATCTTTTGTGATGCGAATAGCGTGTAAACCCGAGTTAAGATCGCGAACGTTGACCTCAAATCCCATCTTTTCTAGCTCAGGTTTGAAGTTTTCCGCTGATGTTCCTTTTTCCAAATCTAAGGTACCGAAGCGATTTAGGAAGTGTGGTTGGTTGATCGCTTGTTGGATATCCATGTCCCATTGGGTGTGAGCAATGATCGCTTGTGCCACATAACCGATGATACGGCTGCCTCCCGGAGAGCCAATTGCCATGTAAGGTTTATCGTCTTGCATGATGATGGTCGGTGCCATTGAAGAACGTGGGCGCTTACCCGGTTCAAGTCGGTTCGCGATAGGTTTGCCATCGTTATGAGTCTTGAATGAGAAGTCGGTTAGTTCGTTATTGAGTAGGAAACCTCTAACCATCAAACGTGAGCCAAAGGCATTCTCAATAGTGGTAGTCATCGATACGACATTGCCATCACTATCGACAATGTTGAAGTGGCTGGTGGACGGCAACTCAATAGAAACATCTTGGCTTCTCTGCATCGCATGATCCCACGGTGGGGTGCCTGAAGGTGCGCTGTCTAATGCCTTACCTGCGGTAATTAACTGAGCACGCTCCTGCAAATAGTCAGTATTCACTAACCCTTGGGTTGGCATAGGCACATAATCTTGGTCTGCCATGTACATACCACGGTCTGCAAAGGCTAAGCGAGAAGCGTCTGCTAACACTTGCCAAGATTTTGCGTCGTTTGGCCCCCATGATTTGAGGTCAAACTGCTCAGTCATTGCAAGGATTTGTCCAACCGTTAACGCACCTGAACTTGGTGGTCCCATTCCGCAAATATCGTAGCTTTCATAAGCAGAACAAACCGGTTCGCGCTGCTTGATCGAATAGGCGTCGAAATCTTTCTGTGCCAATACGCCCGGGTTACCTTTCGCTGTTTGTACTGTGTTAATGATGTCGGCAGAAATCTCACCTTGGTAGAAAGCTTTAGCACCATCCTTCGAGATAGCGTGTAACGTTGCCGCGTATTCAGGGTTCTTAAGTTGCGTGCCAGCGGCTTTCGGGCTGCCATCGGCATTGAAGAAGTAGGCTTTAGTTGTCGCAAAGCGGCTCAGACGTTCTTGGTCGTTTTCGATCAAGGTGGCTAAACGTGGGCTGATAGTAAAACCTTCTTCAGCTAACTGAGCGATAGGTTTAATCAGTGATGCCCATTCGAGCTTGCCGTATTTCTGGTGAGTGTCCCACAGCAATTGCACCGTGCCCGGCGTGGCAACAGAACGACCGCCAACCACGGCATCATAGAATTTAAGCGGTTGTCCGTTTTCGTCTTGGAATAGACGTGGGGTGGCATCAAGTGGCGCAGTTTCACGGCCATCGTAGGTCTTGAGCTGTTTGTCTTTGCCATCAAAATAGACAAGGAACGCGCCGCCACCAATACCTGATGACTGAGGTTCCACTAAGCCAAGCATAAGCTGCACGGCAACCATGGCGTCAATTGCGTTACCACCACGGGCAAGTACATCAGCACCGGCTTGTGTTGCAAGAGGGTTGGCTGCGGTGACCATCCAATCGTTGGCTTTAACGAGTTGTTTGGTTTCTAAACCACTACTTTGTTCGGGTGCGACGGAATCGGCAGCTTGATTTGCCCAACTGACGTGAGAGGCAAAAAGTAGGGTAGAAGTGGCGAGGGTTGTTAGTTTTGTTTTCCACTGCATGATCTTCTCCTTTTAATATGCAGAGCTAGATTGGCAGCGGAAAGATTAGATAGCCAGTGCGTTGTTAACGAATTGTAATCTTGATTCGAATTTAAGCGATTGAACCGGACAGCGACTGCCAAAGAATACTCGCGCCAATCAGGCTGAATACCACGCCACATAAGCCATCGATGTATACCGTTGCTTCGCTAAGTTTCTTCTGTAGAGCCTTAGTCGAAAGCATCCACGCCAGTAGTGAAAACCAAAACAGAGACAGACCAAACAAGATAATAAGCGCAAAGCCTTTACCTGATAGAGACATGTCGGCAGGCACTAAGCTCGACATCAAGCTAATAAAGAACACCAAAGCTTTTGGGTTGAGAATATTGGTCGCAAACCCTTTCGAAAATGCCTGACGCTTGTTGGTCAGAATCAGATCTTTGGCATTGACGGTATCGTCGTCATCATCGTGGTTCTGAATGATTTGCCAGGTTGCTTTAAGTGCACCGTAGCCTAAGTACAGCAAGTAGCTACCGCCAGCCAACTGGATAATGGCAAATAGGGTTGGTTGCTGGTGGACTAGGTAACTGATTCCCGTCAGGCTGAGCAACGAATGCAGTAAGATCCCGCAAGATAAACCAAGCGCAATGTACAAGCCTGTTTGTCTGCCGTGGCGTGTCGCATTTTGCACGACTAACGCAAAGTCAGGGCCGGGGCTCATCAAAGCGATGAAATGGATAGAGGCGAGGGTGATCAGTATGGTGACTTCGTTCATGTCAGTTCTCAATAACGTTGCCGCTATTATTAAATAAGTAATCGTATTGAGCGTAGCTTACCGCGATTTGAAATCGAGCAATTGTAAATTATCAACACTTAGTTGATTTGTGAGGGTGGTACGCCGAATGTGGTTTTGAATGCCTTGGAGAAGTGTGCTTGATCATAGAAGCCTACTTGGTGCGCGACTTTAGTACCACAGATCCCAGATTTAATCAGGCGCATGCTCTGTTCCATACGTAAACGGCTCAGCCACGCGTAAGGGGTGATGCCCATTCTGTTCTTAAAGTGGCGTTGGAATTGAGTTGTGGTTAAGCCGCACAGCTCAGACAGTTGTTCTAATCGCACTGGCTGGTCCAAATTCGCCATCAAATAGTCTTTGAGTGTATTAATCGATTGATTACCCAGTTTGATGTCACTCTTCGATCCAAATTTTGCATAACGATCGACAATCGTTGAGAACCCCTCGAATGGTAAGCAATCTTGAGCGAGTTGGCTGATGCTTTGATTGATTAACAGGCCGTGTAAGTTGCGTAATTGTAAAAACGCAGCTTGATCGGAGAGGATCAACTCAGAAAAGCCTAATGTGTGACCATTTTGCTTGGGATCGGCAAGATCTTGAAACCATTGAGGAGAAACTGCAAACACACTGACTTGATAACCTGAATCGAGTTTGGAGTGCCCATCATGCAGCTCATCAGGTGGCATGATAACAACTTGGCCTGCACCGACATGGTGGCTCGTCCCTTTGTAGGCGAACTTTTGCTGCCCTTGGGTAATTAAGCCGATGTGAAAGTCCAAATGATAGTGGCGTTGAAAGGCAAACTCTTGGTATTGAGCTTGGATCAGGCTGATATCTTCTGTTGGGGTAGAGTAGTAGTGGACTTTATCCATGGTACAAAAAAGCTTGGTCAAATAGTCATCAATTCAACCAAGCTTATCTGCGTATTAAGGGATTGTCTTGTAAAAAACGATCAGTATCACTGTTTAGCGCGTTTGTTCTTCTTGTTGTTACGCAGGCCATCAAAGCTGAAAATAACCAGTGCTCCCCATATGAAAGCAAAGGTAATCGCTTTATCTGAGGTAAAGGCTTCACCGTAAATCAGAACCGCCAGTAAGAACATCAAACTTGGACCGATGTACTGGAAGAAACCGAGTGTCGATAGCTTCAAGCGAGTTGCAGCACCAGTAAAACACAGTAATGGAACCGTGGTGATCACACCGGCAGCAACCAATAACAGGTTGAGTTGCATCGGGTTCATCGATAAGTTTGAGGTCGGGCTATCGGCAATAAACAGTAAGTAGGTTGCGGCGAGAGGCAGCATCACCAGAGTTTCAATGAACAGACCCGTTTGCGCTTCTAAGCTGACTTTCTTACGCAGCAAGCCATAAAAACCAAAGCTAAAGGCTAGGGCAATGGCGACGATCGGTACTGAGCCGAAGGCAATCAATTGGATTAATACGCCAATCGCAGCAAGAGCTACAGCAAACCATTGCAGCTTACGTAAGCGCTCACCGAGGAAGAGCATTCCGAGCAATACGTTAATCAGCGGGTTGATGTAATACCCCAAACTGGCATCGAGCATGTGATTGGAGTTCACCGCCCAGATAAAGATCAGCCAATTTGCACCCACCAAAATAGACGTCGCTACCAAATAGAGCATTTTTGGTTTTGAGGTCAGGGTGTCACGAACTTTACGCCAGCTGCGGCCAATGTGTAGTAAGAAAGCGAGTAGGAAAAAGGACCATACTACACGGTGGCTGAGGATCTCTAACGGGGAAACGTCACTTAAAGATTTGAAATATATAGGGGCGATACCCCACATTGTGTAAGCGCCGACGGCAAGCAAAACTCCTTGGCGCGTACGTTGTTGTTCTTCCTGTGTCATGCATCTTTCTCTAGCACTGAGTGCTTATTAATAAGATTTATAAGAGAGTTGGTCAGTATAGGAGCGATAACCCTTTTCACCTAACAATTTGCGGTTTAATTCGCCAGCGTTCCCCTCTACAATGTGCGACTTGCTTGCCGAAGATGCTTGCTGATTTCATACCTCGATTAGGAACCACAATGACCGCCACTCTGATTGCTGAGCAAATACCAACTCCCGCGAATGATGCGCAAACCATCTTGCAAGATGTGTTCGGCTATCAAAGCTTTCGCGATGGTCAGCAAGAGGTCATTGATTTGGCCGTTGAAGGCAAAGACAGCTTGGTGATTATGCCAACCGGTGGTGGTAAATCTCTGTGTTACCAAATTCCGGCTTTGGTTCGTGAAGGGCTGACTCTGGTTATCTCACCGCTGATCTCGTTGATGAAAGACCAAGTCGACCAATTGAAGGCCAATGGTGTTGCCGCTGAGTGTATTAACTCTTCAATGCCACGTGACCAATTGCTGAATGTGTTCAATCGTATGAACTCAGGTCAGCTGAAAATGGTGTATGTGTCACCAGAGCGTGTGTTGATGCGTGATTTTATCGAGCGTCTTCAAGGTTTACCGCTTTCGATGATTGCAGTCGATGAAGCGCACTGTATCTCTCAATGGGGTCACGACTTCCGCCCTGAATACGCATCATTAGGTCAGCTTAAACAGTATTTCCCGCATGTGCCTTACATGGCGCTCACAGCAACCGCTGATGATGCGACGCGCAAAGATATTATCTCGCGCTTACAGCTCCTGGACCCGCATACTTACTTAGGCAGCTTTGATCGCCCTAATATTCGCTACAACTTGGTTGAGAAGCACAAACCCGTGTCACAGGTGGTTCGCTACCTAGAAACACAAAAGGGCAATTGCGGCATCATCTACTGTGGTAGCCGTAAGAAAGTGGAGATGGTGACCGAGAAGCTGTGCAATAACGGTATTCGCGCCGCGGGTTATCACGCTGGTATGGACACCGATGAGCGTGCTTACGTTCAAGAAGCCTTTCAACGCGATGATATTCAGATCGTGGTCGCGACTGTGGCTTTCGGTATGGGCATCAACAAACCCAACGTACGTTTCGTGGTGCACTTTGATATTCCACGTAATATCGAGTCTTACTATCAAGAGACAGGCCGTGCAGGTCGTGATGGTTTGCCTGCTGAAGCGATGATGTTGTTTGACCCGGCTGATATGGGTTGGCTGCGTCGTATGCTAGATGAGAAAGAAGAAGGCCCACAGAAACAAGTTGAGATGCACAAGCTGAATGCGATGAGTGCCTTTGCTGAAGCGCAAACGTGTCGTCGTCAGGTTCTGCTTAACTATTTTGGCGAATATCGCGAGAAGCAATGTGGCAACTGCGATATCTGCTTAGATCCACCAAAACACTTTGACGCGACCCAAGAAGCACAGAAGGCGTTGTCTTGTGTGTACCGTGTGAATCAGTCATTTGGTATGGGCTACGTGGTCGAAGTAATGCGAGGCATGCAGAACATCCGTGTCCGCGATAATGGTCACGATAAGCTATCTACCTACGGTATTGGCCGCGATCACAGTCATGATTACTGGATCAGTATCTTCCGTCAGCTGATTCATAAAGGCTTGCTGTTCCAGAACATCACTCGTAACTCAACTTTACAGCTAACAGAAGAAGCCCGCCCGCTGCTGCGCGGTGAGATGTCTTTGGAATTGGCTGTTCCTCGTTTAGATACAGCGGTGCGTAATGCTAAGTCCGATAAGTTAAGCAGCAAGAATTACGATAAGAAGCTGTTTGCGAAACTGCGTAAGCTGCGTAAGTCGATTGCTGATGAAGATGGCTTGCCACCATATGTGGTATTCAGTGACGCGACCTTGATTGATATGGCTGAAATACTACCTACTTCATACGGAGAAATGCTGGCAGTCAACGGTGTCGGTCAACGTAAACTCGATAAGTACGCAGACCCATTCCTAGATCTGATTCAAGAACACATCACCACACACGGCTAGTTTGCGAGAAACGTCTAACTAATAGAAAAAGAATAAGGTTGATAGGGACATGACAACACAAACAGAATTTGGCTTAAGAGAGTATTTAGCTGAGGAAGGGCGTTTATTGATTACGTCTCCAAGTTTTGATTTTGATTTTGATTCTTATGAAGTGCTAGGTGAAAAGCTGGTGGCGTTGTTGTCAGCGTCAGTTGTTGAAAAGCAATGGGACGCCGATATGCATTCTTGGTTGATTGATTTTGAAGATTGCCGAATGTTCTTAAAGTCCGAACATTACAGTGAATCAATTTGGTTTGAGTCGTTAAACGCTGAAGAAAGCCGAGAAGAGTTTGATTATCTCGCGACGCTTTTCAAGCGCGGTTTTTAACTTTTGGCATCTCTTCTAAAACACAGCTTCTAGAGCTATTCACCAATAAAAGTGAGAATAAACGTTTGCGTTTGTTCTCACCGTTGCAGCCAATATTGATTAATGTATAATCGCCCGCCGCTCAGCAGAGCAATTTTTAGATACATTTTTTAATTCACATTATTGGTAAGAGCTTTCTTGGATTATTCGAAGAAATGACTCGATTTGGGTTCCCTCACCCCCAAACCAAACTAAAAAGGTACAGCATGAGTAACTTTACCCCTGCGCAACAGCGCAAAGCCTTAGCACTATTAGTTTTGTTCCATTTGGTGATTATTGCGTCAAGCAACTATCTGGTTCAGCTACCTTTTACCGTCTTCGGTATGCACACCACTTGGGGTGCTTTCACTTTCCCGTTTATCTTCCTAGCGACCGATCTGACCGTACGCATTTTTGGCGCGCAGCTTGCCCGTAAAATCATTTTCTTAGTGATGCTACCAGCTCTGGCCGTTTCTTATTTCTTGTCAGTGGTGTTCTTTGAAGGTTCATTCCAAGGCTTTAGCCAACTAGGTGAGTTCAACTTGTTTGTTGCACGTATCGCCGCGGCGAGCTTCATGGCTTATTTACTGGGTCAGATCTTGGATGTACATGTTTTTAACCGCCTACGTCAGCTTAAACAGTGGTGGGTAGCCCCAACATGCTCAACGTTATTCGGTAATGCCATTGATACCATCGCATTCTTTGCGATTGCTTTCTACCAAAGCCCAGATCCATTTATGGCCGAGCATTGGACTGAGATTGCCTTAGTCGATTACGGATTCAAACTTATCATCAGCTTAGGCTTGTTCGTGCCTATGTACGGCGTGCTTCTTAACTACATTGTTAGAAAGCTAACCGCAGTGAACCCTGACTTTAAAGCGACAGGCGTGAACGCTTAAGTTTGAGATTTGTAACACAAAGCATTAATGCAGCGATAAGAAAAAGCCCAAGTTAGTCTACTAACTTGGGCTTTTTTTAATTTCTAGCGTCAGATACTAATATCAGAGGCATTTAATATTCAATGGCCAGCCAATATCGGTTTGTCTATTCGACTCGATCTCTAGCTCTGCAGCGGTCAGCGGATTGTCAGCTAACCATTGCTTAGAAAGCGTTAGGGTTAGATTGTTGTCATTCGTCGTCAGTTTGAACTCAGGCTCTAGCGCTGGGTTACGACGGTGAGTTAACAAAATAGCCAAACGCAGAATACGTAAAATACGCTTGCTGCTGGTGCCTGAGATAGCGTGTTGCTCTGGTAATGAGGTTAACTGTTCACGGTAGCGACGAGTTAACTCACCCAAGTAGTGCTTTTGCGCTCGAGTAAAGCCAGGTAGGTCTAAGTTTTGCAGCAGATAAGCGCTGTGCTCACCGCCTTTTTTGAAATCGATGGTTAAACCAATCTCGTGAAGCTTAGCTGCCGTTTGCAATAGCACACCAGCTTGAGGTTCTGAAACCCACGCTTCGGCGCCCGCTTGGTCTAGCAGCGTTTGTGCGACTACAGCAACTTGTTCACCGTAGCTTACGTCCATTTGGTAGCGTGATTGAACACTCTTAATGGTACGCGCTCGGATATCTTCTTGGCGAAGCTCATCAACCATCTCGTAGGCTAGGCCTTCACGGAGTGCGCCGCCTGCGAGTGTCATTGAATCTATTTCAAGCAACTCAAAAATAGCAATAAGAATGGAAAGGCCACTCGGGAACACTAATGCGCGTTCAAGGGTAAGTCCTTCGATTTCTAGCTCTTCCAAGCGCTCAGTAATCATCGCTTGTTTCTGTAGACGCTTAAGTTTGGCATGAGTAATCACTTCATCCATGCCTTGCGCCAACATGATCTCTTGCAGTGCTTGAACGGTACCGCTGGCGCCCACACACACATCCCATCCGATATCAGTGTAGCTATCTAGGATAGGAGCCAACGTCGACTTCGCCGCTTCAATGGCGTTGTTAAAGTTGGTAGCGGTTAATTGGCGGTTTTTAAAGTGGCGCTCAAGCCAAGTAACACAGCCCATCTTTAGGCTGGTTAGTGCTTTCGCTGAGAAGCCTTCACCAATGATCATCTCGGTGCTTGCGCCACCAATATCAACAACCAGTCGGCGGCCGCTGCCACCAGAAGTGTGTGCTACGCCTTTATAGATAGTCGCAGCTTCTTCTTCTCCGGAGATAACATTGATGTCGTAACCAAGGATCTGGTTCGCTTTCTCTAGAAATATATCCACATTGATAGCAGTACGTAGGGTCGCTGTACCGACAATGCGGATATTTTCTTTCGGAATATCTTGAAGTCGCTCTGCAAAGAGACTCAAACAGTCCCAACCGCGCTGCATGGCTTCTGTACTGAGCGCATTATTTTCATCTAAGCCTGCAGCTAAACGCACTTTGCGCTTAATTTTAGCCATGGTTTGTACGCTGCCATCGATATGACGCACAACGAGCATATGAAAACTGTTCGACCCGAGGTCGATTGCAGCGTAAAGCGGGGGTGACACTGTTTGACTCATAAGCGACTAAGCTTCCTTGTTATGACGCGGTTGGCGTGGGCGACGGTTCTGGTTTGGTTTACGGTTCCCGTTGCGTGGGCCATTGTTGTTTGAGCGGCGTTGTTGCGGGTTACGTGTACGTAAGCGCAATGGTGCTGGTAGATCTTCTAGCAGTGCAGAAGCATCGTAGTCAGACACAGGGATCGCGTGCTCAATGTATTCTTCGATTGGTGGCAAGTTGATTGCGTAATCTTCACAAGCAAAGCTGATCGAGTGACCACTTGCACCAGCACGACCTGTACGGCCGATACGGTGAACGTAATCTTCACAGTCATCAGGTAGGTCGAAGTTGAATACGTGTGTTACTTGAGGAATGTGTAGACCACGTGCTGCAACGTCGGTTGCGACAAGCAGGTCAACATCACCTTTAGTGAATTGCTCAAGAATCTTTTCACGTTTCTTCTGAGGAACATCGCCAGTTAGCAGGCCAACACGGTGACCATCTGCAGCTAGGTGACCCCAAACAGACTCACATTTGTGCTTAGTGTTAGCGAAGATGATAGCGCGCTCTGGCCACTCTTCTTCAACTAGAGTCTGCAGCAGTGCCATTTTGTGTTCGTTTGATGGGTAGAACAGTTCTTCCTGAATGCGGTGACCTGTTTTACGCTCTGGCTCAACAACAACATGCTCTGGGTTGTGCATGTGTTCGAACGCTAGCTCTTGTACGCGGTAAGACAATGTCGCAGAGAACAGCATGTTCAGGCGATCTTTTGGCTCAGGCATACGGCGGAACAAGAAGCGGATGTCTTTGATGAAACCAAGATCGAACATGCGATCAGCTTCGTCAAGAACAACAGCTTGAATGTGGTTAAGGTTAAATACCTTCTGCTTGTAGAAATCGATGATGCGGCCAGTCGTACCAATTAAGATATCTGCGCCTTCTTCGATTTTACCTAGTTGCTTGTCGTAGCTTTCGCCACCGTAAGCAAGTGCTGCCTTGATACCTGTGCTTTCAACCAGAGAGTCAGCATCGTTGTAGATCTGAATCGCGAGTTCACGCGTTGGTGCCATAATAATCGCACGTGGCTGGTTAGGCTTACGCCCTTCATGCTCAGATGTTTTTAGCAGGTGGTTAAAAGTAGCAGTAAGAAACGCAAGCGTTTTACCAGTACCCGTTTGGGCCTGGCCTGCAATGTCTTGGCCGGTGAGCAGTACCGGGAGCGCCAAGGCTTGGATAGGGGTACAATAATCGAACCCTTTTTTCTCCAATCCTTCAATGACTTGCGGAAGTAAATCCAAGTCGGCGAACTTTTGCTCTGTGATATGCGTCTTTTTCATTGCTATAGAATATCAGCTTAAGCTTGCAATACGAAAGTAAATACATTCCAATAGGGCATCTATTTACTGGTTATCATCCAACCAGTTCTAAAAAATACATTGGAGTGGAAGATGAGTGATAAGATTTTGCAGCTAACTGATGACGGTTTTGATAACGATGTAATCAATGCTGCAGGCCCTGTTCTTGTTGATTTTTGGGCAGAATGGTGTGGTCCATGTAAAATGATTGCGCCGATTCTTGATGAAATCGCAGACGAGTACGAAGGCAAGCTCACAATCGGTAAATTAAATATCGACCAAAATGCTGGTACTCCACCAAAGTTTGGTATTCGCGGTATTCCAACGCTACTTCTTTTCAAAGATGGCGGCGTAGCAGCGACTAAAGTTGGTGCATTATCTAAAACTCAACTTAAAGAGTTCTTAGACGCTAACCTTTAATCAGGTCAGCATTTGAAAAGAAACCGTGCAGTTAACAAATGCGCGGTTTTGTTTTTTCTAAGCTATGGACTAGTCTTAGTTTTAGTGCTAATTTATCGCACGTTAATTGAACGAATTTCTCTTCTTGGTCGATCCTGTGACCAAATCCTTCTTAACTTAAGAAAACAGATCCTATTTTGACTAAACAAACTTCCACCACTATGAATCTTACTGAACTGAAGAACAGACCTGTGTCTGAGCTTGTTAAACTTAGCGAAAGCTTAGGTCTTGAAAATCAAGCTCGCCTAAGAAAACAAGACATTATCTTCTCCATCCTTAAAGCGCATGCAAAAAGTGGTGAAGACATCTTTGGTGATGGTGTTCTAGAAATTCTTCAAGACGGTTTTGGTTTCCTACGTAGCGCCGACAGTTCATACCTGGCTGGCCCAGATGATATCTACGTATCACCAAGCCAAATTCGTCGTTTTAACCTACGTACAGGTGACTCTATTGGCGGTAAAATCCGTCCACCTAAAGACGGTGAGCGTTACTTTGCACTGCTTAAAGTAAACACGGTTAACTACGACAAGCCAGACAACGCACGTAACAAGATTCTTTTCGAAAACCTTACTCCTCTTCACGCTAACGAACGTATGGTGATGGAAGCGGGTAATGGTGCGACTGAAGATATTACGGCTCGTATTCTTGACCTTGCATCTCCAATTGGTAAAGGTCAGCGTGGTCTGATTGTTGCTCCGCCTAAAGCGGGTAAGACAATGCTTCTGCAAAACATTGCTCAAAGCATTGCACGTAACCATCCTGAGTGTGAACTAATGGTTCTACTTATCGATGAGCGTCCAGAAGAAGTAACAGAAATGCAGCGTCTAGTTAAAGGCGAAGTAGTTGCTTCAACATTCGATGAGCCAGCATCTCGCCACGTACAAGTTGCAGAAATGGTTATCGAGAAAGCGAAGCGCCTTGTTGAACACAAGAAAGATGTAGTTATCCTACTGGATTCTATTACTCGTCTAGCTCGTGCTTACAACACTGTGATTCCTTCATCAGGTAAAGTTCTTACTGGTGGTGTTGATGCGAATGCTCTACATCGTCCAAAGCGTTTCTTCGGTGCGGCACGTAACGTAGAAGAAGGCGGTAGCTTAACGATCATCGCAACAGCACTGGTTGATACTGGTTCTAAGATGGATGAAGTTATCTACGAAGAATTCAAAGGTACAGGTAACATGGAACTGCACCTTAACCGTAAGATTGCTGAAAAACGCGTATTCCCAGCGATTGATTTCAACCGCTCTGGTACTCGTCGTGAAGAGCTTCTTACCAAGAACGATGAACTACAGAAGATGTGGATCCTGCGTAAGATTGTTCACCCAATGGGCGAAATCGACGCAATGGAATTCCTTATCGACAAGCTAGCAATGACGAAAACGAACGATGAGTTCTTTGACGCAATGCGTCGTCAGTAATATTGATTAGCTGATCGTATTTAATAAGCGCTGCCCTCGGGTGGCGCTTTTTATTTGCATTTTGTAGCGCCAGCTTGCAGAATGAGCAAAAGTGTTACAAGGACGTTAAAATGCAACATGGACTGTTGTCATCATTACTCCTGTCTACTTCACTGTTATTTTCACCGGTTGGTATGAGCTATGCCACCGAGATGTCTCCACTTACAGTAGAGTCTTGGCTTGAGAATGATCAAGTAAAACTGAAAACTGCTGAACTACTAGAGCTTGTCGTACGTGACGAAGTCAATTCGCTACGCTTTGCGCTTGAGCGCCTGACATTTCCCCAGCAAGAGGTGGCTCGTTACCAACTCTTGAAGAAGCTTGAACAGCAAAAAATCGTACTCACACCCAAGATGTCTATCTTCATCGAGCAGCAACTTGCTATCACGCCCACTTATCAAGTCTTAGAACGTGGCGATGGCTATGAGTTTACGGTACCTGCCTTTAATTACCCTTCAATTGCTAATCGCCTTATTAAACAATGGCGTCAAGATCAGAAGACATTGGTATTTGTGCTAGATGCAGAGAAACAGGAACTCGACCTAAAAGAGTGGTTATCTGGATCTGAACATCAAGTTCAAACGCGAGAAGCGTTGCTCATTAGAGAGCTAGACAGTTTGTCTCCTGAAGCGGTTGATTACCTAACTAAGCAACTCACCGCATCTTCTATTGTTAGTTGGTTACCTTCTACTGAGGTGGTGGTTCGATTAGCGCAAGTGAGCGAAGACCCAGAGGTTTACAAAATTCTATGGCGAATGAAGGCCGATTATCATAGCCAAGCTGAGCTAGTTCGCCTTGCTGAAACCAAACAAACGTTCGCGCTTGAACAGGTGATGGCAGCGACTAAGAACCCGCGTTTGAAAGATGAAGCGATTACTTTGCTTACCAAAGTTAACCCGTTATCAGAAGAGGTGAAGCTGTTCCTTGTCTCTAGGATGGCGATTGCTGATGAAGCACCATTAGTTGCGCGTGAACTCGCCAAACAAGGTCATACGCGATGGTTGCAAGATCTCGTCAATGATAACCCTCAGGTGAAGAGTTCTTTGATCGAGCAAGCATTACCGTAAAGTGGATTTTGCCTCTCAATAACCACACTAAAAAGGGGGACCTCAGCGTCACCCTTTTTGATATACTGAGCGCAGAATAATCAGCATGTAGAAGTCCTATGAGTTTTAAAGATTTACGTGATTTTATCGACCATCTTGAAAGTATTGGTCAGTTGAAACGCATTTCTCACCCAGTCGATCCAGACTACGAAATGACCGAGATTAGCGACCGTACTCTACGTGCTGGTGGCCCGGCTCTTTTGTTTGAAAATCCAGTAGGCTATGACATGCCCGTTTTGACCAATCTATTTGGTACACCTAATCGGGTTGCTATTGGTATGGGACGTCAAGAAGTCAAAGAACTGCGTGAAGTGGGCAAGTTGCTTGCTTACCTAAAAGAACCTGAGCCACCAAAAGGCTTTAAAGACGCTCTTGATAAACTACCTGTGTTTAAGCAAGTCTTAAACATGCCAGCTAAACGCCTTCGCAAAGCGGCTTGCCAACAAGTGGTATGGCAAGGCGATGACGTCGACCTAGATAAAATCCCTGTGATGAGCTGTTGGGCTGATGATGTCGCGCCATTGCTAACATGGGGTTTAACGGTTACTCGTGGTCCAAACAAGAAACGCCAAAACTTAGGTATCTATCGTCAGCAGAAGATCGGCAAGAATAAAATCATCATGCGTTGGTTAGCCCACCGTGGTGGAGCATTGGATCTGCGTGATTGGATGGAAACTAACCCTGGGAAACCATTCCCAGTATCGGTAGCGTTTGGTGCTGATCCTGCCACCATTCTTGGTGCGGTTACGCCAGTGCCGGATAGTTTATCTGAGTACGCGTTTGCAGGCTTACTACGTGGTAGTAAAACTGAGGTCGTTAAATCAATCAGCAACGACTTAGAAGTTCCCGCAAGTGCAGAAATCGTGATGGAAGGTTACATCGACCCGAATGAATTCGCAGATGAAGGGCCTTACGGAGATCATACTGGTTACTACAACGAGAAAGAAAAGCACCATGTGTTTACTATTACTCATGTAACCATGCGCGAGAACCCTATCTATCACAGCACCTATACTGGCCGTCCACCTGATGAGCCAGCGGTATTGGGTGTTGCGCTAAATGAAGTGTTTGTGCCTATTCTTCAAAAGCAGTTCCCAGAGATTGAAGATTTCTATCTACCGCCTGAAGGTTGTTCGTACCGAATGGCAGTCGTGACCATGAAGAAGCAATACCCAGGTCACGCTAAGCGAGTGATGATGGGTGTATGGTCTTTCTTACGCCAATTCATGTACACCAAATTTGTATTGGTGTGTGATGAAGATGTGAATGCACGTGATTGGTCTCAAGTAACCGCAGCGATGTGCGAACATATGGATCCGTCACGCGATAGCCTGATGATAGAGAACACGCCGATCGATTCATTGGATTTTGCCTCACCCGTGGTTGGGTTAGGTTCTAAGATGGGTCTAGATATTACTAAGAAGTGGGACGCAGAGTTAGCGTTATCGCCAGATGTCCAAACAGCACCTGTAAATAGTGAACATATTGAGGGTAGCTTGGCTGAGTTAACCAAGGTTCATCCTGAAATTATTGATGTTCACCTGCAAAACGACAATGCCAGCATGGTTGTGGTGTCTATTGATAAGCAAGCTGCCGGTAATGGTAAGAAAATCATGGAAGCGGTTTGGTCTCAATTTGATGAGAACAAGTTTGTTATCGTGTGTGATGGCGATGTCAATGTGAGTGATTGGAATGACATCATTTGGGCTGTAACGACAAGAATGGATCCGGCGAGAGATACGTTATTCCTGCAGAACGAAACTGGACACTCAAAAATGGGTCTCGATGCGACCAATAAGTGGGAAGGTGAATGCCTGCGTGAGTGGGGTGTACCAATCACAAAAGATCCTGATGTTGTGAAAAAGATTGATAGCATCTGGGAACAGCTAGGAATTTCATGAGCTACCAAGTAGTCTTATACCCAGAAAACATCAGTTTCACAGTAGAAAAAGGGCAAACGGTCTTGGATGCTGCGCTCAACAGCGATATCTATTTCCCAAACCGTTGCCAAGTTGGCGCATGCGCAATGTGTATGTGCAAAAAATTAGAAGGGCAAGTGAGTTACCACCTTGAACCCATGCTCACAGAGAAAGAGCAGCAACAAGGCTGGATTTTTGCTTGCCAAGCATTTGCAGAAAGTAATTTAGTTCTAACCTTTGCCGATTAAGGGTTAGTAAGAGGAAGAACATGACTATTAAATGTAAAGTGAAGTCTATCGAGCCTTTGGCTTGTAATACTTACCAAATCCTACTTCACCCAGAAACACCGGTCGCTTTTAAAGCGGGCCAGTACCTGATGGTTGAAATGGGCGAGAAAGATAAGCGCCCATTCTCTATCGCAAGTAGCCCTTGCCGCCACGAAGGTGAGCTTGAGCTGCACATTGGTGCTGCCGAGCACAACGCTTACGCACTAGAAGTGGTTGAAGCGATGAAGAAGGCACAAGCTGAAGATGGCGATATTGCGATTGATGCTCCACACGGAGATGCTTGGATCAAAGAAGAAAGCGATCGCCCTCTATTACTTATTGCTGGTGGCACGGGTTTCAGCTACGTGCGCTCTATTCTTGATCACTGCATCGCGCAAAATAGCTCGAAAGAGATCTACCTATACTGGGGCGCAAAAGATGAGTGCCAGTTATATGCTAAAGAAGAGTTGGTTGGCATTGCAGAAAAGCATAGCAATGTGCACTTTGTACCGGTAGTAGAAGAAGCACCGGAAGTTTGGCATGGCCAAACAGGTAATGTGCTTGAGGCTGTTATGCAAAGTTTCGAATCATTAGCTGATTTCGATATCTATATTGCAGGTCGTTTTGAAATGGCGGGCGCTGCAAGAGACCTATTTACTCAGAATAAAGAAGCAAAGCGTGACCATATGTACGCTGATGCTTACGCATTTATCTAACAATACCCTTAGATTTTGAGCAAAAAGAGAGCAGAAATGCTCTCTTTTTTACGTTTAGGTGAACTATTAGGCAGTTAACCCCTATTTATTCATTTTTCATGAAAAAGTAGTTGCTAAGCTGAGAGGGTTCCCTATAATGCGACACCACTGAGACGGCAGACGCCACAAGGCTTCAGCAAGAATCAGTAAGACGGAAAGCGACAAAAAATTAATTTTCAAAAAGTGTTTGACACTGAATGTTAATTCGCTAGAATGGCCGTCCACTTCGAGAGGCTCCTTACTTAAAAGGAACGCTCAAGAAGTTAAGCTCTTTAACAATTTAAACCTATCAATCTGTGTGGGCACTCGTTGATGAATA